>DAIPHW010000329.1:0-1501 GCA_036771135.1 Fibrobacterota bacterium | reverse complement strand
AGCTTGTTCATTGCGCTGTCGCCGACGGTGGCAATCAGGGCGTCCCATTCGACAGTGCTTGGCAGGTCCCAACCGACCGGGCAACCTCCCTGCATCGTCGTGCTAGTAAGGCTTGCGCAGGACTTGCTGGCGCAAGAGTCTGGGAGACCCGCGGCGACGGACCAGGTGTAGTAGCGACCGCAGGATGGGCACAGCGCGTTGCTCCATCCCGAATCGGAGTCGGCTGATGCCTTGTAGGCGAGATCCTGGGCCATCCAGGTCTGCTTTCCAATCGTCACGGTGGCGTAGACGTTTCCGTCGCGCGTGTCGGAGAATTTTCCGTAGCTGATGGACTTGTTCCAGCTGGAATCAAGTGTGGCGTTGTTGATCCCGGTGGTGTCAATCTGCGTGGAAAGGCTATCTCGCACATAGCTTGTGATCAGATATTGGGCACGGATCAGGCCCTTCCAAGAGAAAGACAACGTGTCTACGACAGATTCTGTTGTACGTGGCAGTGCCTTCCTTCCCGAGGCGATGGCCGCGGTGCGCTGCGCGTGTCCCAGAAGGTCGCGGCCTTCGAACTGCAAGAGCAGGTGACCGTCTTGGAGAGACAAATGCGTGCCGGCGGCAGCCGACTTGCTGCGCTTTCCTGAAATGCCGTTTGCGCCATTGTGAAGCGCCCACATGCCGTCCGAGTTCGTGCGCGTAACCAGTCCAGCCTTTGCGAGCGAAACTTCGACGCCGGGCAACTTTCCTTTTGTGATAGAGTCGATGACGGTTCCCGATAGGGAAATCGCCGTGGTGGACGCTGGGATCCAGGTGGCGCCTAGGATCAGGGACAAGGCGGGAATAGCGATGCGCATATCATTCTCTCCTTAGTGCTCTGCGGGGGGGACGGGGTTTTCTGAAAAGGGTGATTGCGAAAGGTAATCGTATCACTCGCAGAGCATAATAGGGGAGCAAAGAAAGATGAACGAAACTCGACTTAGCCCAAGTAGCGTGTGCGCAGGGTGTTCAAGTGCAGCTGAGCGTGGCATCCGATGGCGAAGGCCCAGGCGCGAGCCTTGCGGAATGTGCGCTTGGCATTCTATATCTCAAGAAGCGGTCGGGACACCTGCAAAGTCCAATGCCCGCTGGAGGTTTACCCATGGCGCGATTTTGGCAATTTCTGGATTCCAGTCGGTTTGGTCGTCTCTTGGTCCCGAAAAACAGCGAAACCGCGCTTCGGGTGTCCATCGGCATCCTGGGGATGACGCTGGCTCCGGCCGTGTGGTTTCTCGGGACAGTTTTTGGCAATATGTCTCTGCTTCCCTCTGTGAGCGATTACTACCACACCAACGCTAGGGACCTCTTCGTGGGAGTGCTCTTCCTCATGGGGGCCTTTCAGATCTCCTACCGCGGGCACCAGAGGGCTGACGACCTAATTACCTGGGCGACGGGCGTTCTCGCCCTGGGCATCGCGACCTTCCCCTGCACGCCGGTCGATTCGCTGGTGCCGGTTTCCGGTCGGGTCGGCGTGTTC
>DAIPHW010000328.1:0-1514 GCA_036771135.1 Fibrobacterota bacterium | reverse complement strand
TTCCTGAAGTCGAGACCGTCCGCCGCCGGGTGGAGCCGCATTTGCAGGGGCAGACGGTGCGCAGCGTGCGCATGGGGCCGCCTAAGGTCTTCGAGACGGGCGACCCTGAGGAGCTCGTGGGGCTTACCTTCCGCGAAACCGATCGGCACGGCAAATACCTGATGCTCGCCTTTTGCGGTACCACCGAGCGAGTACTAGTGATTCATTTGGGCATGACCGGGCAGCTCACCTTCGCCGCCGCCGGTGCCGCCGCTGAAAATCGCTTCCGGCGCCTCCCCTCGGGCTACCAGAAGCCCCTGGGAATCCACTCCGAAGACCGCCACACCCACTTCGTACTGGAGTTCGAAAGCGGCGACCGCCTGCTTTTTCGCGACCCGCGCCGCTTCGGACGGATTCTGACATTTCCTCCGGAAGCACTGTCTGCCTGCCCGCGCCTTGCTCGCTTGGGCCCAGACGCGCTAGGGATCTCTAAGACAGAATTTGTCCAGCGCTTCCAAAAGGCAGCGGGCGCCCGCCCCGTCAAGGCGGTGCTCCTGGACCAGGGGTTCCTTGCCGGCATCGGCAACATCTACGCCGACGAATCCTGCTTCACGGCGCACATTCTGCCTTCGGCAAGAAGCGGCGAACTTTCCAAACCCCGCATCGCGCGGCTTTCCGAGGCGGTGGCCGAAGCCCTGGAGCGAGGCATCCAAAACGCCGGCACCACCTTTCGCGACTTTGTCCACCCCGACGGATCACCTGGGGCCAACCAAGAGGACCTACGCGTCTACGCCCGCGGCGGAGAGCCGTGCCTCATCTGCGGCACGCAGCTTCGCAAGGCCGTGGTGGCCCAACGCGGCACCGTGTGGTGCCCACGCTGCCAGAAATAGGCTAGCGGAGTTTCCTCACCCAGGCGCCGAGCTGCCCGAGGTCCGCCTGCCAATCCACCAGATCGTGTCCGGCCCACAGCACCGGATGCGACTCGAGCTTGGCGTGCGCCACGATGAAGCGGTTCCACCACTGTCGCACGTCTTCCAGCGGGAAGAGCCGATCGTTGCCGCCCTGCGACCAGCGCACCGGAAGCCCCGCGAAGGCCCGCGGATCAAGCGAGACGCCGTAGTTCTGCAACACCGAAGGGTCGCAGCTCCACACCGCCACGCCTTTGAGTCGCTTGCCCAAGGATGGACGCAGCTCCTGCGTCAGCCACAGGATGCCCGCGCCGCCGTCGGAGGTGCCGGCAAAGACGATGCGGTAACCATCCACGTGCGGGTCCTTGGCGGCGATCACCAGGAGCTTTTCCAGACGCTGCCGCGCCGAGGCCGACCACCAGGGCGAGGCTGGCCAGGCCGAAGGGCAGAGCAATGCGAACCCCGAAGTATCAGCCCAGGTAGAGAAATTGCGCGCCGCCTCCAGGCCCTTGGCCGGGTTGTTGGCGCCGATCCCCCCGTGCAGCCAGACCACTAGAGGCAGCTTTCCGTGGGCCTTGGACGGGATTGCAAGTCCCGCCGTGGAGCCATCGGGAAGCGGCAAGGCGC
>DAIPHW010000327.1:0-1517 GCA_036771135.1 Fibrobacterota bacterium | reverse complement strand
AGCACGCCCGGCCGGCATGGTCGGCGCTGGTGCTAGCTTAGAAGGAGGCCTGCAGACCCTGGGTTTGAATCCGGCCGGTATCGCGCGGACACCGTCCCCTTGGCTAGAGATCAGCGCCAGGCGCCAGGATCAAGCGTATCAGTCCGGGATGCTGGGAGTCGCCTACCCGTTTTTGAACGGAAATGTCGCCGGCCAGCTCACCTACCTCGACGAAGGTGATCCGATCACAGAGCTCGACGAATACAACAACACGAACGGCAAGACCATGAGTCCCAGCTCCTGGGCGCTTTCAACAAGCTACGCCGAACCGCTGGGCAAGCGCCTTTCCTGGGGAGCCACCTTTCGATGGGTGCGCGAAGACCTCGACGTGGACGGCTCCGTTGCCAACGGCATCTCAATGGACTTGGGAATCATTCTGCAGCCGGGTGCCCGGCGCTTCACTTACGGACTCTCCATCGTCAACTTGGGAACCAAACTCACAGGCCACACCAAGAACGAAAGCGACTTCGGCGACATGCCGCTTTCTGTCACAGGTTCGGTGCGAGCGTTGCTTACAGGAGACGGAGCCACCTCCCTGCTGCTCGATGTCCAAAAGCCCATCGACAACTACGCCCAGGTGCGCCTAGGCTTGGAACAACGTATTTCCCAGAACCTGACCATCCGCGGTGGCGTGCGCAGTGACCAACGCGAGATCCTGGACTTCGCCAACGGCGAACTGATGGGAGAATCGGTCTCTGACCATCCGTCCTCAATGGCCTTGCGTGCTTCGCTGGGTGCGACCGTCGCCATCTCGAACTGGAGCTTCGATTACGCCTTCCAGACCTGGGGCCCGTTGGGATACGTCCATTTTCTAACCTTCAGCCTGAATCTGGGGCGACTCCCGAAGGAGAAAACATCACCATGATCACTCTTCCCACCACCATCGACGGTCTCATCTATCTGGAGCCGCAAGTCTTCAAGGACGATCGCGGCTTCTTCATGGAATCCTACCAGCGTCCCCGCTACCAGGCGCTGGGAATCGGGATCGAATTCGTCCAGGACAACCACTCCTCATCCCGCAAGGGGACCGTTCGCGGCCTGCACTACCAGTCGTCTCCCGGCCAGGCAAAGCTTCTGCGCTGCACGCGCGGAACCATCTGGGACGTGGCAGTAGACCTCCGGCCCGAGTCATCCACCTTCGGAAAATGGCAAGCCTTCGAACTGGATGCCATCCACCATCGCCAGCTTTTCATCCCGACCGGCTTTGCCCATGGCTTCTGCGTCCTCTCCGAGGAAGCCGAAGTCCAGTACAAATGCAGTTCCATCTACGTCGCCGCCACCGAGTCGGGCCTTGCCTGGAACGACCCTGATCTGGCTGTCGCTTGGCCCGTGACAAATCCCGTCATTTCGGCCCGCGACCAGGGAAACGAATCCTTCGCCGCCTTCAAGGCCCGCGTGAAAGGTCTTTGATGAACGCCTTCAAGGCCTATGAGAACCCCGATTTCATCCACTCCACCCAGGCTCGAGAGATCCGCATC
>DAIPHW010000326.1:0-1573 GCA_036771135.1 Fibrobacterota bacterium | reverse complement strand
TCGGCGGGCACGCCCCGCTCGTGAAGCGCATGGCCGACCACCTGCCCCAAAACGCCCTTCCCTTCTTCGAGAAGGTCGACGGAGAAATCCACCACGTCCGGCGCTACCCGATCCAGCCGGACTTCCTGGCCATCGCATGGCAGCCATCGCCAGACCCCGAAGAGGTCGAGGTCTTCCGAAGGCTCGCGGCCCGCAACGCGAACAATTTCCGTCCTCAGCACACGACCAGCATCCCTCTGGGAAGCTGGCAGGACGAGGCCTCGCTGGGCGCCTCCCTGGACGAGGGCTTGGCGCGCCTTGCCAAGGGGAAAGATCCGGGCCCGAAGGCACCGGCTGCGCAGCCCCTTTCCCGTGACCTCCTCCCGCCACGACGGGTTCTGCTGCTGGTGGGAAGCCCGCGCGGCAAGCAGAGCACCTCGCACGCGCTGGGCGAGCACCTGCTGAATCAGCTCTCGGCAAAGGCCATCGAGACCCGCACGGTGCTGCTCCAGCCCGCCATCACCTCGGCCGAGCGGACGGCGGAACTGCTCGCGCACGTCGAGGACGCCGACCTCGTTGTGCTGGCATCCCCCCTCTACGTGGACTCGCTTCCCTCCACGACCATCGAGGCCTTGGAACGAATCGCCGCAAGTCGCGCCGGGAGCTTTGACCGCAAGCGCTTGATGGCGATCCTCAACTGCGGATTCCCCGAGTCCTTCCACAACGACGTGGCCTTGTCCCAATGCCAGATCTTCGCCCGCAAAGCCGGCATGGAATGGGCCGGAGGACTTTCGCTGGGCGGCGGCCAAGGCATGATCAACGGCCGCCCTCTGCACGAGATCAAGGCGCGCGCCCGCTCGGCCATCCAAGTCCTAGACCAAGCCGCGGAACACCTGGCACGCGGAGCGGCGCTCCCACCGGAAGTTCAAAAGCCCTGGAACCGCCCGTTCCTCCCGGGATGGCTGTACCGGCTGGCGGGAAGCTTTGGCTGGAAATCCCAGGCGCGCCACTGGGGCGTCCAAAAGGAGCTGTACCGGGCGCCGTACGCCGAGTAGGACTCTAATCGCCACTTGCTTGATGGATTCCAGTGCTTTCTCCGCGACCTCGGAAGAGGCTGGAGCGGAAGAAGCCCGCGATGCGGTCGTAGGACGCTGTTCCCCACAAGCAGTCCAGCAGGACAATGACTGCCACGGAGCCGCAACAGAAGAGTGGCGCTGCAGGCTCTTGCGGGAGATCCTTATTCCATGAAAAGTTTGAGGTAGCGTTTGAACGCATAGAGGCGGCCGCGCAAGCGCCCCGTCGATTCGACCAAAATTCCCCGATCAACCAGATCCTTGATCAAGGCGTTGGCAGTGGGCCGTGACACCTTCAGCAGCGTTTCCACTTCTGGGCCGGTGACCATAGGACGGCGATAGAGATGCAGGAGCAACGCACGCGCTTTGATCGCTCTTTTGCCCAAGTCTAGGAGGGAGTTTTCCGTCTCGGTGCGCAGGCGCAGGATCTTCTGGAAAACATCACCGCCCCTTCCGTGCCGTTTCAGCCACGCCCTGCAAGAAGAACCGGACCCAGTGGATCAGATCGTTGGAGACGCGCA
>DAIPHW010000325.1:0-1731 GCA_036771135.1 Fibrobacterota bacterium | reverse complement strand
AGCACCTTGTCGAAGTCGCTGTTCAAAGCCTTCAGCTTCTTGAGCTCCAGCGGAGTGATGATGAGAGTCGCCTTCTCGGCGCCCTTGTCGAGGTGGCCGCGGAAGGCCCACGAGTAGGAGTGATTGGCCCCGTCCACATTGGCCACGGTGTCGAAGTCGGCGTCGCCTTCGCGAGGAGTATCAAAGCGCAGCACCGCCAGCGCGTACTTGCTGCGCAGTCCCAGCCAGGAAGTCTGGCCGCTGACAGATTTTGTCTTCTTGTCGGAGTAGCTGGAGACCTCGTCGATGTCCTTCCAGACCATCTGATTGAAGTCGGGAGGCCCAAAGGGAACCCGAGGCCCCGAAGGCTCGATCTGACGGATGCCGGCGTTCCAGGAAACCTTGTAGGAATCGCCAAGTCCAGCGCTCTGGAAGGCGACGTCCACTTGCGGGCCCGTCCCGTGGAAGGTGTAGCTGCGCCGCACCGCCTGATTGCCCGCCATCCATCCCAAAGACACCGTCTTGGTTGCGCCCTTGGGAACGATCACGGTATCAGGGAGGCTGTCCAGGAAACGGAAAGGCGCGTTGGAAAGATCGGTCTCCCCCACCTTCAGGGCCAGGGCGCCGCCGCGATTTTCGGGGAGAATCCAAGGCTGCCTTCCGTCGACGCTCTTGATGGAGAGCAACTGGATGCCTTCGATGCGACCACCGACGCTAGAAAGGCGCAGCGTCATGTCGCTGGTGCGGACCGTCACCACACGCAGAGGAACCTTGGTGGTATCGGGACGGACCGTGTCCCCAGCGCTCTTCTGCACTAGGGCTGGCGTCTTCAGGTTGGCGGTATCTGCGACCTTGGCAGGTGTAGCAGGCGCCGAGACGGGTGCCGGTTCGGGCATACCGAAGGTCTTGCGAACCAGCTTGTGCCAGCTATCGCTCATGAAAAAGATGAACGCAGCTCCGACCAGGAGCAAGACGATCAGTTGACGGCGGTCCATGGAGAGGTCTCCCGGGAAGGGGCAGGCACCGGATCGTACCCACCAGGATGAAAGGGATGGCAGCGCGCGATGCGCTTCAGCGCAAGCCAGCCGCCGTGCCGCGCCCCATGGAGTTCAATCGCCTCCAAGGCGTAGTGCGAGCACGAGGGCCAAAAACGACAACGCGACCCACCCAGAAGAGGACGGATCGCTCGATAACCCATAATGCCGGTACGCAACAAGGTTGCCACCGGGCTCATGACGGCAGGACTCCGGACTGGGCCAGACAGGCGCGTGCATCGTCCTTCAGTTCCCGCGGGCGACGCGTGAGCCTTGAACTCGGAAAGCTCCAGAGGATCCAAGCCGGTGTCATAGTCGTTCGCGTAGCCCTCAAAAGTTCGCGCAGTTGCTTGCGGACACGATTGCGGAACGGAGCATCGCCGTTCTTGCGCTTGAGACGGACAGCCATGCGATGCTGGCCATCCGGTGCCGGTACAAGAATGCGCAACTCGATTTCCCCACAAGCGTGCCGTACTCGTCGTCCCTTGCGAGAGAGTTCGGCATAGCTGCGAGGCGAGGGGAGACGGATGGAATCCAGAGGCATTCGCCCCCGGATCACCTCCGGCTCAGCGCTCGTCGGAGACGGTGAGCTTCCAGCGGCCCTTGCCACGACGGGAGCTCAGGACCTTGCGGCCGTTCTTGGTGGCCATGCGCTCACGAAAGCCGTGCTTGTTGATGCGCTTGCGGTTGTGAGGCTGAAATGTGCGTTTCATGAGAA
>DAIPHW010000324.1:0-1757 GCA_036771135.1 Fibrobacterota bacterium | reverse complement strand
GTGGGTGCTGGTATGTCTGGCCAACCAGACTGGAGTGGACCTCACCCAGGCCTTCTACGATACGGTGGCCAAGAAGACTGGGCGCGACATTGATCGCCATCGCAACAATCCCAAGCTGCACGATGGTCGTTAAGGGCTAAGCTGCATTAGATGGCACTTTTGCCAGCGGCGCGGCTTCTTAGTGCTGATGGACAAAGAACAACTATTTTCATAGCAGCATTTCCCTGCAACTTTGATGAGGAGTTTCTCTTGCCTGATCAAAAATCCATAGAAGACGAACTAAAGAAACTGATCGTAGAATCCCTAGATCTGGAAGACATTTCTCCAGATGCCATCGATTCCCAGGCCGCAATCTTCATCGAAGGCTTGGGGCTCGACTCCATCGACGCCTTGGAGCTCGGCATGGTCGTTTCACGCCATTGGGGCATCCACATGAGCCAGAATCCTCAGGAAAATCGCGACCATTTCCGGTCGGTCTCGGCTTTGGCCACCTACATTCTTTCTCAGCTGGGACGTAATGATGCATGAGTGCCCCACTCGAGACAGTTCATATCAAGCACTCCTCTGAGGAGATGACGATGACTTGTACGCTAGGTGATATCGTCGAGATTGGAGTGCAAAAGCTCGGTCCGTCGGCATGAAAGCCGGCGTCTCCCGCCTCTCCGTTTGGCTGGACGACGATCAACATCCCCAATCCGCCTGGCTTCGCGAGCGGGCTGCGCTTTGGAATGCCGCTGTAGAGTCCTCTGGCGCGCCTCCCGCATTCTTTCTTGATGATCCGCGCGATGCCTTTGCCCTGCTGCTTGCCTGCTGGAGCCGGGGCTTTGCGCCGCTTCTGCTTCCCGATCGGCAGCCGGCCACGGTGGAACGATTCTCTTCCGATCGCCTTCTGTTAGAACTTCCCGAAGGGCTGGAGCCGCATCCTTGCCTCTCTCGCAAGGTCGGAAGAGATGAACTTGCGCTGCGCCTGCTCACCTCCGGGTCGACGGGCGAACGCAAGGAGGTCGCGAAAAGCTTTGGGCAGCTGGAAGACGAGTGCGAGATGCAGGAACGCACCAACGGTTCCCTCTTCGCTGGCCGTGAACTGCTGACCACTGTCTCGCACCAGCATATCTACGGACTGCTTTTCTTGGTGATTCGCCCTGCTTTGGAAGGAATTCCGCTTCCTGTGCGGCGCTTCCTGCTGTGGGACGAGATGGCTTCCCGCTTGCGAGCCGGGTCATGCGTTCTGGTCGCCTCGCCCGCTCACTTCTCCCATTTGGTGGCGGGAATGGAAGCTGACCCACCTGCGGATCTTTTGGTGATCTCTTCCGGCGGCGCCGTGCCGCCTTCGTTGGGGCGCGCCGTGGCGCGCCATGCTCGGCTTTTGGAGGTCTACGGTTCCACCGAAACGGGAGGCATCGCCCAAAGAACTTGGAGCCCCGAAGGCGAAGGCAACTGGGAGCCCTTTGATGGCTTGACTTGGGAGATCCTCGGGGATGGGCGGCTGCAGGTGCAGGCAAGCTGGGTGGATGGCGGTTCGGTTGTCATGGGAGATCTCGCCGAAGCTTGCGGTTCAGGCTTTCGGATCACGGGGCGTGCCGACCGCATCGTCAAGGTCGCTGAGAAGCGCGCTAGCCTCGACGAAATGGAGCTGCGGTTGCGCGAGCATCCGCTGGTGGACGATGCCTGTTTCTGCCTGCCGCCTTCCGGGAACGGCCGTCAGGAATTGTCGGCGCTGGTCGAGCCTTCCCGCGAGGGCTGGAAGCTGCTGCGCC
>DAIPHW010000323.1:0-1762 GCA_036771135.1 Fibrobacterota bacterium | reverse complement strand
AAGCGTCAGCGCCCACGAGGCGCGGCATTCCCGGCGGCGGCAGCGTCTCCAGATATCCCGAGACGTAGCGGGCCGCCAGGCCCATGTGCCGAAGCGCCGCCACCATCAGGTGGGCGAAGTCCTGGCACACACCGCGCCGATCTTCCAACACCCGCGACAGCGGCGTCGAGACGGTGGTGGCGGCCGGATCGTAGCAGAAGCTCTGGTGGATGCGATGGCACAGCGCCAAAGCCGCCTCCAGGAGAGGCTGCTCGGGAAGGAAGAGGCCGTCCAACAATTTGGAAAGGCTCGGCAGATCTGGCGTCATGGAGGTGGGCCAGAGGAAAGGCAACGCCTCGTGGGCCGAAGGGATGTTGCACGCAAAGCCGTTCCGCACCGCTTCCCAGGGAAGCGCCGCCACCTCAAAGGCCGGCGTCGGTTTCGTCTGCACTAAGGAGCGAGCCAACACCTCCAAGCGGCGATGGGGAGTGTCGAACTCCAGATAATGGACGTGGTTCCCGAAGGCATCGCGGCGCTCTTCGCGATAGCAAGGAGCCGGATCGAAGGACAGTTCCCACTCCAAGCAAGTCTGCCGTGCCCCGCCGCGCGGACGCAGCCGTGCCTCGTCCTGCGAGAAGGAGACCTCGGTCTCGTAGCAGTAGGTGGTGCGATGGGTCAGCCGGTAGATCATGCGCGCTCCCCTTGCCAAGCCGGCTCGACATGGGCGAACTGACGCGTCTCCAGAGTGGCGGCCAGACGTTCCAAAGCCTCCAAGAAGGAGGCGATCTTCTCGACCAAATGGCCCCGCACCGCCTCGTCGCCTTGGCTTTCCACCTCTTCCAGGGAGCTTTGCTGCAAAGCCTCTAGCAGAGCCTTGGCGGCAGCCAATTCGGCATGGGCTCGCGGCAAGGCCTGCAGATGCGCCACCATCTCGGCCACCTGAAAGATCAGCGAGCGCGGATTGGTGACATCCAGCAAGAGCAGATCGGCGGTCTGGGTCGGCGTGGGCAGAGCCATGTAGCGCGAGCGATAGGTGAGGGTGCTGTCCCACACCTCCAAAAAGGCCGAGAGCGCAGCCGCCTCGCCCCCCGCAGGAGCGGAGAAGACGAAGTGCATCTGGCGTGCCAAGCCCATGGCACGCTCCAAACGGCGCCCGAGCCCCAGGAAGCTCCAGCCGTGCCCCCGTACCGTATTTTCAGAGCCCAGGCCCGAAAGGGCCGCCAAGTCGAGCAGGATGCCGGTGAGTCGCCGGGCCGCCTCGGCCGAGTCGCGGGTCTGCTGGCTGCGCAGCGCGTCGCGCTCCAGCCGTTCCACCACTCGCGCGGTGTCGTCCGAGAGCCGCTCGCGCACCGCCCAGGCGTTGCGGGCAGCTGAGCGCAGATCCAGCGCCGCCGCCTCCAAGGCGGCATCGAAGCACTGATCGGCAAGCGTCGCGAAATCGTCGCCGCTCACGTCGGCCAAGCCAGAGAGGAGATGCACCTCGGCAAGCAGGCGCGCATCGTCCGAGACGCCGTCCAGGCGCAGCAGCAGCGAGCGCAAGGTGCGCACCCGCACCTCGGAGCGTTCGGCGTAGCGTCCCATCCACCACAGATTCTCGGCCACCCGGCTGGGAACTTCGCCACTGCTGCGACGGATTCCCCGCGGCCGCCACGAGGGCGCCTCCTGGCCGCGCCGCGCCGGCACCCAAAGCTCCTTGCACACCACCGAGACGTCCCCCAGGGCGTGATGACGCACCGTCTGGGCAAAGCCTCCCGGCAGCACCTTCCAGCCGTCCGGATCCTTG
>DAIPHW010000322.1:0-1772 GCA_036771135.1 Fibrobacterota bacterium | reverse complement strand
CCTTGCCGGTATTGGGCAGGCCCAGGAAGCGATGACGCTTTCCCAGGCGCTTTCCCGGCTTGAGCAGGGAAACAATTCCCTCAAGGCCTCGGGAGCCAAGGTCGAAACCGCCCACGAGGCCCACAAGGCAAGCTATGGCAACTTCATGCCGCTTGTGAAGGTGGAGGCGAGCGCCTTCCATCTGGACCGCGAAATCGACATGGACCTGAACGCCATCCGCAGCGGCATGATCGACATGCAGACCTACAACATGATGCAGTTCAAGTCGTCAGAGATGCAGTCGGTCATCCAGAAGCAGTACGGTGCCCTGCCGTCGGCCTACCAGACAAGCGAGAACCTCGCCAAGATCACGAGCACGGTGCAGTCCGCTTACCAGACAAATGTCAACCAGGCTCTCCAGGCGCAGCTTCCCTCGTTCTCCAGCACCTTTGCCGAGCAGAACGACTGGGAAGCCTCCGTCATCGCCTACCAGCCTCTCTTCCACGGCGGCAAGATCCTGGCCGCCGAGCGCATCACCGCCGCCCGGGAGCGCGCCGCCACCGCCGACCGCGAAAAGCAGAAGGCTGACCTAACCCGCGACTTCACCAGGCTCTACGTGCAGGGGACGCTCCTCAAACAGTCCATCTCCCTGCGCCAGCAGGCGATCGCCTCCATCACCCGCCATCGCGACCAAGCCAAGAAGATCGTGGATGTCGGCATGGCCGATCGCGCTGCACTGTTGCGCGCCGAAATGGCCCTGGCCGAAGCCCGCACGGCGCTCTCCGACGACAGCGCCAAGCTCCAGTCGGTGCGCCTCACGCTTGCCCAGATGGCCGGTGAAGACGGATCTCTCGACCCTCTCGACAGCTTGCCGCCGCCGCCCCGCCTTTCCGGGACTCCCGACGACCACGAGCGCCAAGTTGCCGAGCACAACCCCTTGCTGAGCTCTCTTTCGGCGCAGCAGGACGTGGCCCACAAGGCGGTGGCCGTGAAGAGCGCCGACTTCCTGCCTCAGATCGGGCTCTTTGGCAAGTACGAGTTCAATCGCGACGCCGCCCGATCTTCCTTGCAACCCATTTGGGCTGTGGGCATCAAGGGAGAGATGACACTCTTCCACGGGGGGGATGACTACCACCAACGCCAAGCGGCCCTTTCTACCGAGCGCGAGGTCTCGGCCTTGCGCGCCGAGGCCAAGAGCGCCCTGGGAGCCCAGGTGCGCCGCCAAGCGCTCGCTCTCGAGCAGGCCCGCACCCGTTGGGAGAACCTCGACGCCCAGTGCCAGCTTTCGCGCGAGAACCACCGCGTCACGGAGGCCCGCTTTGCACAGGGGCAGGCCACCGGCCTGGAAGTGGTGGACGCCTGGCTCGCCACCGAGAAGGCCGATCTCGAGAAGCTTTCCGCCGCTGGCGAGGGCTGGCTCGGCCTGAACGAGATTCTCTGGGCTGAAGGCAATACATCGGAATTTGTCAACATCTGGACGGGAGCGCGGAAATGAAGACGAACACCAAGAAGATGCTGCTGGGACTGCCGGCACTCCTGCTGCTTGCCGGCTGCGGCAAGGAAGAAGCCCCTGATCTGGTGGGCATGGCCGACGGACGCGAGATCGCCGTCTCGGCAAAGCTCGCGGGAAGGCTCGGGGAGGTGCGCGTGGCCGAGGGCGACAAGGTCCGCGAGGGCGACACCATCGCCGTCCTGACCAGTCCCGAGGTGAGCGCCAAGGTGGCCCAGGCCGCCGGCGCCGTGAAGAGCGCCGAGGCACGCCTTGCCATGGCGCGCCACGGAGCACGCTCCGA
>DAIPHW010000321.1:0-1787 GCA_036771135.1 Fibrobacterota bacterium | reverse complement strand
GCCTGCGACCACTACCACCGCATGGAAGGCGATCTCGACCTGATGGCGGAGATGGGCCTTTCGGCCTACCGCTTCTCGGTCTCCTGGCCGCGGGTGCTGCCCACCGGCAAGGGCCGCGCCAACGAGGCGGGACTCGCCTTCTACGACCGTCTCATCGACGGGCTGCTCGCGCGCGGCATCGAACCCTGGCTCACGCTCTACCACTGGGACATGCCCCAAACACTAGAAGAGCAGGGCGGCTTCCTGACGCGCGACATCGCTTCCCGCATGGCCGACTACGCGGCGCTCCTGGCGAACCGCTTTTCGGACCGGGTAGAGCGATGGATGACCATCAATGAAGGCCCCTGCATCTCCGAGAACGGCTACCGCTGGGGCGTCTTCGCGCCCGGCCACAAGGGGACCGAAAAGGAAGTGCGCAACGTGATCCACCACGTACTGCTCTCCCACGGCCGAAGCGTAGAGGCGCTGCGCTCCGAAAGCCGCCGCCCCATCAAGGTGGGCTTTGTCCACAATCCCTGGAACCTGATCCCCGATTCGCTCTCGGAAGCTGACATCTCGCTTGCCCGCAGCTATTTCCTGAAAGCCAACGGCTGGTGGCTCGACCCGCTTTTCAAGGGCGCCTACCCCGAAGAGACTCTCGAAACCTTAGGCACCGACGTCCCTGACATCCAAACCGGCGACATGGAGTGCATCTCTCAGAAGCTTGACTTCCTGGGGCTGAACGCCTATTTCGCCGACCGCATTGCTGAAGGCCGCAACGAAAGCCGCCCTTGGAAGCGCGAAGAGGCGCTAAAGACCGACTTCAACTGGAAGGTCGAGCCCGAGACGCTCTACTGGTCGTTGCGCTTCCTGCACGAAGGCTACGGAGTGAAGGATCTTGCGGTGACAGAAAATGGCTGCGCCTGGGAGATCGGCGGGCTTTCCGATTGTCATCGCCTAGCCTACCTGCGCGACCACCTGAGCGGGGTGTCGCTGGCGGCCTCCCAAGGAATCCCCGTGAACGCCTACTTCGCCTGGTCGCTCATGGACAACTTCGAGTGGGCCAGCGGCTACGACCTGCGCTTCGGGCTGATTCACGTGGACTTCGAGACCCAGGAGCGCACCCTCAAGCAGAGCGCGCACTGGTATAGTCGCACCGTCCGAGGAAACGCCCTGGCCCCCGACGAGGGCGGCGTGGTGCTGCCCTAGTCCAGACGGAAGTCGAAGCGCCGCTCAAAGACCGCCGGCACCGCCTTTCCGTCCTTGATGTAAGGACGGTACTTGGCCGTGGCCAGGGCCGCCCGCGCGGCGCGGTCGAAGTCCTTGCCACCCGAGCGCACGATGACCACGTCGGTGACGGTTCCAGAAGCGTCGATGATGACCTGCGCCACCACCACGGCAGTCACCCCCTGCTCCTCGGCCCAGGCCGGGTAGGCTGGCACCACCGGAGTCAGTTCGTCGGGCGGACGCGTGAGCGGGGCCGGAGCTGGCGGCAGTGCCTTCGCCACTGGCGGAGGCTTCACCACCGCCTCAGGCGCCTTCATGACGGTGTTGCCGGTGGCCACCGCAAAGCTCCCGTTGTCGGCAAAGGAACCGTCGGGCAAACCAAATTGCGGCGGCGGCGGATCGGGCGACGCCTGGGGCTGCGGATTCGGGTCGGCAGGTGGCGGCGTCATGTCCTTGGGCGTCTCTGGAGGCGGCTCGGGCGGCCGTGGTGGCAAGGGCTTGGCCGGTTCGGGGGGCTTCGGCTCGTCCTGCACGCTCACCGTCTCATCGCCCAGGGCGTTGCGAGGCACCAAGAGGCTTCC
>DAIPHW010000320.1:0-1788 GCA_036771135.1 Fibrobacterota bacterium | reverse complement strand
GCAGGATTCGGGCAAAGGCCACGTCGAAGCGCAAGCCCTCGATGTCCACGCCATTGAACTGGGATGAGTCCAACAGTTGCTCCCAAGCCGATTCCCGGAACGCCCCCCGCTCCTGGAACTTGCCGGTCCCGAACGAGATTCGCACCACTGGATGAGACTTGTCCCAGTCCCAATGATCCTCGATCCAAAGTCCCTTGAAGAGATCGCGACGCCCCTCGTAGAGGTTCTGGAACACGCTGCACAGAAGCGACTTTCCGAAGCGGCGCGGCCGCGACAGGAAGACCGCCGTGGAAGTCGTCACGAGACGATGGACAAGTTCTGTCTTGTCCACGTAGAGGAAGCCGCGCTCGCGCAACTGCGCGAAATCCTGGATCCCCACGGGAAGCGGCTGAAGCGCGGTCATGACGCGTCCTCCTCACGATTCCCCAGGAGCCCACTGGCATCCTTGTCATCCAATTCCAGTTTCGGAATGGCCGTCTTTATCCGCTTCTCGACATTCTTGATCGGCTCGGCCGGTGCGATCTGCTCTGGCAACGTGCCACCGATGCGCCGGATCGCCTCGCGAACTTCCTTCCCGACATCCTGATGAGTGCGGATGGCTGCCCCCTCGGTCTTGATCCCTTCACGAGCCAGCTTTTCGCGCGTCTGCGTCATCCGAAACTGGTTTGCCGCCAATTCCGTCGCATCCATGCGGTCCATCAAATTGTCTTTTTTGGGGATCTGCTTGCGAGCCTTAATTTCATCTCGCCCCAAACCTCCATAAAGCCCCTTGTAACCGGCATCATGGAAGACTCCGAACATCCGGTTCTGGACGCCTGCCTGCCGAGCCGCCCCAGACAGCATCTTGAACTCTTCACCCGCCTGCTTGCGAAGCTCCAATCGCTCCAGATCAGTGGCCAGCTGATCTCCCAGTTCCTGGCGACGCGTCTGGACCGCGAAATATTTCTGTGCCTGGGCAATCTCTGCTTTGCGAGGATCGCCATTCTGAGCGATCAGATAGCAGGCAAACCGGGAAAGATGAACATCGGGAACCTCACGGAGACCGCCCTTGCCCACCGCGATCATTTTGCCGGCGTTGGCAAAATGATGCTCCGGCTCATTTCCCGACCGATCACAGGACTGCCGTGCTCGCTCGATAGCTTGTTCAAAGCGCCGCCACTGTGCATACCCCAACAGCGCCTGGAGGTCCCGAGCGCTCCAATACTCCGCGCAATGTTCATTGGTACGCTTAAAACTCTCAAAGGCCGACTCTCCCGTAGGCAAAGAGGGCAGGAACCCAGTATCATGAAGACTCATGCACCCTCCAAAATTGGCATCCAGAAGATAGGTTCCCCCGAACCTGCGCCGCCATACTCCGCATTGTTGTAGTGCTGCTTCGCCCAGCAAACCTCACCCCGACCGCTGACGCGGCCACCCCTCTCCCGCTCGACGCCGGAGAGGGGGCAGCACCAACACTGTGCCAGCAAAGCAACAGCAGAATGCACGGCAATGCGGCACCCAAAAAACAATGGCACCGCACATCCGCTGCCATACCTGGGGCCCCATGTGGCGATCCTGATCGCGTGGGGCAAGCTGGCGCCACTTCCCCACTGCCCGTTGACCGGACACCCGACAACGGCAGCCTGCTTGCTGTTCCCCCTCTCCATTTATTGGAGAGGGGGTGCAGGGGGTGAGGCCGATAGCTCACGCCCCCACCTCCCACCCTGTGACATTCCTCTCCACCGTCCCGAACGTGACGGCCACCTTGCGCATCGGCTTTTCGCTGCCGTCCGCCAGCAGGCGACCTTC
>DAIPHW010000319.1:0-1801 GCA_036771135.1 Fibrobacterota bacterium | reverse complement strand
CGCGCGCGACGACGTAGGGCCAGCCGGGGACCATTGATGTGGCGGGAATCGTCATGCTAGTCCAATTTGAGCGCGGGCCCAGCCGGGAAGCTCGATGATCGAGTATTCGGGTCGGTCAACAAATCCGCCAGCTTCTGCGCGACGGTCTGCGATTTCCTGGCAACGCATCGCCACAGCATCCTCGGCTGCAAGCAGCACATCCGCCGTGATCGCCACCTGGCGGATGCGAGGGGTTGTGGTGCCTGACTCGGCCAGCAGGAATGAGATTTTGACACTTTTGCCGGTGGCATCACGGTAAAGGCGCGAGAAAAGACCCGCTTGGAGGAAGTAGCGGCCCGTCACAAATTGTCGGTCGAACCCGTCAAAATTTGTCGAATTGACGTACTTGAGATCCGTCAGAATTATTGCGCACTCCGTCTCACCAATCCAGATATCCGGGCGCGTTTGAACCTTTACGCCATTGATCTCGCCTCGGAACGTCACCTGGTACCGCGCCGTCCCGTGATTGATCGTCTCATCCAGCTTGATCGCGTGCATGACGCGCTTTTGCGCCTCGACGACCTGAGCGTGTTCGTCTGCAGTCAAGATGGATCGAGATCCAGTCTCAGCGGACCACGCTTTGCCCTCCTTCGTCCGGATATCCAAACCGGCAGGACGTACCGCAAACTTTTCATCCCATGCCGGCGGATCGGTAACGAGACAATCGAGAGCTGACCCCAATACGATCGCTTTGGAATCGTTGTCGTCGGAGTATCCGTTTCCCTCTTGGTGCTTCGCACTCCACGCCTCGCGGCTCATGCGCGGGAACTCGTCCAGAGCCGAGGAGCCGAGGAAGCCGCCTTGGATGTAGTCGCCCCACGGGAGTCCGTGAATGATCGTCGCGGCGCTCACTCAGCGCCACCTTCTAGGGGGAGCGTCCCAGCCGCAGCAGCTTTTGCGGCCTTGTTGGCGGCGGCAGCGTCGCTCTTAGCTTCTGCTGTGACATCAAACCATTCGGATGGAGTGCTCATGCCGTCCTTGAGGCTGTTGTAGATGCGGATGAGTGACACCATTTGCGTGGGTAGGATCGAATCGAGACGCCGCTGAATGCGTTTCTCGATTTGTTCTTTTGTGACCTTGTAGGTCGCGAACTGCTCGACCATTTTCTTCAGGCGCTCGGGGGTGATGTCCACGTTTGCGGACAGCGTGTTCGCGCAAGCTTTTTCGGCAGCCTCAACTACATCGCCCGGGACAACAGCCAGGATGCAGGCTCGGACGCGGCGTGCCCCATTGTTTGCCACGTTCTCGTAGATATCGCGAGAATCGGTTAGAGCGTAACTTCCGCGCTTGGTGTTTCGAACGTGCGAGACATGGAATTTGAGCGACTTGCGGACGTTGGTTTCGAGGTCCCAGCAGTACGCCTCAACCTCGGAACCGCTGGCATCCGATGAAATTTCTGCCATGCCAAACTGGAGATGCCCCCAGCCTTGCGCGATGGCCTCAGCGAGGCGAATCGACGGGCCGGTTATCTCGGTGCCGCCGCGAGAAAAGGCGTACTGGGCTTTTTGCGCGAGCGTTGGACGGGCGCAGGCATTCAGGATGCGATCCATAGCCCTCCGCTGGTCGCGGGGGTACATGATCGCCATGGACATCGCAGCTTTGACCTCGGCGATTTCTCGCGCTTCCGTCGCTCCCGCGAGCGCTCCGATAGTCGTCTGCGGAGCTTCTTCAGATCCAAAAACATTCAGCTCATTCATTCCTTGCTTCCTTTCGCTTCCTCTAGGTTTGTGGGGTTTCCGTCTGCGTCAAATTCCAGGCGCGA
>DAIPHW010000318.1:0-1810 GCA_036771135.1 Fibrobacterota bacterium | reverse complement strand
GCACCGCCTGTTGCGCGAGGTTGACTTTGTGGGGAACTTTGGCTACAACCGTCTTTTTGTAGTACTTCCCATGACCCAGCCGCCCAACGACCTGCCGGTGCTGAAGAAGCTGAAGGATCACCTGTCGAGGCAGGTGGCGCTGCCGACAGGAAGCACTTGGGTCCGGCCAAGGGTCGGTGTCGTGTCGATCGAGGGGGGACAGAAGATATCTTTGCAAGAAGTGTATGAAGCCGCTTCCCGCAAGTGGCAGGAGGATCTGTGATGTCGAAATTCACCTGGCGTCTCGACCAACCCGCAGCCGGGCTTGTCCGTCTGGTTCTCAGTGGGGAGATGTCACTTTCGGAGCGCGCTCCCATGCGGCAGGCTTTCGACGCCCTGATCGCGGCCGATGGGCCCGACCAGGCCATCGACTTCTCGCTGGTGCGCATGGTCTCCTCTGCCGCTATTGGCGAGTTGGCGCGCTGCCACCACCAGATCGCAAGCCTTGGCCGCAAGTCGCTATTGATCTGCCCGCCGGGCGACGTGCTGGAGATTTTGGAGGTGGCCGACATGCACCGACTGATCTCCCTCTACCCAGATTTGCCGACCCTGGTGGCGGAACGAGCTCTCTCCTGAGCGCTGTCGTCCTTCCACGCTGCTGCCACTTCGGAAGTTGCGGCGGCTGCCAGACCCTGGGCATTGCCTATCCCACTCAACTCTACCGCAAAGGCGAAGCTGTAAAAGAGCTCTTTGCGGAGTTTCCCGGCGTGGTCATCCACCCCGTACTTCCCTCTCCCAAGTCCGAAGGCTATCGCCACAAGGTGCAATTGCCCTTCGGAAGCTACCGGGAAGGACGCGGACGGAAACTGACCCTCGGGTGCTACGCCGAAAACTCGCACCAGGTCGTGGATCAGACGGAATGCCGCATCCAAGACCCCGGCCTTACCGCCGTCGCCTATGCCGTCCGCGCCTGGGCCCAACGCGAGCAGATTCCACCTTACTTTGAACGCGAAGGCACCGGGTTTCTGCGCCATGTGCTGCTGCGTCGTGGCGCCGCCACCGGCGAGATTCTCCTGGGACTCGTCACCAACGGCCCCAAACCTCCCGGAAGCCGCAACCTCGCCAAGGGCTTGCTGGAACGATGCGAACGCGCACTGCGCGACGACCCTGGCCAAGGACACGTGGTGGGCATCGTGCAGGACGTGAACACCCGCGACACCAACGTCGTGCTAGGTGGCCACGAAGAGATCTGGTGGGGACGCGACTGGCTCAAAGAAAAGCTGGGCGACATCGTCTTCCACGTGGGCCTTTCCACCTTCTTCCAGGTCAACCCCTTCCAGACGCCGCGTCTCTACGACATCGTGGCCTCGCTCCTGCCCGAAGGCTGCAAGTGCCTGGACGCCTATTCCGGCATGGGCACCATCGCGCTCTGGATTTCCAAGCGCTGCCGCGAGGTGGTGGCGGTAGAAGAAAACCACGCCGCCGTGCGGGCAGCCCGCCTCACGGCCCAGCACCAGGGCGCCAAGAACGTACGCGTCTTGCAAGGCGACACCGCCGAAGTGCTCCCGGGCCTCGTGCAAGAAGGTTTCGACGCCGCCGTGGTCGACCCGCCGCGCAAAGGCATGGACGAGAATTCGCTGAACGCCATCCTGGACGCCGGCGTCAAGCGCCTGGTCTACGTCTCCTGCAATCCCGAGACGCTGGCCCGGGACGCCAAGTTACTGGCGCCCAAGCTGCGACTGCGAGCGGTGCATCCGGTAGATATGTTCCCGCACACCTTCCATGTGGAGTGCGTAGCTCTCTTCACTCGCGACTAAGGACGAGACGGAAG
>DAIPHW010000317.1:0-1825 GCA_036771135.1 Fibrobacterota bacterium | reverse complement strand
AGCGCCATCATTTGCGTGCTAGACGTACCGGGGCCTTGGGCGATTCCCGCAAATCAGTTCCAAGAGCTGCGCGCGGCTTGAAACTGGCCAGCAACGCCACAGGAGCTTTCTGAGAAACGCATAGGGCGCCTCCCGCCACAGGCGGGACCGGGCTGCCTGCCGGGCCCCCGCCCACCAAATTGGGGATCAGGCATGCCCGATCTACGCCAGTGGCGGGTGTCCCGGGCCTTGCGGCCGGCATCCCTGGCGCGGGGGGGGGCTTTTACACGTTGAACAAGAAGTGCATGATGTCACCATCCTGCACTTCGTATTCCTTGCCTTCGCTGCGCTGCAGGCCCTTTTCCTTGCAGGCAAGCTGCGAGCCCAGAGCCTCGAAGTCCTTCCAGGCGATGGTCTCGGCGCGGATGAAGCCGTGCTCGAAATCAGTGTGGATGACTCCGGCGCAGGCGGGAGCCTTCCAGCCCTTGTGGAAGGTCCAGGCGCGCACTTCCTGAACGCCGGCGGTGAAGTAGGTGCGCAGCCCCAAGAGCGCGTAGGCGGCGCGAATCACCTGATCGAGTCCCGACTCCGTAAGCCCTAAGTCCTTGAGGAATTCCTTCTTTTCGGCGGGCTCCAGCTGAGAGATTTCTTCCTCGATCTTCCCCGAGATGACCACCACCCCGGCGCCTTCGCTTGCGGCGTGGGCGCGCACCGCCTCCACGTAGGCATTGCCGTCGGGAAGGTCGTTTTCGTGCACGTTGCAGCAGTAGAGCACGGGCTTGGCCGTGAGCAGCTGCAGTTCGTCAAGGATAGCCTGCTCGTCTTCGGAAAGCTCCATGCCGCGCACGCACTTCCCCTCGTTCAGGCGGGCGAGCACCTTGTCCCAGGTCTCCATGCCGAGCTTGGCCTTCTTGTCGCCGACGCGGGCCATCTTCTCGTCCTTGGAGCGGCGCTTCTCCACCGAGTCGAGGTCCTTGATGCAGAGCTCGGTATCAATAATGCCGATGTCGCGCACCGGATCGACAGATCCCTCCACGTGAGCCACGTCGGAGTCGTCGAAGCAGCGTACCACGTGCAGCACCGCGTCCACCTCGCGGATATGCGACAGAAATTGGTTTCCCAGCCCTTCGCCCTTGGAAGCCCCACGCACCAGGCCCGCGATGTCGACGAACTGCATGACGGCATGAATCGTGCCCTTGGGCTTCACCACCTCCACCAGGCGATCGATGCGCGGGTCGGGCACGGTGACGGTCCCGACGTTGGGCTCGATGGTGCAGAAGGGGTAATTGGCCGCCTGGGCTCCGGCCGCCGTGATGGCGTTGAAGATGGTGGACTTCCCGACATTGGGAAGGCCGACGATGCCGCACTGGATGCTGCCCATGGTAAGTAAGCCCTTTCGCTCCGCTGGAGCCGCTGGTGAACCGCCAAACCTAGGAAATCGCAGGGCTTTCGCCGTCCTTCCAATTAAGGCAACAGTTCTAGCCTTGCTTGGCTTTGGTTGGCGCTCCTTGCCCCCCCCTTCAATGTGCGAACACCGTCCGGGTCAAGGTGCCGGCAGAGTTTCGCAGATGCACCAGCAGCATTCCTTGCCCGGGTGCCAAGCGCCTAACCTGCGTATCCAGCGATTGACCAGCGGACAGTTCAAACTCCGCGACCTTGCGTCCGTCGATCCCATACGCAACCGCATGGCCTCCTTGCGCCTCGATCTCCATCGGGCTTGCCTTCCCGCTTCCGACGGAGGTGGCGGGCGGAACGACGTCGGCGAAGCTGCGCGAAGCGACGACCATGGCTCCGTCGAGGAAGTTCTTCCAGGTGATCTTCAGGTCGGGATTGGCGATGTTGCCTG
>DAIPHW010000316.1:0-1856 GCA_036771135.1 Fibrobacterota bacterium | reverse complement strand
ACCCGACATCCAAGTCATGCACATGCCGTCCTTGGTCATCTCGCACTTGCAAGCGTCAAACGAGCCATTGAGCTAGAATGATTCTCACCATGAACCCAAGCCTGTACCACATCACGCATGGTAAGAACCTGGCCTCCATCTTGGAACATGGCTTACTGTCGCTGACTTTGATGCATACTCAGGGGCGGACGTTCTCTGATCTTTCTTTCGCTCACATCCAGGATCGTCGTGCCCACAAGACGGTTTCTGTCGGCTTGGGCGGGGTCCTGCACGATTATGTGCCATTCCACTTCTGTCCGCGATCCCCTATGCTCGGTGCCAAGCACATCGCTGTCGACGTGAAGCAAGAACACATCTTGACGCTGCGAACCGATCTTGCGGCCGTTCAAGCTGCCCAGGTGACGTTTGTGTTTACTGATGGGCATCCGACCATGGCTTTCTCGGATTTCTACGAAGACCCCACCGATTTTGTTCGCCTGGACTGGAACGCCATTGAATCCCGCTCCTGGGGTGGGGAGGCGAATCAAGACCGCCGTCGCCGCAAGGAAGCCGAGTTTCTGGTTTATCAGTATCTGCCGACTTCGGCGTTTCTTGAGATCGGAGTTCTGACCTCCAGGGTCGCCGAACGGGTCCAGCAAATTGTTCACAAGGCAGGACTCAAAATCCCTGTGAATGTCCAGGCAAATTGGTATTTCTGATCGAACGCTGCCATGATTAAACTTGTCCACGGAAATATCTTGGAAGCCCCTGCTCAGGCAGTGGTGAATACCGTTAACACCAAAGGTGTGATGGGCAAAGGCGTTGCCTTGCAGGTGCGCCGGGCCTTTCCTGCGGCTTCCGAAGTTTATATGCGTGCGGCCAAGAGAGGGGAGCTCAGGCCGGGGCAGGTGCTGGTTTCTGATGCTGCCCAATTGAATGGGTTGCAGTTCATTCTGCATGCCGCAACCAAGGACGACTGGAGGCATCCCTCCAAGCTTGAATGGATCGATGAAATCCTTGTGCATCTGGTGGAATTTGCCAAGCGCCATCAACTTTGCTCGATCGCAGTGCCTCCTCTTGGTTGTGGAAACGGTGGCCTCGACTGGGGTGTCGTGTATCCCAAGATCGAAAGTGCCTTTGCTGCTTTGCCCGATCTCAAGGTGTTGGTGTATGCACCGCAGGAAGCTGTGATCGGAGCTCTTCCGGTTGCCACGGCTAAGCCAAAACTCACGCGTGTTCGGGCCGTGCTGCTTGCCGCCATGGGCCACTACGGCGAGGAACTCTACGAACTCTCGCTCCTTGAAGTGCAAAAACTCGCGTATTTCTTGCAGCTAGCGGGCGAGCCGTTCCACCTGGATTTCGTGAAGCACTATTACGGGCCCTATGCCGATGCCATCAACCATGTCCTCGACCGCATGGAAGGCCATTACCTGGATGGCTATCGAGGCATCCGCGCACCTAGTGAGATCATCGAACTGCGCTCTACGGCGCTTGCGGAAGCGCAAGCCTTTCTGGTGACCGAGCCCGAAGCCAAGGCGCATCTGGAGCGGGTTGCTGAGCTCATCGAAGGTTATCAGTGGCCCTTAGGCATGGAGCTGTTGGGGACGGTTCATTTCGCTGCGCAAGAGATTGGTGCGACGCTTGACGAGGATGCGACCGTGAACGCCGTGTATGCTTGGAGCGCGCAGAAGCGTGATAAGTTTGAAGAGCGCCACATTCGCAAAGCCTACCAGCACCTGCGCGAACTAGCCTGGTTGTAGCTCGCAAACTTTGGCGCAAAGATCTAGGACTTCGGTTGTGCGATACCTACCCAAGCGCCTGCTCCAAATCGCGGATCAGGTCTTCGGGAGTCTCCAAGCCCACCGAAAGGCGGAAGA
>DAIPHW010000315.1:0-1897 GCA_036771135.1 Fibrobacterota bacterium | reverse complement strand
AGAGCCCCGCCTCGCGCGCGAGGAGCGAGACGGTCAGAAGGTCAGAAAGGCTGCGGGTCATGGAAAGGATGGCTTGGCCGATCCCCTCAGGGCCGTAGTCCACGATGTGAGACGCCACAGCGCGCAAGGCGCCCACCGAAGTCTCGGCCTCGCCGTCTAGGACGGCTCCCGGCACCGTGAAGGGGCGCGGGCTGGAAAGTTCGCGCTCCAGGAACTCCAGGCGCCGCACCTCGTCCCACTGCGAGAAGCTGGGCGAGGGGATTCCCGTCTGCTCCAGCAAGAGCTCCACAGCGCGGTCGTGGGTGCCGCTGTTCTGCCGCACGTCGAGGCGCGCCAGATGAAAACCAAACACCGACACTTCTCGTTCCAGCGGCAGCACATCGCTGTCGGCCAAGTGCCCGGCGCCCACCGCCACCAAGCTCCGCCGCAATAGCGCCAGGTCGGAAAGCACCTCCAATGGCGAACGGTACAGAGGCGGAACAGGCACTTGCGCCGGATCTTCCGGGAGGCGCGCGATCAGCAGATTCAGAAACTGTCGCCAGGGCTCGCCACGGTTGCGATCGCGAGCCGCACGGCCGGCATCGCCCAAGGCTTCCGCCAGTTCGTCAATCCTGCCGGAGAGTTCGGAGCCAGCCTCTTGCAGGGTTCCCGAAAGACTCAGCCGCGACGCCGTCTCGGCCATTCGCTGCCGCAGCCGCGAAAGCGCGATGCCGCGCATGCGCAGAAGCGAAGCGCGCGTCACGGCCGGGGTCACATGGGGGTGTCCATCGCGATCGCCGCCCACCCAGTTTCCGAAGGAGAGATGCGGATAGTTCTCTGCCGTGGCAAGCAGCGCCGGATCCCAGCCGGCATCGCTCCAGGCATCGCGCAAGCGCTGGTCGAGGTCGAGCAGCACGTCGGGGAACACCGTGCCCAAGAAGTGGCAGGCGTTCTCCAGCTCGTCGGCCACGCTGGGCTTTGCCAGTTGCACGCCACCGGTGCGCCACAAGCGCTCCAGCAGGGCCACGATCTCTTCCTCAAAGGTCTTCCGTTCCCACGGCGTCCAGTGACTGCTCTCGAGTTTTACCAGCAGCACGTAAATGTTGCGATGATGCTCAAGCAAGGTGGTGCGGCGCGCCTCAGTTGGGTGGGCCGTAAGCACCGGCTCCACTGAAGAGCGACGGATGGCGGCCAGCGCCTCTTCAGGAGACGCGCCCCGCTCCTTGAGGCGCTTGAAAGCCCAGGCCCAGAGCCCGCGCTCGGCAGCCAGCCCCTGATTCGTTTCCTTGTGACGGCGCACTTGCGCCGAGGCGTTTTCTTCCACCAGGTTCAGGATCTCAAAGGCGATGGCGTAGAGCCGTTCGGCCTCGGCCGGCGGCTCTCCTTCGGGAAGCGCACCGTCCCAAGGAATCCAGGCGGCAAGATCCCCACGCCCTTGGCGCTCAAGCATGGCACGCAACAGGCGGGAGAGGTGGAGCAGGTCCTTTTCGAGGCGTCCTTGGGGTGCGGGCAGAGTCGTATCGTCCATGGCCTAGAGAATACAATGCGCCCTTTGACAAGGCACGTCAGAGAGGGGGGAGCCGCTCGATTTTCCGGGCGTAGACGCGATGGCGCAAGCGCCGCATCAAAGGAACGAGGACTCGGATGAGTCCGTAGCCAAACGCCCCGGCGGCTAGCGACACGACAAGGATTCCCAGCAGAAACGACGGTCCCCTGCGCAGCAGAGAAAGCACATGCTGGGACCAGTGAGAATCGGGCGGAGGGGGAGTCCAACGCGGGGAAGCTCCAGTGGTAAGCAAGCTTCCAGCCCAGATCGAAGCCGCATAGATGAAGGGAGCCGTCAGCCAGTTTCCCGCGAAGGTCCCCGCTACCGCTGGAGGTGCCGGCAATCGCAAGCGTCGCGGCACCAGCACAGCCA
>DAIPHW010000314.1:0-1910 GCA_036771135.1 Fibrobacterota bacterium | reverse complement strand
TCTCGCGGCGCCTCTTCTTAGCTTCGGAACACGGGACGATCTTCGCCGCCTCGGACACCACGGCATCCCAGCACCAACTGTGGCCGGAATCACCCGCCAACATCGCTACGGAAATTCGCAACCAGCTTTATCCGTCCGTCGCAGCGGAAGAACCGCTTCTGAGCACACGCCCCGTGGACGGCAAACTGGTTTCCCTGGATGAACGGGACTACCTGACGGTGATTCGCCCGGCGTCCATTCCCGGATGGCTCTTCGTGCAGCTTTCGCTTCCCCGCAACGGCAACACGCTGCGCCACTGGGGCTTCACGCTCACCTTGGGGGGCGCCTTAATCATACTGCTGCTGCAGCTCCTGCAAGAACGACACCTGCAGCGCGCCATGCAGGCCATGCGCAAAACCCAAGTCGCCGAAGAAACCGCCAGTCGTGATCGCCAGCGCTTTGAGGCCGTGTTCCACGGATCGCTCTTGCCCATCATGATCACCCGCCTCCCAGAGAGTCGCTTCGAGAAGGTCAACGAGGCCTTCCTGTCGCAGATCGGCTGGTCTTCCGAAGAAGTGATGGAAAAGACCACCCAGGACATTGGCCTCTGGCACGATCTGAACCAGCGGAAAGAACACCTGCGCAAGATGAACGAGGAGGGGCAGGCTCGCACCGAAGGGCGCTTCCGCGCCAAGGACGGCAGCATTGGGTGGATGATCATGTCCTCAAGCCGTCTGGACTTCGGCGACAAGAACTTTGCCGTGAGCCAGATGGAGATCATCACCCCCTACAAGACGGCCCTGGAGGAACTCGGCAAGAGCGAGGAACGCTTCCGGCAGCTCTTCCGCAACATGTCCAGCGGCTTCTGCCTGCTGGAACCACGTCTGGATCCGGACGGAAATGTGGCGGACGTACACTTCCTGGAAGTCAACGATTCCTTTGCCCAGATGGCTGGCCGCACCGTCTCCGACATCCTAGGCAAGTGGGGCGAGGAGCTCGGAGGCCTTTCCCAAGAAAATCTTTCCCTATGCACCTTGGTCGCCAAGAGTGGTCAGCCCGAGAGCATCGAATACTACAGCCGCATGCTGAAGAAAGACATCCAGCTCACCGTCTTCATTCCGCAGCCAGGCCTTTTCGGGCACCTTGTCGAGGATATTTCCGAGCGCAAGCGAAGCGAGGCGAGGCTTCTGAAGGCCATGTCAGAAGCTAAGGAAGCGGCCCGCGCCAAGAGCGAGTTCCTGGCCAACATGAGCCACGAAATCCGCACGCCCATGAACGGCGTGATCGGCATGAGCGGTCTCTTGCTCGAGACCTCTCTCGATTCCGAACAGCGCGAATACGCCCAGACCATCTCCCACAGCGCCGAGGCCCTGCTGACCCTCCTCAACGATATCCTGGACATTTCCAAGATTGAGGCCGGCCGCATGGAGATCGAAGCCGTCGACTTCGACCTCGCGGAGCTGGCCCGCGAAATGGCAAGCCTCTTCGGGTCGCTGGCCCGCCAGAAGGGACTTGAACTCACTACCGAACTTGCTCCCGGCACACCGCACTGGATCATAGGCGACTCGCTGCGCATCCGACAGATCCTGTCAAACCTGATCGGTAACGCCATCAAATTCACGCCGGCCGGAAAAATTGGACTGAGGATCTTCCTCATCTCGCGCCGGGAATCTACGCTGCGCCTGGGCTTCGAGGTGCACGACACCGGCGTGGGTATTCCTGAAGATCGGCGGCACCTGCTCTTCCACCCTTTCTCGCAAGCGGACGCCTCCACCACGCGCCGCTTCGGCGGCACCGGGCTGGGGCTTTCCATCTGCCGGAGCTTCACCGAACTCATGGGCGGCACCATCGACGTGGAGAGCCGCGAGGGCGAGGGTTCCACCTTTCGCGTAGAAATTGAGGTGCGCGAAGGCTCCCCCACCGAACTCGAA
>DAIPHW010000313.1:0-1922 GCA_036771135.1 Fibrobacterota bacterium | reverse complement strand
GTGGCCCCACCCCCCTGAACCAGGGCATCGCTCCCGCAAGCGGCAAGCCCAAGCAGTGCAAGCAGGGAAAGCATCGTCCCCAGGCACTCAGGCACGTTCATCCCCCAAGGGATGGCTGGCCGGAAAGAGCTGAACAGCGAGGTGGTAAACGGCCGTCGGTTCTGGATCAGTGCGAATGAGTGTCAAGACCTCCTGGCGCATCTCTCGGATGCGCGTGCGGATTTTGCGAAAACGCTCCGGAGACGCGCTGAAAGTCACCGTGGAGATGTCACGTTCCTCGCGCGGGATCTCCCGCAGGGCACGGCGCGAAAGATCCAGGATGGATTCCTGGAAATTGCGGATAGCCTCCTGGGACCAATTTTCACCGGCCGTGACGATGCTCTCGGTGCGCCGATACGTTCCCTGGGAGTCGCGTTCCACGAGTTCCAGGTCTTCAAGGAGATCCAGCGCCTCCCGCGCTTCCTCGGGAGAGGCTGGGGGCTCCAGGAGTGTTCCTAGTCGCGCAGCGTCTTCCCGGGCAAAGGGAGCCACAGCCACCATCTCGCGCACAACGGCATTGCGCCAGGAGGACCAATAAGGAATTTTCCCCGGTGCCAGGCGACGCGTGCGGGCGGCCTGCAAGCGAGCGATGCGCGCCATCAGGAGACGCCGTTCCTCGGGGATCTTGGCGTCGTCGTGTTCCACCAAGAGCGAAAGATAGGCGGACTCGGGTTCGGAAAGACCGAGCATCCGCGCCACCGCCGGCACCAGGCGCGGCATCAGGCTGCGCCGCCCTTGAAGGATCCAAGAAATATGCCCGGCCGAACGCAGTCCCCAAAGTGCGGCCACCTCGCGCTGCCCCGAGATGCGCCCCTCGGCTTTCTCCCGCGCCAAGGCCACGCGCAGGAAGGCACGATAGTCCAGGTAGTCGAAGACATCGATCTTGTTCTGGCGTTCGCTGCCTTCCGCCTCCAGGTCCATTTTCTTTTGTCCTGCCATGCCTTGAAACTAAACGTCGCACCCGTGCTGCACGTGTTTCTGCGTTCACAGAAAGTCCCGTTTCCAGTGAACGCGACGATGCCGATCACCGCGAAGAAACGCGAAGGTCGCGATATACTCTCAAGAGCACTTCTTCACCGAAAGCCACGAAGATGAAAAAATTCCTCTCATTTGCCGCACTGCTGCCAGGACTTTCGCTAGCCTCCCTGTCCGGAACCGTAAGTCTGCCTTCCGGATCCGGACTTAAGGGTGTGGTCGTCTCCCTAGCCAAGGCAACTGGATACGGAACCGCCACCACCGACGCTAAGGGAACCTGGACACTTTCTGTCAGTTCAACCGGAATCCCCCCGAGAGGTGCCGTTGGACTTTCCAAGGAGGCCGCACTACTCTTGGAAAGCGGTCACATCCAACTGCGCTACGCCGGAGGCGGCATCGACGGGCGCAGCGCCAACGCCCAAGCGCTCCATCGGAGCCGCGAGGAGTTTATCACCGCTCGCAGCGCCGCCATCGTCGACACCCTGATCTTCTCGCTCTCCGGCATCGAAAAGGCCCGATTGCCCATTGGGCGGCTTGATTCCTCCGGCATCACCACAGCCATCGACACCGCCACAGCGGTCGTGGACGAAGGCACCACGACAACCACCTGGGCCACCGGCTGCACCACCACCAAGGTGACCTGCACCGACGGCACTTGGAAGGCGCCCGGCCCCTCGCCCGACCGCTCCGCCTACAAGCTGATCAAGGAATCGGCCCACTTCGCCATCTACTCCGACGAGACGGTCGCCGACGCCGACGCCACCTCGGCCCTGAATACGCTAGAGACGCTGGTCTGGCAGAATCTGTTCAATTCAAACCTGTTCATGCCCGAGCCCTACTGCAATGTGGCCGCCAAGAACAAGGCCGCCATCCACGTCCACTCCACCGATGGCCTGACGGGCGGCGGC
>DAIPHW010000312.1:0-1926 GCA_036771135.1 Fibrobacterota bacterium | reverse complement strand
CCCGATCCCTACGCCGGGGGCGGATGTCCCGGGCGAAGCCGGCATCCCTGGCGCGGTGTTTCTGCTTGTCTAAATCTCTGCGGAGTCTTCGGTCCGCTATTATTCTTGTTCCATGTCCCCGTTCTTGTGCATTCTGATGTCACTGCTGCTCTCGGGGCCGGGCGCGATTGCGCTTCGCCTCGATAGCGCAGCCATCACTCCGTTGCAGGCTCGGCATGTCGAGCACCTGACCGGCAGTCCTTCCGGGAAGTGCTGGCGTGGTGCGACGGATCTTTGCTTCGGAGTCTGCACCTCCGGAGTGCAGCTGCGCATCCCTTTGCTGGCGCCGCGTCCAGGGCGGTGGTGGTGGACAAGCGAACTGCGCACTCCTGAGGAATTGCGCATGCGCCTAGGAGAGCGCGAACTTGGCACCTTCGGGACGGCGCGTCCGTTTCGGGAGCGGCCGGCAGGGGTGCTGCCGGTGGCCATTCCGCTGGATCTGCGCGGCGGTCCGGAGACGCTTTTTGTCAACGCCTCCGATCCCCAAGGGGACGTACTGCTAGAGGTCTCCTTCGTGCCCGATAGTCAATTTCCGGCACGCCTCCAGAACCACGCCGCCCGCGACGCTTGGCTCTTGGGCTTCATGACCATGGTGCTGCTTGCCGCCACCTATCTGTGGTGGACGGTGCGCGAACGGGCCTTTGGCTGGTACGTGGCTTATCTCGCTTGTGCTTTGGTGTGGGGATCGACCAAGATGGGCTTCGCCACCGCCCTCCTGTGGCCGGACGTGCCGCTCCTGAACCATGTTGGCCCGCCGTTTTTCTCGCGCATTTGTCTTGTCTTCTTCCTGCTGTTCCTGCGCGATCTTCTGAAGTTGCGCCAGCATTTCCTGCGGCTCGGCGCGCTCCTCGATGTGCTCACCCTGTGCGAAGGCCTTTGCGCCCTGTTCGCCCTCTCCTCTATTTGGGTTCCTGATTTCCATGCCGCCGTGTTGCGGCACTTTGTGCCCGAGCTCTTCCAGGCACCCGCTTTCTTGCTGGGCTTGGGGCTTGTCGCTTGGCGTGGTCGTCGCGGGGACGGTCTTGCTAAGCGCATCGCGCTTTCCTGCCTGCCGGTGGTGTTGGCGGCGGTCTTTGGCAGCATCTGGGATCCGTTGCATCCTGACGGAGCGGCAAACCTGGACACTCCAGTGGCGATTGGCGGTGCGGTGCTGGAAAATCTCTTCACGACTTGGGTGCTGGCTGGCGAGGTGCGGCGTCGCATCCGGGCCCATGCCGAGCTGCGGCGCGACTTCGACATGCGACTGGAGGAGGCGTATGAGCGTTATCGCTCCCGGGTGGCCGCTGACCTGCACGACAACCTATCGCAGCGAGTGATGGCGGCCCGCATCGCACTGCATTTGGAACGCGGAACGGGAACGGAGGCTCCCAGCGAGGCCGATGCTCAGTTGCAACAAATGGCCGAGGCTGTCCGCTCCCTTTCCCACCAGCTTCATCCCTCCCGTTCTAAGGCCAACAACCTGTGGGGAGCCTTGCGCGAACTGGCGCATTCCATGGAAGGTGAAGGCTTTCGAGTAGAACTTTGTTTGGATCGTGAGCGGGAACTCGTTCCTACCGCAAGCCTGGAACTCTACCGTATCGTGCAGGAAGCCTTGAGCAATGCCATGCGCCACGGCGAGGCTACGCGAGTGGTGATTCATGTCGAGGAATCGCATGGTGGTCTGGAAGTTTCGCTTTGCGATAATGGCGCGGGCATGGATCCGGATAAGATTTGCGAAGGCTTGGGGCTTACGAATATGCGCGAACGGGTCGAACGGTTGGGAGGCCTCTTTTCGCTGGAGAGCCGTCGGGGGCATGGGGTCTGTCTGCGCATCCGCATTCCTTCGGGATGCATCTTGGCGTGACTAGGGAATGTGGCTGGACTTCTTGAGGAAGTCCACCATGTTGG
>DAIPHW010000311.1:0-1933 GCA_036771135.1 Fibrobacterota bacterium | reverse complement strand
GCGAGTCCCGGATAGATCACCCGCGTGACTTTGGGATGATTTTCCAGAAACTGCGCTACCGCCAAGGCGCCCTCGGCGTGCGCTCGCATGCGCAGCGGCAAGGTTGCGAGCCCGCGCAGGATCAGCCAAGCGTTGAAGGGAGAAAGTACGCCGCCGAAATGGATGCCGATGCCTTGGCGGATCTTGGCGATGTCCTCGGTGCGTCCGAGGATGGCTCCCCCTAAGGCATCGCCGTGGCCGCAGATGTACTTGGTGAGCGAATGCACCACGAAGTCGGCCCCGAGCGTTGCCGGGCGAGTGGCAATGGGGGTGGCAAAGGTGGAGTCGACCGCCAAACGGGCGCCATGAGCGTGGGCAAGATCTGCCAGCGCCTGGATATCCGAGAGTCGCAAGATGGGATTGGCGGGAGTTTCCGCATAGACGAGGCGGGTGGTGGGGCGAAAAGCTGCCTCAACGGCGGCAAGGTCGGAAAGGTTCACGCGCGTCACGGTGATGCCGCTGCGAGGGAGCAGGTCGTTGGCCAGCTCCGAGGCGCCGGCATAGGCTACGTCGCTCATGATGAGGTGGTCGCCCGCTTGCAGGGTTTGCAGCAGAAGGCCAGAAATGGCGGCCATGCCGCTAGCAAAGGCCACGGCGGCCTCGACTTCCTCAAGGCTTGCCAGTTTGCGTTCCAGTTGGTCGACAGTGGGATTGCCCCAGCGGGTATAGACGTAGGGCGTCTCGGCACCGATGTCTTCCGCAGAGAAGGAAATGTCGGGGTCAGTGATGAAGGTGGTGGAAAGGACCAGGTTCGGGCTTGAGGCTCCGGTGGCTGGATCGGGCTTTTCGCCGGCGTGAATGGCCCGAGTCTGGGGGCCAAGCTGTGATATGGATGGAGACGTTGGAATCCTCCTTGGAACGGTGGCTAGATGGAATAGTCGATGGTGGGGGCTTTGCGGTCATGCACGTCGGAGACAATATCGGCCAAGGTGATGCTGTCGAGGATGGTGTCGACGGACGCTTGGCAGCGCTTCAGAATATCCCCCAAAGTGTCCTGGACGGAAGCGTCGACACGGCCTTCCAGAAGGGACGACGAGCCTTCCAGACGCCGCAAGATGTCTCCCAGCTTGAGCTGCGATGGTGTTATGGCTAGGGCGTAGCCACCGTCTTTGCCGCGGCGCCCGCGGATCCAGCCAGCGGCCTTCAGAGGGATGGCGATTTGTTCCAAGAACTTGAAGGGAAGTTCATAGGTCTCGGCAATCTCGCGCAACTGGATCGGAGCACGGTTCGGGGTGCGCTCGGCCAAAGCGATCAGCACTTGGACGGCATAGATGGTTTTTTGGGAGATGCGCATGAGTAATGAGTATTCACCAGAGATGTGATGGAAAATCTTTAATTCATATCTAATATATCGTGTCTATATGGATTAGGGTGAAGAAAAGTGTATTGAGACGATGAGCTTGGTCGTCTTTTCGAAAAAACACTATCTTTGCGCGACGATGCTCTCGAAGAAAGCCAAGTACGCTCTGCATGCTTGTGTGGGGCTTGCGCGGGCCCCTATCGGTCAAGCGGTCTTGATTGCGGATCTGGCGCATCAAGAGCGTGTGCCCAAGAAGTTCTTGGAGATCATTCTCCTGGAGCTTCGCAATGCGGGACTCCTAATCTCCCGCAAGGGTAAGGGCGGAGGTTACTCGTTGGCGCGCCCCGCTCGCCAGATCACGGTGGGGCAGATTGTCCGTATCATCGATGGTCCTTTGGCGCCGGTGCCGTGCGTCAGTCAGACGGCCTACCGCCGTTGCGACGAATGCTTGGATGAAAACTCTTGCGGCCTGCGCATGGTCATGAAGGATGCTCGCGATGCTTTGGCGGGTGTTCTTGATGCTGCCACGTTGGAAAATGTGATTGAGCGCGAAGACAGTGCGCGGGCTGTTGGGCGCGGTGGCGGAGATTGGGT
>DAIPHW010000310.1:0-1975 GCA_036771135.1 Fibrobacterota bacterium | reverse complement strand
CTCGTAAACTATGGACTTTCAACCAAGGAGACCACCCATTATGCACTTGGAAGATCTCGCCCTGATCGGAAACTGCCAGTTTTCGGCGCTTGTCGCCCGCAGCGGGGACCTCGCCTGGTGCTGCTTGCCGCGCTTCGACTCCGAACCCATCTTCGCACCGCTCTTGGACGAAGAGAAGGGCGGGCGATTCCGCATCCATCCCGAAAGCGGCGCCGTAGGAGAAATCCGCTACCTCGAGAACACCAACGTGGCCGAGACGGTCTTTCACAGCGAGGACGGTTCGTTCCGCATCCTCGACTTCGCCCCGCGCTTCGAAAACTTCGGCCGCGCCTTCCGTCCCACCAAGCTCTTCCGCATCGTGGAGCCGCTCTCGGGAACGCCGCGCATCCAAGTGGATTGCCATCCGATCCTGGGTTGGAGTCAGGAGAGTCCTGGCGAAGACCGCGGCAGCCACCACGTGCGCTACCACGGCTTTCCCGTGGACGTGCGCCTGACCACCGACATCCCCCTGTCCTATCTCAACAACGGCGCCTTTGCCCTCACCGGCAGGCGGCACCTCGTCTTCTCGTGGGGCAATCCCGTGGAAGAGCCCCTTGCGCCGCTGTGCAGTCGCTTCCTGCAAGAGACCGTGGACTACTGGCAGGGATGGGTCAAGAGCTGCTCAATCCCACCGCTCTTCCAGAAGGAAGTGATCCGCTCGGGCCTAGCGCTCAAGCTCCACTGCTTCGAGGACACCGGAGCCATCGCCGCCGCCCTCACCACCTCGCTCCCCGAATTCAAAGGCAGCGGTCGCACCTGGGACTATCGCTTCTGCTGGCTGCGCGATTCCTTCTATAGCTTAGGCGCCTTCCGGCTCCTGGGGCGCTTCGAGGAGTTTGAAGGCTTCCTGCAGTTTCTGCTCAACGTCGCTAGCGCCGCTCCCGATCTCGAGTTGGCTCCGCTCTACCGCATCGACGGCCGGACCGACCTCGAAGAAACGATACACCACGCCTGGAAGGGCTATGGCGGAAACGGTCCGGTCCGCACCGGGAACCAGGCCGCCGAGCACAAGCAGCATGACGTGTACGGAGAGATGGTACTGGCACTTGCGCCGCTGTTCCTCGACGAACGGCTACAGGAAGAACGCACTCCGCAGACCTTAGAACTGCTTTTTCGGCTGGCCCGCAAGGCCGCCTCGGTGGCCGGCACACCGGACGCCGGCATCTGGGAATACCGCGACGGCTGGCACCCGCAGACATTCTCAAGCCTCATGTGCTGGGCCGCCACCGACCGCGCAGCCAAGGTGGCACGCATCCACCGTCCAAAGGCCGCCGAGGAGTTCGAGGCGATGGCGGAAAAAATCCGCCAGGAAATCCTCGCCCAGGCCTGGGACCCAGCCCACAACGCCTTCGTCTCCGCCTACGGAGGAAGCGAGCTGGACGCGGCGATGCTACAGGCGGTACCGCTCCACTTCCTGCCCGCGGGCGATCGACGCATCGAGAGCACCGTCGAGGTGCTGCGCCGCGAGCTGGAGCGCGACGGCTGGATGATGCGCTACCTGCACAGCGACGACTTTGGCGCTCCCGACACAGCCTTTGTCATCTGCACATTCTGGCTGGTGGACGCCCTCGCGCGCGTTGGGCGCAAGGAGGAGGCTCGGAAGCTACTGGAAAGCGTCGCCGGAAAGCTCACGCCGCTCGGGCTCTTGGCCGAGGACTACGCCCCCGCCACCGGGCGCATGTGGGGAAATTTTCCGCAGGCCTATTCCCATGTGGGACTCATCCACGCCGCCTTTTCTGCATCGCCCGGATGGAGCGATCTTTACTGAAAAGACTCTTCATGAGCTGGACTGCAGCGGCATCGAATCCGCCTAGATCCGGACGAACACGATTCGCACAGGAATGGCTAACTTTGCCGCCACGAATCGCATTTCACATCATTAATCACCGAAAGCGATTTTGGATAACAGCAAGAGCAGACAGCAACCGAAGCGGCG
>DAIPHW010000309.1:0-1984 GCA_036771135.1 Fibrobacterota bacterium | reverse complement strand
CGCTGCGCACGCCTCCCCTGGTGACCACCCTGAGCCGCACCGAAACCCGCGACGTAAGCGGCGTCGAGATCGAATTCGTCCCCACCAGCCTCCACTGCTACGCGGTCTCGCGCAAGCTCCTGGAGGTCAGCGAGCCGTCGTGACAGTTTCCGTCTTGCCTTGCGCCCAGAGGCCAAGCAAAACGGCACCCGCAAGCGTGGTGGCCGCCGAAGCGACAAAGGAGACCGAAAGCCCGCCGTGCGCGGCGACCGGGCCGGCCAAGAGGATTCCCCCGCCCACCCCCAGATCGAAGGCGATGTAGTAGGTGGAGTTGGCGGTGCCGCGCTGGTGGTGGTCGGCCAGGTTCACGATCATGGTCTGCGCCGCCGGGTAGTTCATGCCGTAGCCCATCCCCATGACAAAAGCTGTCAAAAAGAAGACGCAGGAGGAAGGAAAGAGCCCCAGCACGAAAAGCCCGGCCGCCGAAAGGAGCGCACCAGCCACGGCCACCCGCGAGCACAGGCCGCGATCGAGCAGCCGCCCCGTGAACAGACGCGAGAGCAGGATGCCCGCCGCCAGCGCCACGAAGAAGAGCCCGGTGTGGCCGATGCCGTGCTCCTTGCCATAGAGAGCGGTGTAGCTGAGCACCACCCCGTAGGAGAGCGTGACCAAGAGCAAACCGCAGCCGGTCGGGACGGCCGGCAGAAGCAGGAAGCGGTCCAGCGAGAGCACCGCATGGGAACGAGGCGCATGATGGCGGACGCGGATCAGGAACGAAAGCAGGAAGCCAATCGATGCGGTGAGGATGGCAGCCAGGAAGACCCGCGAAAAGGGGCCGTTTTCGCACAGGAAAAGTCCCGTCATGGGGCCTGCGGCCATGGCGAGATTCATGGACATGCCGTAATAGCCGATGCCTTCGCCGCGCCGCGAGCTGGGCATGATGTCGATGGCCAGGGTGTTCCCGGAGGTGGTGATCACGCCCCACACTAGGCCGTAGACGAAGCGCAGCACGAACATGGCTGCGGCAGAATGAACCGTCAGATACGCCACCGTGAGAGCCGCGAACAGGCCGAAGGAAACGATGTAAAGGCGCTTGCGAGGCAGCGCATCGATGAGGAAGCCCGAGAAGGGGCGCACCAGGATGGCCGCGATCACATAGGCTGAAAGCACGACACCCACTTGCGCCGTCGGAACGCCGAGGCTCTTCGTGAGGAAAAGCGGCAGGGTGGGCATGAACAGATAGAACGAGAAGGCCATCAGGAAATTGGCTGCAAAAGCCAGCACGAAATCACGAGTCCACAGTTTATCCGTCACCCTTTTCTCCATTCTTTTCCAGTTGCCGGTGCAGGCGCCGCAGCACCTCCACACAGGCCTCGATCTCCCGAGGTGGGATCCCGCGCGTCGCCTGGCGAATATTTTCTGTCGCAATCGCCCGCAGCCGCGGCTCGAGCTCGCGGGCCCGCGCCGTCAGCCGCACCGGGTTGTTGCGGGAAGCTCCCCCCCGCTCCACCAGCCCCTTGGCGACCAGCACGTCGACGGTGCGTTTGATGGCAGCCTTGTCCTTGAAGACGCGATCGGCCAGGCGCTGCTGGCTCTGCCCGTCCTCGTCGAAGAGATCCAAGAGCAATACGTACTGCGAATGGGTCAGATCGAACCCTTCGGCCAGAAAGCTGCGGTGCAGTCGGTCGGACAAGGCCTGCGAAACGCTTCCCGTCAGATAGCCTAGCGAACGCTCCGTCATCGAGTCCATGCCAGAAGAATGCGGCACACTGGTTGACTTGTCAACCTAAAGCATTTCGCTTGCGTTCACATCTGCTCAAACGTATATTGCTCATCTGTGCAAAAGAAACTTGCCATCCTATCGGCTGCCGCCAAGTACGACGTCTCCTGCTCTTCCAGCGGAAGTCGCCGCAACACGCCTTCCGGCGGCATGGGCAACGCCGCCTATTCCGGCATCTGCCATTCCTTCGCCGAGGACGGCCGCTGCATCTCGCTACTGAAGATC
>DAIPHW010000308.1:0-1995 GCA_036771135.1 Fibrobacterota bacterium | reverse complement strand
GTGTCGTCCACGGCGCGCGGGTCGAGTTGCCCGGCACCGCCTTCGCGCAGCATGGACCCCAAGAGGCGCAGATCCTCGGAGGTCTGCGGCGAGAGGCCGAGAGATCCCTCGTTCCAGAGGAACTGAATACTGGCGATGGGAAGCGAGGAGTCCTCTACCCAGAACACCACGGCCCCTGAAGGCAGCGTGTCGGCGCGCGAGGAAAGAAGTGGCGGCAGATAGGCGGGTGTGACAGCGCGAATGTCGCGGTAACTTCCCGGGATATCTTTGGACGAAGGCGATTTCTTGTCGGCCTTGTCCGTGTCCTGATTGGGGGCGTCGAAAACGGTTTCGGTTCCGGTGAGACTGCCGCGAAGCTTGGGAGAGGGGTCCCATTGCGAGGAGCCCTCGGGGATGGCCTTGACGCCGCTGCAGCCGGCACCCACGAGTGCGAGCAGGCCAAGTGAGACGGATTTTGTCAAAATGGAGCGGCGCATCAGCGGGCCTCCTCGGAAGACTTGGCGGTGAGCGTGCCCACGGTGGCGCGCTCGGGCAGCAGGAACTTGGCAGCAACCTCGCGCACCTGGGCGGCGGTCACTTTTTGGACCGCTGCGGGGAAGGAGTTCACCAGGTTCCAGTCGCCGTAGATGGCGTCAAAGCCAAGCTCCGTGGCGACGCTCTCCATGTCGCGCATCTGCCGGAGCTTGGACATGGCCACCTGGTTGCGCACCCGAGTCAGTTCGCGTGGGCTGACAGGTTCTGTCCGCAGGCGGGCGATGGCCTTCCAAATCTCGGCCTCCAGGCGGGCCGGGTCGGCTCCGGGAGCCGGGGTGGCGCGGATGTGCAGCACCGAGGCGTAGTTCTGGGCCCAGTGGTCGGCGTCCGCTCCGGTGGAAAGCCGCAGCGAGTCCACGAGCACCTCATGCAGACGGCCGCTGTTGCCCGAAAGGAGACCGGAGATCACCTCCATCACTGGAGCCAGCGAGTCGCGCACGGCCGGGGTCTGGAAGAGAATATCTACCCGTGGACGGGCTTGGTCGCGTGCCACCACTAGCCGTTTTTGGCCGGCCGGCTCCGGGTCGCGCGTCACGATGGGAGGGAAGTCGGCGCCGCGGGCGATAGGGCCGAAGTAGCGTACGGCGAGCTGGAAGGCCGCTTCTGGAGTGACGTTGCCGCAAAGCACCAGTACGGCGTTCTGTGGGCCGTAGTAGCGCTTGTAGTGCTCCTCGACCATCTTGCGGTCGTAGTTCTCGATGTCCGACGGCCAGCCGATGGTGGGATTTCCCAGCGGGTTGGCTTCCCAGAACATGCGCTCCAGCGATTCCCAGTAGCGTCCGTCGGGGCGGTTCTCGTAGCGCAGGCGGCGCTCCTCGCGCACCACGTCGCGCTCGGCGTAGAAGTCGCGCATCACGGCGTTCTGCATGCGGTCGCTTTCGAGCCAGAAGTAGCTCTCCACCTGGGAGGGGGGGAGAGTCACGAAGTAGGCTGTTCCCACGTCGGTGGTGAAGGCGTTGAGTCCGGTGCCGCCGCGCTCGCGCAGGGCCTGCCAAAGTTCGTCCTTGACGAAGACCTTGCGGTGATGGGCTGCGGCGCTGTCCATCTCGGTCTTGAAGCGCTTGGCGGAGGCGCTGTCGCCGCGCCCCAGGGCCTCGCGGCGACGGTCGTTCAGCGAGTCGATGAGTGGCAGCCAGACGGCGTCCTGGGTGCTGTCGGTCACGCCCACCTTGCGAGTGCCCTTAAAGAGCATGTGCTCCAGCATGTGGGCGATGCCGGTGTTGCCGGGGTGCTCGTGGACCGAGCCGGTGGCGTAGAAGAGGCGGCACGAGACCGACGGCACTGAGCTGTCGCGATGGACCAGCACGCGCAGGCCGTTGGCGAGGATGGTGTCGCGCACCGAGAGATTTGCGGAAAGGTCTTGCCCGAAGGCGGAGGCTCCCAGCGCGAGGACAGAAAGGAAAAGGCAAGTTCTGGACATCGAGGCTCCCTCGTACGGATGGAGCGACAGAAATAGCAAAA
>DAIPHW010000307.1:0-2012 GCA_036771135.1 Fibrobacterota bacterium | reverse complement strand
AGGCATTTTCAACTGCGGAGGAGTTGGCGCAGAAGATCCCGAGCGCCACGACTCCAATGCCCAGCGCTGTGCCCAAGGCTGGCGCCACAATGGAGGGCTTTTCCTGGCGATTCAAGCCGTCTTTCCAATCTGAAGCAATAGCCGGGTGCCCCGGGACAGCGACACGTTCCAGAGTGCCCCCCTTGGCAGAGTCCCTTAAAGCGCTCGCAGAGACGGGCGATGCCACGGAAGGCGAAGCCAGGACAGCTTCTGGATGAAGCGAAGTGGTGTCGGCGGAGCCAGCAATTGGCGCACAGTGGCATCCTACCGCGGCAAGGACTAGTACAATGAGGATTCGGCGCATGCAGCGAGGAGACATGCTGTAAAGCTTAGCATCTCCGCCGTGACTAGAGCGCCTTCCCAAGCTGCACAAAGCTCACTGAGACGATGGCGGCTCCGCCGAGCATGATTCCTGACCCCGTCACCACGGCGGCATTGTGACCAGCATCCGCCTTGGAACTGAAAGCGCGTTCAACTGCGGAAGAGTTGGCGCAGAACATTCCGAGCGCCACGACTCCAAAGCCTAGGACTGATCCCAAGGTTGGGGCAACCAGCGACGTTTGCCTGGGAGCAGCGAGTTGATTCTTCCAGTCTGGCCGAAGAGCCGAAGGCGCCGAGGCATCGGCGGAAGCATTCGCGGCATTTCCCAAGGCCACTGGGGTGGTCGATGGCGTCGAAGCCGCAAGCGAAGCTCCGGCAGTCCCATTCAGAGGTGCCGCGCGGCCCGCAAGCGGCACCAAGAAAAGCAAGGCGACAATCCGATATGCAGTTCCGTAAGACATGTCGGCATTCTATCACTCTTGGCCTGAAGTGCAAATGTTCGTTCCTGCCGGCACACCAGTGCGCAAGGGAGGTAGATTGCCCGCACCATGTTTCTGCCGATGACGCGAGAAGAGATGCGACGACTGGGCTGGGATGCGCTCGACGTCATCCTGGTGAGCGGTGACGCCTACCTCGATAGCCCCTTCTGCGGAGTCGCCTTGCTTGGCAAGGTGCTTCTGAAAGAGGGCTACCGCGTCGGCGTGATCGCCCAGCCGCGCTGGGACACGACGGAGGACATCTCGCGCCTCGGCGAGCCCCGGCTGTGGTGGGGCGTCACCTCCGGATGCGTCGATTCCATGGTGGCCAACTACACCGCCACCGGCAAGCGCCGTCATCAGGACGACTTCACCCCGGGCGGCGTGAACGACCGGCGTCCCGACCGGGCGCTGATGATCTACACCGGACTCGTGCGGCGCGCCTTCAAGAACACTCGTCCCATCGTCGTTGGTGGCATCGAGGCTTCGCTGCGGCGCGTCTCCCACTACGACTTTTGGAGCGACAAAATCCGTCGTTCTGTCCTTTTCGACGCCAAGGCCGACCTCCTGGTTTACGGTATGGGCGAGCGGCTGGCACTGGAGATTTCACAGCGCCTGGCGTCCGGACAGGATTTGTCAAATCTGCGCGGGGTGTGCTGGAAGTCGAAGACCGTTCCCGAAGGCTACCTGGAGCTTCCCTCTCACGAGGAATGCGTGCGCGACCCGCGCCGCTTCATCGAGATGTTCAAGCTCTTCTACGCCAACCAGGATCCGATCACCGGCAAGGGGCTGGCCCAGAAGTCTGATCCGCTTTGGTATCTGGTGCAGAATCCTCCCGAGACGTCCTTCTCTACAGAAGAGCTCTCGGGCTACCACGACCAAGCGTGGGAACGCGAGGCGCATCCGCTCCACGCCGCCCAGGGGCCAGTCAAGGCGCTGGAGACCATCCGTTTCTCCATCCTCTCGCACTACGGCTGCTACGGCGAGTGCAACTTCTGCGCTATTGCCGCGCACCAGGGCCGCACCGTGCAGACCCGGAGCGACGCCTCCATCGTGGCCGAGGCCGAGGGCATGACGCGCCATCCGCGTTGGAAGGGAATCCTCTCGGACGTGGGCGGCCCCACCGCCAACATGCTCGGCATCGAGTGCGCCAAGAAGCTGCGCCACGGCTCCTGC
>DAIPHW010000306.1:0-2030 GCA_036771135.1 Fibrobacterota bacterium | reverse complement strand
TGACGCTGACCATCGGTTGCTTGGTCTCGCTCTTCACGGCCATCTTCTGCACCCGAATCGTCTTTGATATCTGGCTTTCCAAGAAGGAACGCAAGACTCTCTCGATCGGCCATTCGATCACCTACTTCGAGAACGCCAAGCTCAACATTCTCGGTAATGCCCGCAAGATCGGTCTGGCCTCGGCCATTGTGGTGGGCATCATCATTGTCTCAATGGTGATTCCTAAGGGCAAGGATAGCCGCATGGGCATCAACTGGGGCACCGATTTCACCGGTGGTGTCAGCATGACTGTGGACTATCAGGGCAAGATGGATCCTGACCAGATGGTTGCTGCTCTTGAGAAGGGCGGTCTCAAGGGCGTGAATGTGAAGACCTTGAGTTCCAACAACGGCATGGCCTACAGCATTGGCTTCAAGTCGAGCGATCTTGAGGGCGACAAGGCTCAGGAAGCCACCGTCCGTTCGCAGGCCATTGTAAAGAATGTGCTCGGCAAGGACTATCCTGCCGTCAAGATTTTGGGAACCGAGACGGTCGGTCCCAAGATTGGTTCCGAACTGCGACGCGACGCCTTCCTGGCATCGCTCCTCTCGCTCTTGGCCATTGTCATCTATGTGTGGTTCCGCTTCGGCAAGAACGGCCTGGGCTACGGCATCGCCGGCGTGCTCACGCTGGTGCATGACTCGATCATGACGATGGGCCTCTTCATCGTGCTCGGCCTTGAAGTCGACATGAACGTGATTGCGGCCATCCTCACCCTGATCGGTTATTCCTTGAACGACACCATCGTGGTCTTTGACCGCATCCGCGAGGATGCTGGCAAGTACCGCAAGGAGGACTTCGAGGTCTTGGTGAACAACTCCATCAACGAGACGCTTTCGCGTACCGTGATGACCTCGGCGGCGACGCTGCTCGCAGCCCTTTCGCTGTGGGTCCTGGGTGGCCCGACGCTGCGCCACTTCTCGTTGGCATTGGTCTTTGGCATCACCATCGGCACCTACTCCTCGATCGCCATCTCCTCGCCTATCGTGGTGTGGTGGGTGCGCCGTCGCGGTCAGGCTGGCAAGGAAGCCCCCAAGGCTCCGCCCCGTGCCGAAGCCCGCGTCCGCCAGGCCTGATCTCGGCCCCCGGTCATCGTAAGGGCGAGGCATGCCTCGCCCCTACAATAACCGGGGGCTTTTTGTTTGCGCCAGGGATGCCGGCTTTGCCCGGGACTCCCATCCCGCCGTCGTAGGGATCGGGTATGCCCGATCCAAATCATGGAGTGGGGAGGCCCGGCAGGCAGCCCGGTCCCGTCCGTTCCCGGCATCGGGACGGACGGGAGGCGCCCTATTCTGGCCGCTGCAGCGGGAAGAGCAGCACGTCGCGGATGGAGGCCTGGTCGGTGAGCAACATGGCCATGCGGTCGATGCCGATGCCCACGCCGCCCATCGGGGGCATGCCGTATTCCATGGCGCGCAGGAAGTCGGCGTCCAGCGGATGCGTTTCGTCTTCGCCGCCGCGTCCGCGTTCCACCTGGTCTTCTAGCAGCTTGCGCTGCACCAGCGGGTCGTTGAGTTCGGAGTAGGAGTTGCCCACTTCCATGCCGGCGATGGCCGGCTCGAAGCGCTCGATCAGGGTCGGGTCGTCGCGATGCACCTTGCAGAGCGGAGTCGATTCCACCGGGTGGTCCATCACGAAGACCGGTTCCCAAAGCTCGTCTTCGCAAAGCTCCTCAAAGGCGAGCATCATGGCGCGGCCGCGGCTGTAGGTGCCGTCCATTTCCCAGCGGTTTTTGGTAATGGCGGCCTTGATGTCGGCGTCGGAGAGGGCGTCGATGTCGAAGCCCTTGCGCTTCAGGGCGGTCTTGACCGGCAGACGCTCCCACTTTCCGAAGAAGGTGGAAAGTTCGCGGCCTTGATAGACGAGGGGGACGTCGCCTGCCTCGATGGCGGCGATTTCCTTGGTCAGGGCATCCTGCGTGATGCCGCGGGCAAGAGCCGAACGCTTGGCTTTGAGCTTGAGCACCGCCTTGGCCGCCCGCTGGTAGATGG
>DAIPHW010000305.1:0-2051 GCA_036771135.1 Fibrobacterota bacterium | reverse complement strand
CAAACATAATCCGCACGGGCCGAATTGCAAAGGGGCGCCCGCCGCCTGCGGCGTCGCCGGGCTGCCTGCCGGGCCTCCTCGCCCCATCCTGTTCCAGGGTCAGGCATGCCTGACCCCTACAACAAACTTGGGACTGCGGTGTCCCGTCCCTGCGGGCGGCATCCCTGGCGCAAACGGCCTGCGGCGCCTTCAAGCCCGAAAGCGCGCTTCAGACAGATTTTGTCTCTGCACGTCCGTCTTCAGCGCAACAGCAGCGCGATCGTCTGCGCCAAGGCCACCCGCAGCAGCATGGTGACCGGATACACCGTCGCCGAGGCCACCGCCGCCGCCTCGCAGCCGGGCGCGAAAGTCCCCGCAAAGGCAAGCGCCGGCGGGCAGGTGGTGGCTCCCGAAAGCAGGCCGCACAGCGAAAGGAAGTCGATCTTCAGAAGGTACCGCCCGATCAGGGCCGCAAGCAGGGCCGGCACGAAGGTCACCGCCACTCCCAGGGCCGCCCACATAAGGCCCGGCCCCGAGCGCAGGCACTCGAAGAAGCCCTCGCCCGACATCAGCCCCACGCACGAAAGGAAGAGCGTCACCCCGAGGTCGCGCAAGAGCAGGCTTGCCGGCACCGGCAGGTAGAAGTCCACCGGACCGATGCGCCGCAGCCGCGCCAGCACGATGCTCGCGATCAGAGGGCCGCCAGCAAGCCCCAGCCGCACCGGCATGGGGACGCCCGGAATGGCGATGGGAAGCCCACCCAAGAGGGCACCCACGAGGATCCCCAGGAAAAGCGGCAGCACCTGCGGCTGGTTGGAGGCCCGTTCCGAATTGCCGAGCTCCTTGGCCGCCGCCTCCAGCCCCTCGGTGGCACCCACTGCCACCAGCCGATCGGCGAACAGGATGCGCGTGTCGGGGCCTCCCGAAAGCACCATGTCGCCGCGCTCCACCCGCGAGATGGCCACGCCGAAGCGCTCCTGCAGCTGCAGCTCGCGCAGGCTCCGCCCGCACACCTTGGCGCGGCTAGCCACGATGCGGATGGCCGAGAGGTCCCCCGGCGCCTCGCGCAGGTCGAGTTCGGCCTGGTGCCCCACGATCTTGACAAGATCTGACACAGCATCCCCAGGGCCCACCACGTGCAGCACGTCGCCCTCCTGCAGCACGTCCTCTGGGTGGGAAATGGAAAGTTTGCCTGCCCGCAGCCGCCGCGTCACCACCGCACCGCGCTCGGCAAGCGCCGGAATGTCAGACACTTTCTGTCCAAAAAGAGCCGGGTTCTCCAGCACCAGGCTCATGCTGGAGAGCAGCGGCCCCGAGCGCATTGCCTCCTCGAAGCGATGCACCTCCGTAGGGATGCGGATGCGCCCGAAGAAGCGCATGAGGAGCATCACCAGCAGCAGTCCGACGATGCCGAAGGGATAGGTCACCGCGCAGGCGAGCGTCATGTCGCGCCCCAGGGCGTGGCTCCAGCCGGGAAGCCCCGAGAGCGCCTGGCTCGCAGCGCCCAGCGACGGCATGTTGTTGGCTGCGCCGGCCAGGATCCCAAGCGACACCGGAGTGCCGGTGGCAAAAGCGAGCCCCAGTCCAATCGAAAGGGCCGTTCCCGTCAGAATCAGGAAAACCGCGAGCAGGTTCCAGGAAAGTCCTTGGCTCCTAAGAGTCGCCAGAAACCCCGGTCCCACCTGCATGCCGATGGCGTACACGAAGAGCACCAGTCCGAAATCGCGCACGAACGCAAGCACCGCCGGATCCAGCCGCAATCCAAAATGCGACAGCAAAATCCCGGTGAAGAGCGTCCCGGCCACCCCGAGCCCAACGCCCGCGACGCGCAACCTCCCCAGCGCCAGCCCGCTTCCCGCCGTGATCGCAAGCAGCAGCACGTCGTGGAGCACGGAAGGATTCTGAAGCAGTGCCGCAAGCCAGTTCATGAATTTCCCCTCATTGCCATGCCGCCTCCTATTGTGGACTCTAAACTACTTCTTTCCACAATCTGGGGCGCCCGCCGCCTGCGGCGTCGCCGGGCTGCCTGCCGGGCCCCCGCCCGCCGATATTGGATCGGGCATGCCCGATCC
>DAIPHW010000304.1:0-2066 GCA_036771135.1 Fibrobacterota bacterium | reverse complement strand
GTGCGGGCAAAGACGTACCCCAAGTAGTACTCGGCCGCTTCTTTGAGATAGTCCTGCCGTTTTCCGACGAGGGCAGCCTCTTGCACGGCGATGCCGCTTTTCGCTGCCGAAAGCCCGGAGCGCAGTTGCTGGACGTTGAGCGGCTGAGCTACGCTGATCTGGGTGCCGAAGTACGGTCCCCAGTGATCCCATGCGTAGGTCGTGGAGGAGTCTCGAACGTAAAAGCTGTCGCTACTGTTACCCGTGTGTTTGCTCACGTGGAGCGAGGAGTCGTAGTTGTACCGAAACCCGGGTGCCGGACCGAAAGCTACGCCCAATTCTAGGCGTGGCAGGATAGCTCCGTACTTCACCTTGTCGTAGTTGTTGCGGGCCTGCAGCAGGCCGACGGAATCCTCGGAGAGGCGAGGGTTGTGCTCCCAAGCACACCGAGAGACATCCGAGAGCTCCCAGGCATAGGAACAGGCACAGAAAAGGAGGAGGCAGCAGGCGCCGTTTCGCATGTCCCCAAAGGTACTTCTGTGTTTCAAGAGATCGTGTCCGTGCCAGATCCTTAAAGCTTCGCATTTTGTCCTTGACTGGAAAGATGTGAGACAGTAAGTTATTCCTATAAACCCTATGTGAGGGATAGGAAAGAGTTCACAACCATCGAGGTCGAGATGAGCCAGTTCAAAGACAATTCCCTTTCCATCGGACGCACGCCGTTGGTGCGTCTCAACCGCTTGGCTCCGGCCGGGGCCACCGTACTCGCCAAAGTGGAGGGGCGCAACCCTGCCTACTCGGTGAAGTGCCGCCTAGGCTCGGCCCTGATCTGGGATGCCGAACAGCGCGGCGTGCTCAAGCCTGGGGTGCAGATCATTGAGCCGACCTCCGGCAATACCGGCATTGCCCTGGCCGCTGTGGCTGCGGCCCGTGGCTACAAGCTCACGCTGGTGATGCCCGAGACGTTCAGCATCGAGCGTCGCAAGGTTCTCAAGGCCTTCGGAGCGAACATTCTGCTTACCGAGGGTTCGAAGGGCATGAACGGCGCCGTGGCCAAGGCCAAGGAGATCGTTGCCTCCGATCCCGAGCATTGGTTCCTGCCCAATCAGTTTGAAAACCCTGCCAATCCCGCCATCCACGAGAAGACCACCGGTCCCGAGATCTGGGAAGATACGGATGGAAAGGTGGACGTGATCGTCGCTGGCGTGGGCACTGGCGGTACTCTCACTGGCATCGCCCGCTACCTCAAGATCACCCAGAAGAAGGCGGTCACGGTGGTGGCCGTGGAGCCCGCCGAGAGCCCGGTGGTGAGCCAGAAGCTTGCTGGCCAGCCGCTCAAGCCCGGTCCTCACAAGATCCAGGGCATTGGTGCTGGCTTCATTCCCGGCGTACTAGATCTCTCGCTGATCGACCGCGTCGAGGCGATTCCTTCCGCTGAGGCTTTGGAGTACGGTCGTCGCTTGGCTTCCGAGGAAGGCATCCTCAGCGGCATCTCCAGTGGTGCCGCGGTGGCGGCGGCTCTGCGCCTTGCCAAGGATCCGGCTTTTGCCGGCAAGACCATCGTGGCGGTGCTGCCCGATTCGGGCGAGCGCTACCTCTCGAGCCCCCTCTTCGAGGGCGTCTTTGACGGCATCGAAAGCGCCTCGGCTGGCCAGACCATCTGAGGCCTGATTTCCTCTAACATTTCTAGGGCCGCATCCCGAAACCCGGGGTGCGGCCTTTTTTGTGGCCTCACCCTCCCCTCTCTTGGACTAATTTCGCGATTCTATGGGCCCTGACAAACCTTTGATCGTCCAGGGGGACCTGACTCTTCTGCTTGAAGTCAGCCATCCTGGCTACGCGGCGGCGCGCGACGCCATCGCCCCTTTCACGGAACTCGAGAAGAGCCCCGAATACATCCATACCTATCGCATCACCCACCTCTCGCTCTGGAATGCCGCCAGTACCGGGCTTTCGGCCGATGCCGTGCTGGCGTCGCTGGACGAGCACTCTCGCTTTCCCGTGCCCACCAGCGTGCGCCGGGAGATTGAGCAGTACATGGGGCGCTACGGGCAGGTGCGTCTGGTCAAGCGCGGCGATGATCTGGT
>DAIPHW010000303.1:0-2085 GCA_036771135.1 Fibrobacterota bacterium | reverse complement strand
CTTGGACGGGGCTCTTGTTGGATTTGGGGTCGGAAGGTGTAGATTTGTGGGTATTCGTGGGTTACTGTGGGTAGCTGTGGGGAGTCTCCGTTTGTCGTATTTCGGGAAAAGCACCGTAGCGATCGATGCCAAAGGGCGCACCAACTTGCCGCGCGAGCTGCGCCGCAAGTTGCCTGACGCGGCCGGTGGCGAGGTCGTGCTCACGATCGGTCCGAACCGAGATCTTCATCTCTACGACGCCAAGGCCTTTGAATCCGTGCTCAAGGCTCTGCGCCAGCGTCGTCCGCGCACTCCCGAACTCTCCCGCCAGATCGATTTCCTCACGGCCAACGCCACGAGCAACACCCTGGACGACCAGAACCGCATCAGCATTCCTGCCGAGATGCTGCGCTATGCGGGCCTCTCCACGCGCGTGACCTTCTACGGCGCTGGCGACCGCATCAAGCTGCTGCATCCCGACCGGGCCGAAGAGCTGCTGCGTCCGCCCGAAGAACTGGCTCCCGACCTCTCCGAATTCCTCGACACCCTGGAAGTGCCGCTGGAGGACGAGCTGTGAGCTACCACGTGCCGGTGCTCTGCGAAGCCACGCTCGACGGTCTGGTCCACGATCCCGACGGACTCTACGCCGACTGCACCTTAGGGGGCGGCGGTCATTCCGAGCGTCTGCTGGCGCGGCTCTCGCCCAAGGGGCGGGTGATTGGCTTTGATCGCGACCGTGAAGCTATCGCGGCGGCGCGCGAGCGTCTGGGCGGCGATGCACGCTTTTCGGCGCGTCAGCGGCGTTTCGGCGAGATCGACCAAGAAGACATCGCAGGCGTCAGCGGCTTTCTTTTTGATCTGGGCGTCTCCAGCCACCAATTTGATGACCCTTCCCGCGGCTTCACCATTCGCCACAACGTGCCGCTCGACCTGCGCATGGACCCCGAGGGCGGACGCACCCTGGCCGATGTCTTTGCCCAGTACGACGACGATTCCCTGGCCCGCGAGCTTTCGCACCTGGGTGAAGTACCGCGTGCTCATATCGTGGCGCGCGCGCTGCGCCGCCTGCTAGAAGAGCGCGAAGGCGTGCTCTACAGCGAAGACCTGGGCAAAGCGCTGGACGAGGCCTTTCCGCGCGGCATGCGCGAGCACACCCGGGAACTGGCCAAGCTCTCCATGGCGCTGCGCATGCTCGTGAACGAGGAACTCCCCGAGATTGCCCGCGGCCTTTCGGGAGCCTGGAACAAGCTTGCCGTACAGGGCAGGCTTGCCGTCATCACTTACCACTCGGTGGAAGATCGCGCTGTGATGAGCTCGCTGCGCGGCCTTTTGGGCGATTCCCGCGAGGATCTCCGCGATCCCTTCGGCAACCGCCCCGAGATGCAGGGTAGCTGGGTGGAGAAGAAGATTGAGCCCTCGCCCGAGGAGATCGAGCAGAATCCGCGTTCCCGCTCGGCTCGTCTGCGGGTGGTTCGCAAGGACCGCGGCGCCGCTTTGGGTGGCGTATTTCTGGCCATCTTCGCCGTGAGCATCCTGGGGGCTATCCTGGTTGGTCAGGTGTGGCGGCAGCATCGCTTCTTGCAGCAGGCGGGAAGTCTCGACAGCCTTCAGACCGAGCAGAGCCGTCTGCACGACAGCCTGGACCTATTGAATGCTCGCCTGGTGGCCGAGGAGTCGCCAGCCCGCATTGAGGTGCGCGCCCGCAACTACGGCTTCGCGGTTCCCAAGGACCAGTGGCGTTTGCCAGATCCTGTCGCGGGAGGAACCCGCTGATGGAACGCCGCTTTCTCTTGGTGCGCAATCTGGTGCTGGGCGTGATGGCGCTTCTCTGCGTGCGTCTCTTCTGGATCCAGGTGGTGCGCTCCTCGGAGCTGCGCGAGCGCGTGGCCAACCAGAGCAACGTGCGCGAGCTGGTGCCAGGAGAGCGAGGCTCTATCCGCTGCCGCACCGGCGAGATCCTTTCGGGCAATTTCGGGCAGAGCCAGCGCCAGACTCCCTTTTCCGGGCTGGCTGGCGATCTCTTGGGCACGGTTGGCCGCGATGGCCTGGGAATGGGCGGACTCGAATACCTCTTCGAGAAGGAACTGCACGGCCTGCCTGGCTGGC
>DAIPHW010000302.1:0-2101 GCA_036771135.1 Fibrobacterota bacterium | reverse complement strand
TCCTTCGAGCGCAACCACTCGCGCTTTCGCGAAGGAGACCTGGTGCAGATCGGCTTCGGGGACCCGCTCGGGAACCCGGGCATCCCGGCCTTCGTGGAGCACGAGGATGCCGGGCGCTTCCTGCTCTACGTGGGCGAGCGGGAGCGGCGCGATCGCAAGGAAGAGCTTTCCGACCTCACGGCCCCGCGCGTCCTGGACGCGGGCCATCTAGACCTTTCGCAGACGGTGTTGGAGGCTTTGGCCGACCTGGGCGCCTCGCGCGAGGGGCGCGAGCGGGTGCTACCGCTCCTAACCGGGCGTCTCAGGCCACGCCTAGACATGGAGCGAGCCGCCCGCGCCGAGGAGCTGGGACAGGAACTGTCCCTGAACTGGAGCCAGCGCGAAGCCTTTGCCCAGTGCCTTTCCACCGACCTCTGCGCCCTGGTGCAGGGGCCTCCGGGAACCGGCAAGACGCGGGTGCTGGCCGAGGTGGCGGCAAGCCTTGCCCGGGAAGGACAGCGGGTGCTGGTCACCTCGCTCACCCACCGCGCCATCGCTAACGCCTTAGGGGCGGTGGTGCGAGCTGGTCGTTCTGACTTTCCGGTCGCAAAGATCGGCGGCCAGCCCGATGCCGAGGCGCCCTTTCCCAGCTTCGATTCACTGCGCCAGAGCCCACTTTTTCGCCACGAGGGCGGCTACGTGGTGGGTGCCACTCCCTTTGCCGCCGTGTCAGGGCGTATCGGCAAGACCAGTTTTGACACCGTGGTCTTCGACGAGGCAAGCCAGCTCACCGTGCCGCTAGCCCTCATGGCCATGCGCAAGGGCCGACGCTTTCTGTTCTTTGGCGACCACAAGCAGCTGCCGCCGGTGATGACCAGCCGATCCGGATCCCACGCCGCCGACACCTCGATCTTTGGCCTCCTGGCCGAACAGGGGTTTGACTCGCTGCTCTCGGAGACCTACCGGCTGCCGCCTTCGCTCTCGCTGTGGCCGAGCCAGGCCTTCTACGGCGGCGCCCTGGAGTCGCACGAATCGGCTTTGGGACAAGAACTGTCACTGGCACGTCCGCCGCGCCGCTTCGCTCAAATTCTCGATCCCGCTCGCCCGCGGGTGTTCGTCCCGGTCGGCCATCACCTCGCGCGCACCCGCAGCGATGCCGAGGCGCGATTGGTGGCCGAGCTCGCCGCCGAGCTGCTGGAATGCGGCCTGCCGCCGCAGCAACTGGCCGTGATCGCGCCCTTCCGGGCCCAGGGGCGCGCCATCCGGATGGAACTCGAGACGTTAGTTCCCGACGCCGCCGTCCGCCGCGCTCTTGTGGTGGACACCGTGGAGCGCATGCAGGGCCAGGAGCGCGACGTGGTGCTGGTCTCGCTCACCGCTTCCGACCCCGCCTGGGCGGCACGTCTGGCCGACTTCTACTTCCAGCCCGAGCGACTGAACGTAGCCATCACGCGGGCCCGGCGCAAGCTGGTGCTGGTGGGCTCGGAGTCGGTGCTTGAGGCGCTGCCCAAAGGCCCCGAATTGCAGGCCTCGGTGGCGCTCTTGCGATCGCTGCTCTCCGATTCCTGCCGAGTCGAAAGCCTTACCTAAAAGAAAGGGGCCTTGCGGCCCCTTTTCCAGTTATTGTCCAAGCGCCCCGATCAGGCGCCGTGGCACTTCTTGAACTTCTTGCCAGATCCGCACGGGCAAGGGTCGTTGCGCCCCACCGACATCGAGACGTTGGAGGGAAGCGGCGCCTGGCGCGGCTTCTCCTGCGGCGGCTGGGCCATCACCGCCATGGTGCCCGGAAGCAGCGGCGCCGGGGCCGGGCCCTTGTCCTCTTCTTCCTCGTCATCCTCATCGTCGTCGTCCTCGTCTTCAAGGCCGGCAAAGGATGGGTGGTTCATCTCCAGTTCCACCGGCTCACCGCGATGCTCGGGCATCACGAAGGCCGAAGGCTCCACGTGCAGGATGCGTTCGGCCACTTCCACGGCAAGCCGCTCCAGCATGTTCTCAAACATGGCGAAGCCTTCCTGCTTGTACTCCGACAGTGGATCCCTTTGTCCGTAGCCGCGGTAGCGAATGGCCTCCTTGAGGTTGTCCATGTCGTAGAGGTGGCTCTTCCAGAGGTGATCAATGGTCA
>DAIPHW010000301.1:0-2126 GCA_036771135.1 Fibrobacterota bacterium | reverse complement strand
TATCCGACCAAAGCTTCGGCAAGTGTTGGCATCATACGGCGCCCCAATGTACTGCCGGCTGGTATTCAGGGGCGGTATGATTTGAAGGGAAGGCAAGTACTTGAGGGGAGGGGGTTATTCATTGAGCGCAGTACCGATGGCTCTGTGCGCCGCATGGTGGGGTTTGGGAAGTGACCCATCCCCCTGCATCAGGTAGGTTTAGCATAGGTCTGTCCGTGCTCTAGGGCTTTAGCGTTGAGCTCATAATTCGTACTGCGGCCACCAGATAAGTCTTTCGCAAGAATTTCATGATCCAAAAGAAATTGGATATCTCGCAGCGCCGTATCTGTGGAGCAATGTGCGATTTTTGCCCACTTGCTCGTAGTCAGTTTGCCCTCAAAATCATCTAATAGAAGATTCAATAGTTTTCGATGTCGTTCATTGAACGATAAGCTTTCATGCTGATGCCAGAACCGGTGTCGCATCAGCACTTTTTGAAGGGTTTCCTCGGCTTTTTTCAAAGCGTGCTCAAAGCATCCCACAAACCACAATAGCCATTCTGTGATCTCCAAATCTCCACTTTGGGTGAATTCCAAGATCCGATAATATGCTTCACGTTCTGCCAAGATCTGACTCGACAAGCTGTAGAAGCGGAGATTGGCTCCATCCATGCGAGCTAACAGCAGGTCGGTAAGCGCCCGCGCGATGCGTCCATTGCCATCGTCAAAGGGGTGAATCGTTACAAACCAAAGATGCGCAATCGCTGCCTTTAGGATGGAATCGCAATCTGCTGCGGTTTCATACCATGCAAGGAAGCGATCCATCTCTCGGGGAACACGTTTGGCATCGGGGGCTTGAAAGTGAATGCGTTCTTGTCCAAAGCCTCCAGAGACCACCTGCATGGGGCCTAAGGAATCATCTCGCCATGCCCCTACCTGAATTTGATAGAGACCACTGCGCCCGGTTGGAAACATGGCTCCGTGCCAAGCCTGCATACGGGATTGCGTCAATGGCTCATGGCAATGATGGATGGAATCGAATGTCAGGTCCACCATGCCTTCCACAGCTTGGCTTGTGGGAAGCATATCCGGTATCGTAATGCCCAAGCGCCGCGCGACGGAAGAGCGGACTTGCCGTGCATCCAGGGCTTCGCCTTCGATTTCCGCAGACCGGACGACATCTTGAGTCAGATGATCGATGGCGGTTTCTGGCAACGCTCCTAGGGCATCCAATTGCCCCAGGAGTCGACCATGGAGATGATGCAATCGCTCAAGAGGAGCGACCAGCTTCTTGTCTTGCCAAGTAAAGTTGGGCCAATCTGGCTGTTCGTGGATGTACATGAGCCTTGCGGCGAATATAGCATCTATTCACCGCACGATATGCGGCGAATGATCCAACTTCACCCCAGCTTGGCGCGGAATTCGGGATAGCCGAAGACCTTGTGCATCTCTAAGCTCCCGTCTTCGTGCCAGGTGGCGATCGAGGGGTGGCGCACGCCGTTGAAGAAGGTGGTCTTCACCATGGTGTAGTGGATCATGTCCAGGAACACCAACCGATCGCCTGCCTGCAGCGGCTTTTCAAAGCTCCAGTCGCCCAGCACGTCGCCGGCCAAGCAGGTGCCGCCGCCTAGCCGGTAGGTGTACGGCATCTGTCCGGCGGGAAAGCCGCCGAGGATGTCGGGGCGGTAGGGCATCTCCAGGCAGTCGGGCATGTGGGCGCTCGGGGAGACGTCCAGGATGGCGATGTCCATGCCGTTTCGCACCACGTCGAGCACCGTGGCTACGAGCTCTCCGGTGCGCCAGCCCACCGCCTCGCCAGGCTCCAGGATCACCTGGAGGTGCGGGTGGCGGGCCCTGAAGCCTTGCAGGACTCGCACCAGGCGCGGCACGTCGTAGTCCTCGCGAGTGATGTGGTGGCCGCCGCCGAAGTTCACCCACTTCATTTGCGACAGGAACTGTCCGAAGCGCTCTTCGAAGGCCCCGAGCAGCCCCTCGAAGGCGTCGGAATTCTGCTCGCACAGGGCGTGCACGTGCAGCCCCTCGATCCCTTCGAGTTCGCCTTCGCGAAACTCCTCGCGGGTGACGCCCAGTCGCGAGAAGGGGGCGCATGGGTTGTAGAGGTCGGTCTCCACCTGGCTGTACTCGGGG
>DAIPHW010000300.1:0-2128 GCA_036771135.1 Fibrobacterota bacterium | reverse complement strand
ACCCGCAGCACGGCAAGCCTTCCGTCGCGGCACTCGGCGGCGACGGCCAGGCGCGAGAGCACCGCAAGCCCCATCCCGGCGGCCACCAGCCCCTTGATGGCCTCGGTGCCGCCCACCACCAGGGAAGGCTTCCAGTCCACGCCCAGGCGGGAAAGCTCCCTCTCCAGAATCTCCCGCGTCCCCGATCCCTCCTCGCGCTCGATCAGCGGCTCAGACAGAATCCGTCGCAAAGGCACCGGGCCGCGCCGCCGCGCCAGCAAGTGCCCGGCCGGAGCCGCCACCACCAGCTCGTCGCGGGCGAATTCCTTGGCCTCCACGCCTTCCAGTTCCACCGGCCCCTCCACCAAGGCCGCGTCCACCTCGCCGTCGCGCACCCGCGCAAGACCCACACGGGTGTTCCCGACCGAGACCCGCACGGCGATGTCGGGATGAAGGCCGCGGAAGCGCGCCAGGATGCCCGGCAACAGGTAGGATCCCACTGTGAGGCTCGCCGAGAGCTCCAGCCGCCCGCGGCGCAGGCCCTTGAGTTCGGCAAGCTCCGCGAGAGCCCGGTCACGCTGCGCAAAGAGGGCACGGGCATGGCGTTCCAAAAGTTCGCCGGCGGCAGTGAGACGGACGCCGCGCGGCAAGCGATCCAGAAGCGCGGTGCCAAGCGTCTCTTCCAGGAGCCGCAGTTGCTTGGTGGCGGCCGGCTGGCTGGTGCCAAGCTCCCGGGCGGCGGCCGTGAGACTCCCCGAAACGGCCACGGCATGGAAGACTTCCAGATGATGCAGGTTAATTCCATATCCCATGGATATGGGATCTATGAAAATGATGTATTTGTGTCATGGCATTTCCAGCCCTATCGTTGTCTCATGAAAACGCCAAACCTGACCCGAACGCTCCTTCCCTTGGCCGTGGCCGCCGTCTGCTTGATTCCGAAGATGCCTCCCGCCGCAGCGCTTCTCCTGGGAATCGCCGTGGCGGCCCTGCCTGGGCGCCCCAGGATCCGCCATGGCGGCACCCTCTCGCGCGTGCTGCTGCAAGTCTCGGTGGTCGCCCTGGGGCTGGGGCTCGACATCCACGTGCTGCTGCGCACCGGCCTCGAGGGACTCGGGCTCTCGGCTCTCACGGTGGCCGTCACCTTCGCCGCCGGGATCCTCCTGGCAAAGCTCCTGCATCTGGAACGCGGCGCCTCGCGCCTGGTCTCGGCCGGCACCGCCATCTGCGGCGGCTCGGCCATTGCGGCCGTAGCGGAGGCCACCCGTGCCGACGACGACGCGGTGGGCACCGCCATGGGAACGGTCTTCCTGCTAAACGCCGTAGCGCTCGTTGTCTTTCCGCCGCTTGGACATTTCCTGGGCATGGACCCGCACGCCTTCGGGACCTGGGCCGGGGTGGCCGTCCACGACGTCTCGTCGGTGGTGGGCGCTGCCGCCGCCTTCGGTTCGGCCGCCCTGCCGGTGGCCATTGCGACAAAACTTGCCCGCACCCTCTGGATCATTCCCATCAGCCTCGCGGCGGCCCATCTCACGGCGCGGCGCAGCGGCGCCAAGGCGGGCAAGGGCGCCAAGGTGCCGCTCTTCCTCTTGGGATTCATCGCCGCCTCGCTCCTCTCGACGCTCGTCCCGCCGGTGCGCGAAGTCGCGCCGGTCCTTGCGACGCTTGCCCGCTCGGGATTCACGCTGGCGCTTTTCCTGGTGGGCCTGGGCGTGCACCTGGACAAAATCCGTCAGAGCGGCTGGAGGATCTTGGCGCAAGGGAGCATCCAGTGGATCCTCACGGCCGGCATCTCGCTGACCTGGATCCTGACCAACCGGCACTAAACGCAGGGGAAGCGCCAGGGATGGTGCAGCACAACCCATCCAAACTCTGCTGCCCACCGAGCCGACTTACCTCACCCCGCAACATTTGGTGCCAATGCTTACCTCACCCCGGCCACCTATGGTGGCCACCCCTCTCCAACAAGTGGAGAGGGGTTAGCAGCAGCAAGCAGCGCGGCACCCAATGTCTTACCGGCCTGAGCCCCACGAAGATGCTTGGCAGCAAGCCTAGCGCGGAGCTGCAGCCTAATCGGGGATCCAAGGGGCAGAGCCCCTGGGAGCGGGTTCCAAGGGTGCGCGGCAGCACCCTTGGCCGGGTGCAGGGC
>DAIPHW010000299.1:0-2146 GCA_036771135.1 Fibrobacterota bacterium | reverse complement strand
GTTCTGCCCAGCTCTTCTGCACGCACCTTCGCAGCTTTCAGGTCAAGCGTCGCACCGTCAAAGGTGTTGAACAGCCGCTTCCCTACGTGGGCTTTCCGCACATGATCTTAGCTGATGTTCTTGCCCAGGCCGAGCGCAAAGGCGCTGCGATTCGGCAGGCAGGAAACGAGATCTACCTGGATGGCTTGGATGCCGGCGATTACGCTGCTTGGCTTGCCGCGCTGCCTGCGGAACCTCCAAAGCCGCCTGTGAAAGAAAAGTCAGAAACTGTCTCGCCGGCCTTTGCCTACCGGAAGGCTTACGAGCTGCTCCTGGCGATCTTTCAGACGTCCCAGCATTTCAGCAAGGCCGTGCGCTACACCTTGGGCGAGCGCTTGCGTGGCGAGGCCCTCGACCTCCTGACGACAGTCTACCTTGCGGCCCAGGGAGAAGTGGCCCAAAATGCTCCAGAGCACGCCATTCATTCCGCCGGTGTATTGCGGCTTTATTTGCGCATCCTCAACGACTTGCACGAGCTTTCTTTTCCCGCATACACGTCCCTCAACGAGACCATTCAGGAGCTTTATCGACAATTGGAAGTCTGGGGAATGGCCCGAGTCCCCGTCCGTCACGGCGGCGAGGAGTGAGCCCATCAATTCAGCGGTCCGCCGCAGGGCATGGATGGCGCGAATCCAATGCGCCTACATCCTTGCGGCATGAAGAATGCCTTCCCGACGGCGCTTCCGCCGGGCGGGTCAGGGAGTGGCCGCGTTCACGGTTCTGCCGGCGGGCAACCGCAACAACGACGGGACGTTCAACAACCTCGGCAACAACGCCAACTTCTGGTCGTCTTCCGAGAACGATGCGTCCAACGCCTGGAACCGGAACTTCAACTACACCAACGCCAACGTGAACCGCAACAACAACAACAAGACAAACGGCTTCTCGCTTCGGTGTCTCCAGAATTGGTGATGCCCTTTCTTTCGGAAACGGAAGAGGGGGATTCCCTTGCTTTTGAACTGTTCGCGGCCTGGCAGGCGGCCCGTCGCCACAAGCGCAACACACGCGGAGCCCTGGAGTTTGAGCTGGATGCCGAGCGCAATCTCTTCGCCTTGGCCGAGGAAATCCATTCTTGCTCTTGGACCCCAGGCCGTTCGGCGTGCTTTGTTCATCAAGGAACGGTGCGTCGCGAGATCTTCGCGGCTCCCTTTCGCGATCGGGTGATCCATCACTGGATCATGGAATGCATCGGCCCGATCCTCGACCTCCGCCTGATCGACGACTGCTACAGTTGCCGCACCGGACGCGGGACGCTTTTCGGCATCCGTCGTGCCCAGAAATTCCTGCGCTCCTGCACCCAAGGCTTCAGTCGCCCGTGTTGGACGTTGCGGCTGGACATCTCGGGGTACTTCATGGCCATCGACCGTCAGATTCTTTGGTCCCTCCTGGAGCGGCATCTGTCTTCGCATGCTGGCGTCTGGGACGATCCCTGCCTGTTCCAAGCTTTGCGCCAAGTGGTCTTCCACGATCCGACGGCGGATTGCCACCTGCACGGCCCGGCCTCCGACTGGGAACACCTGCCGCGCGACAAGAGCCTGTTCTTTTCAAAGCCCGGTTGCGGCTTGCCTATCGGCAATCTCACGAGCCAGTGGTTTGCCAACATCTACTTGAACGAGCTGGACCAGTTCGTGAAACGTGATCTTGGCATTCGCTATTATGGCCGTTACGTGGACGATCTCTTGCTTCTGCACGCCGACCGAGACGTGCTCCATGCCTCCATTTCTCCCATCCGTCAATTTCTGTCTGACCGCCTGCATTTGACTTTGCACCCGCGCAAAATCCATCTGCAACCGGCCTCGCACGGCTTTGCCTTCCTGGGAGCCTACATTCTTCCGCATCGCACCTACATCGGTCGGCGCACCAAAGGAAATTTCCAGCGGGCAATGTCTGCTTGGCGGGAATATGGCCAAAAATTGGAACGGGCGGGGGTTCGACTCCGCTCACCCACCGCCCAATTCACTGAACAGGCTTTTCGCAGCGTGCGCGACAGTTATTTGGGACTCTTGGGGCATTTCGACTGCCACCGCTTGGCGTCTAGGTATTGACGTAATGTGCTCAACCCCTCGCCGCTTGTCGGAGAGGGGTGGCCACCAGCGGTGGCCGGGGT
>DAIPHW010000298.1:0-2158 GCA_036771135.1 Fibrobacterota bacterium | reverse complement strand
GCGCACGTAGGCGATGCCGCCGCGGTAGCTGTCGTAGACCGAGTCGAACACGAAGGCGCGCAAGGGCTTTTCGCGCTCGGCCTTCGGGGCCGGGAAGAACTCCACGATCTTTTCCAGAAGCGAATCGATGCCGATGCCGGCCTTGGCCGAGACCAGCGGGATCTGCGTCGGGTCGATGCCTAGGAGATCTCCCACCTGCTTGGCGAAGAACTCGGGCTGGGCCGAGGGCAGGTCGATCTTGTTGAGGATCGGCAAAATCTCGAGATCGGCGCCCATGGCCAAGTAAAGGTTCGAGATGGTCTGGGCCTGGATGCCCTGGGTGGCATCCACCACCAGGATCGCCCCTTCGCAGGCGCGCAGGCTGCGGGAGACCTCGTAGGTGAAGTCCACGTGCCCCGGAGTGTCGATGAGGTTCAGGTAGAAGGTCTCGCCCTGGTGCTCGTACACCAGGCGGATGGCCTTCGACTTGATGGTGATGCCGCGCTCGCGCTCCAGGTCCATGGAGTCCAGGAGCTGCTCTTGCATCTCGCGCTTGGCCACCGTCTTGGTGCTTTCAAGCAGTCGGTCCGCTAGAGTGGACTTGCCGTGATCGATGTGGGCGATGATGCAGAAATTGCGGATTTGCTTTGGATCTGGACGCACGATCGCAAGGTAGAAAGGGCAATCGCTCAAAAACGGCCAGATCGTCGCGGAGAACTATCGGGAGTTGGCTAAGGCTTGGGCAATGGTTGTCCGCAAGCCGTTCTGCGAGACGGGCTTGGTCACGAAGCCGTCCATGCCCGCTTCCAAGGCCTTTTCGCGGTCGCCGGACATGGCGTTGGCGGTCATGGCCACGATCGGGATGGCGTGGTTGCGTACCTTGGATGCTGGGTCGCGAATCCTGCGCGTGGCTTCGTAGCCGTCCATGACCGGCATCTGGCAGTCCATCAGCACGAGATCGAAGTCTTCCCGTTCCAGTGCTGAAAGAGCCACCTGCCCGTTGTCGGCAACTTGACAGTCGCACCCGGCGCGGGTGAGAATGCCAACAGCCACCTTCTGATTGGTGACGTTGTCTTCTACCACTAGGATCCGGGAGCCTTTCGGGAGGACGGCTTCGGCTGGCTTGGAGGCTTCCTGCTCTCTGGATGCTCGTCGCAACCGCAAGGTGAACCAGAAGGTCGAGCCGCCACCGGGAGAACTGGTCATGGCGATCTCGCCGCCCATCCTGCGGACTAACTGGCGGGAGATCGAGAGGCCAAGACCCGAGCCGCCAAAACTGCGCGTGGTGGAGGCGTCGGCCTGCGTGAAGGTCTCAAAGATGACCGACTGCACCTCAGGGGGAATGCCGATGCCGGTGTCGCTAACCGAAAACTTGGCGAACAGTCCTTCTTCGGTCTCTTCCAGGGGCTCGGCGATGAGGTTGATGCGCCCCGTTTCCGTGAACTTCAAGGCGTTGCTCACGAGGTTCAGCAAGATCTGGCGGATCCGGACCGGGTCGCCGTGGAACCATCCGGCCAGGAAGGGGTCGATCTCGCTTTGGCTTTCCAGGCCTTTGCTGTGAGCTCGCTCTTCCAGATGGCGTCCGACTTCAGCAAGCAAGGTCACTAGGTCAAAGGGAATGTTCTCCATTTCCAGCCGGCCGGCCTCGATCTTGGAGATGTCCAGGATGTCGTTGACGAGGTCGAGCAGGGCCTCGGCGCTGGAGAGGGCAACCTCGGCGTGCTGGCGCTGCTCCTCATCCAATGGCGATTCCGCCAGCAGCTGCACCATCCCCACCACGCCGTTTAACGGGGTGCGGATCTCGTGGCTCATGTTTGCCAAAAATTGACTTTTGGTGCGGCTGGCCTCCAGGGCCTTGGCTTCCGCTTCGCGGTGTCGTTCCAGCACGCTGCGAAAGTCCTCGCGCACCAGACGAAAGGCTTCGGCGGCGTCGTAGAGGGGGTGTCCTTCTGGAAAGTCCTCCTCTTCTTGATCCATTTCCCAGGCAAGTAGCCTTTGGACGAACATGCCGGTTCAACCGATCTTTGCTTGGTTTCCGCTGTCCGCTTGGGCCGCACGGCACGCCTTGGCGGCGCGCTCCAGCCATTGCTTGGGAGTCTCGCCGCGGCGCAGCGTGGCGGCTCCCACCGAAAGAGATGCCTGAATTTCCTTTTCGCCCAGCAGAATCTTCTGGGAATGG
>DAIPHW010000297.1:0-2245 GCA_036771135.1 Fibrobacterota bacterium | reverse complement strand
CGCGCCGGGGCTCCCTTGGCGAAATCTACGGCAGCCAGAAAAGTGTCCAGCACGCAAGGATCCTGACGGCTCCGCGTCTGCTTGCACAGGCGCTTGTAGAGCGCAAAGGCGTCCTGGCTGGCAAGGTCGCGAGGATGGACGATGCCCAAGGACTTGAGGTCCTCGGCCATGCTCGGACCGATGTTGGGTATGTCGCACAAGCGTTTCGCCTCTTCAATGCGGCGGGCCTTGAGCGCCGTCATACTTTTGGCTGGCTTGGCTTGCGGCTGCGACTGCGCGGCTTGTGCTCGATCGTCGCTTTTGCGGGCGCTTCGGCTTTGGGCTCCTTGGGCTTGGCGGTTGCCGGCGCTTTGGCTGCGGCGCGCGGCTTGCGGCTGCGGGTCGGACGCTTGGCAGTTTTGACAGTTTCTGTCGGAGCAGCAGATTCCGGCGCGGGGGCTTTCTCTCCTGCTTTGGACTGCGGTGCCGGAGTCGTGGCTTCCGAAGATGCCGTGGCCGCGACTTCAGGCACAGGAGCTGCCGGGGCTGGCTCAGCTGGAACCACTTCGGGGCGCGGCGTTTCTGCTTCCGGGCCCTTTACCAGTACGTCCAGCGGACGATCAGGGCCGATCCGCTCGCGCCGTTCGCGTCGGTCGTCCCTCCGGTCGCGCCGTTCGCCACCGCGCTCTCCTCGCTCCTCACGTGGCTTTTCAGGCAAGATCTCTCCCGGTCCGCGCAGGCGAATTTCTTGGTCGTTCTTCCCGGCGCGGATCTCCAGCAGGTGCTCGAACCTGCGGATGAAGCCCGAAAAGCTTCTCGCCCCGTGGCGCTCTTCTTCAAAGGTGGGGTCCAGGCGCTTGAGCATCGGACGAATCGATCCTTTGAGCACCCAGGCGTCTCCCGAGGCTCCCGAGAGACGGCGAATGGCGCGTCGCAAGAGCTCTTCGGGGTCGGTGGCCACGAGCTGGTCGGGACGCGCCTCTACGGCGGTCGCAGAGGCTGGCGCCGTAGTTGTTGCCGCGGTCGTTTCGGAGCGCGGTTCGTCGTCCAGGATCAGGGCCTCGTAGAACTTGAACTCATGGCAGCTGCGAGCCCAGTGGCGGTTGGTGTTGGCTTCGGTGCCGATGCCCACCAGCATCTTGCCCATGGCTTTCACCTTCTGGGCCAGTGGCAGGTAGTCGCTGTCGCCGCCCACGATCACCACGATGTCGATGTGGGGAAAGCGCAGCAGGTCCTCGGTGCAGTCCAGCGCTAGCTTGATGTCGCCGCCGTTCTTGGCCGAGGCTCCCGGCGGAAAGAGCTGGATGAGTTCCAGGCCGCCGCGCAGGAGCGTCTCGCGGTACTTGCCGTACCACTGCCAGTTGCAGTAGGCGCGGTTGATCGAGACCACGCCGAAGGTGGCGGCGTATTCCATGACGCTGTCGACGTCGATCAAGAGCTCCTGGGGCTGGAACTTGGTGCGCCCGTAGCCGCCGGGGCCGCTCTTCTTCTCAACGAGGCTTGCTTGGATGTTCTCGAAGTCCCAGTAGATGGCGACGTTCGACGTGCGCTCGGGCATTGGTGCTCCTCGGCAATGGTGATCTGAAAAGAGATGTTCCAAGGTATCTCTCTGGGGGAAGCGCTTCGGGATTTCTTGCCGAATTCTTCGCGACTTTCGCTGCCATGCCGCCGCGCGGCGCTCGGCTGGCCCGAAAGCCCATGAATACGGGCTTGCAGCTCCACAAAAGTCTCAAAGTCCCATTGCATACGGCTTTCCAGGGAGATATGTTATTCGCACCGCGCCGCGATTTTCGCGGGCGTTCCCTTTCCACGAAAAGCCAACGAGGAAGACAATGGGCAATAAAGCCGATCTGGTCGCGAAGGTTCAGGAAATCGCCGGCATTGAAAGCAAGGCCGCTACCGAGAAGGCCGTGAACGCCGTTCTCGAAGCCATCAAGGAAGGTCTTAAGAAGGACAAGGCGGTGCAGATCATCGGCTTCGGTTCTTTTGAGATCAAGGAGCGCAAGGCGCGCACCGGCGTGAACCCCGCCACCGGCGAGAAGATCAAGATCGCCGCCTCCAAGGCGATCGGCTTCAAGGCTGGCAAGGCCCTGAAGGACGAATTCAACAAGTCCAAGGCTGCTGCTGCCAAGAAGGCCGCTCCCGCCAAGGCTCCTGCCAAGGCCGCTCCCGCTAAGGCTGCCGCCAAGAAGGCTCCTGCCAAGAAGAAGTAACGCGATTCCCGCTCGCTTTTAGGGCGGTATTTGTCGTGTGCGTGTCGGCCAGC
>DAIPHW010000296.1:0-2266 GCA_036771135.1 Fibrobacterota bacterium | reverse complement strand
TGCGGGCATCTTTGTAGCATATCCATCATCCGATTCCTGATCCACAGGAGAAGGCGTGGCCCATTGATCCCAGATAGCGTTTGTGGTCTGCTGGGCTTTGTTCAGTTTATCCTTAGGAAGAGGAGATGATTTAGTGGAAGCATGGGGAATCGGATCCGTAGACTTGGCATTTCCTGGGCCGTGATAATAGCAAGGCTTGGGACGAAGGAACTTATCTGGAATCTCCTGCCAATATACCTTATGCCTTGGTGATAGACCAAATTCTGCAGAAGCTGGACCAGTACTCGACTGTGAACCAAAAAAGCGTCCAGAAGGAATTCCATTGGAGTTGATTGAAATTTCCTCAACAATTCCAACATGCCGATGCACTTTTCTCCATAGAATCAAATCCCCTGGCTCAACATCATCAACCTGGATAGCATCAAAGAACTTCGAGTATTCAAGTCCTGCAGTTGACTCATAAGATATTCGATATCCTGCACCGACCAACATCGAATGTACGAGGTGGGAGCAGTCAATCTCCTTCTTTCCGTCCTTGTCCTTATCTAGATCACCATCAGCCCCCAATCCATATTCAAAACCTTTGCGAAAATATTGTCTTTGCTTGAGAATTTCTTCCGCGCTCATGGCTTTATTTCACAAGTCCGAGTTGTATCGAGTTGAGGATTTAGCTTCAGCATTTGTATGCGAAGATTCTGCACATGCTTCCCACGAAGACGTCCAAGGCATGTATACGCGATTGATGAATCGCTAACCGAAACATTGGGGTTTGCCAAAATTTGAGTAATAACTTCCCGAAAGTTATCGATTCCACCTTTGCGAAGCCATGCAATAGCACTTTGAGGATCCTTCGTACAGCTGAAAAATCCTTCGGCTCCACAAGCGATTTCGGCCATGCCGGAATAGCCTTCAAGTCGACCAGAATCAATGGCAAGCTGGTACAACCCTTTCAGGGAATCCTCCGCAAGTTGTGGTGCCATGCCAGAAAGCGATAGAGAAGCCGCCGACAATGCCCCCTCCGCACTTCCCGCATGCGCCGCGCACAGGTATTTCGCCAGTGCCCTTTCGAAAAGTCGTTGATTTCCCGGCCCCTCAGGAGCTGCTTTTGCCTCCAGCCGACGCCCCTCCTCCAAGCAACGCTTAGCCTTAACAGGATCCGGCACCGCCATCTTCAAAGACTGCGCCGAGAGAATCCCCGCCAAAAGGAGAACGAACAGATACAGCCACTTAGTCTTCATAGCGAAAAGTCCTTTCCATAGAGGTAACGCACCCGTTTTGACCTCTCGCTGGTCGTCTCATAAAGGCCGATGTCGTAGTCCAGCCATCCCCTAATCGTCGGCATCTCCCAATCCGCAATAATGGGCTCGCGAATTCGCTTGCCGTGGATGTGGCCCGCATAGACGTGCGACGAAGGTCTCGGTTCGCTGCCATGGGCATGCGTTCCATCTCCCGGAGAGGATTCCTGAGGATCGGGCGTCACACGCAGATCGATCGCAATAGCCTCCTCCGTAGGACCAAGCATCACGTCGGCCACCAAGTAAATGCGATCTCCGCGCACCACCGTATCGAGATCCTTCCCCGTCTCGTCCTGAAAGCGAAGGTTCTCGATCTTCACCGGCGGCAACAGCTTTGCTGCAGGGCCAGCAAGCTCCAAGTCATATTCTGGAAGTCGGACCACCGGCACTAAAAGCCCCGTCGCATTGGAGGCCGCCACCGGCCAGCGCACGCGAAAAATCCCGGAGCGGATCTCGCCAGAAGCCCTGCCCTCGGTACCGCCGTTTCCGTTCCAGAAGTTCAGTTCCACGCGAGCCCCGTCGGCCACGTTCAGCACCAAGGCCTCGACAGCCAAGAATCCACCCACTGAAACCTGCGGAGTCAGCATTTCTACCCGCAACAGGAATGGCTCCAGACGCACCTCCAGCGTGCGGTCGGTTGAACCTATGTGAACGGCCGTTTTCATCAGCTGCCCTCCACTCCAAACTGCAGAGCACTCCATTGTGCCATGACAAGCGGGCCGCCGTAGTAGGCGCTGCCGCGCCACACCAGCGTCAACTGGTTGGTCTCCTTGTGAATCACTACCGTCTGCAGCACCGGCGACAGTTCCTCGGGTCCCTGGTCGTCGGCATCCAGCCAAAGAGTGGGGACTTCACCGGGAAGGGAAAATTCGAAGAGCGGGAAATCGCGATCGAGATGGCGCAAGCGCACGATCTCGCTTCCGGAAAGCGAAGGGAAGCGCTGTTCGGGAGGGGCGCCGTTGTAAAAAAGC
>DAIPHW010000295.1:0-2273 GCA_036771135.1 Fibrobacterota bacterium | reverse complement strand
GCCATCCCTTGGGGGACGAACGTGCCTAAACGCCTGGGGACGATGTTTGCCCTGCTTGCGGCGCTTGGGCTTGCCGCTTGCGGGAGCGATGCCCTGGTTCAGGGGGGTGGGGCCACCGAGACGGGCAATGGCCTGCGTCTGCGGGTACTCAATCCCGACGGGACGCCGCGCGCCGGAGCTCAGGTGCGCTTGGTGCGTACCGACACCTGGCTTGCCAAGGTGGCCGCCTCCGGTGTGCCGGAGGCTCGAGCCGTGCAGGCTGATCGCCAAGGCGTGCTGCGGCTAGATTCACTGGCCCAAGGACGTTGGGCGGCGCAGGCTGGTGACAGTTTGGTTGCTGGTTGGGTTGCACTCGGTTCAGACACGTCCCAGCAGGAGCTGCGCTTGACGGCCGCAGGGTGGTTGCGGGATCGCATTGCGGGCACTTCCGGCGTCTCCAGCGTGTGCGCCGTGGGGACGGATTGGTGCGCCCAGGCTGATGCGCTAGGGCGCTACGTGCTTTCGCTGCCGCCAGGACGCTGGCCTTTGGTGGTGCGCCAGGATACAGGTCTCGCGACTCTCGGAATTCAGACGACAATTTCTGGAAATCAGCTTGATACCACCGTGGCGCTCCATCCTGGGCTGCTCACGGTCGACGACTTCTCCTCGGGAAGTTCCTTGTCGCAGCTGTTTCCTTATGCGGGAATCGGAGCGTGGTACGTGAACAGCTGGGGCGCTGATTCCATCAAGATCACCTACGACGGGCATCTCTCCATGAGTTACGTCGCTTCTGACACCAGCCTTTCGGCCTTGGTGGGCCTAGCCTTGCGCGATCGCTCAGGATTTCGCAATGTGGATCTTTCGCGCATGGATTCCTTGTGCTTCGATGCCAGGAGCGACGGACGCACTGTGCTGTATCTGGTCCATTACGATTCCCTGGGCAGCTGGGTGAACTCGGCGCATGCTTCGCTTGGCTCGCTCGACACTTCCTGGCAGCGGACGTGCTTAACGCCTGCCGCCTTTGGGAGCGACTGGGCAACCACGCGCACACTCGTCAATGACCTAGCCTTCGTGACCCGTGCTGGGAGCTTCCTGGAGCTGCGGAACATGAGGCTCTGGGGAATGCCACTGCAGGCATTTTCGCGCTAAGCCTCTTCGGCGTCGCGCTCGTAGGCCTCGATGATGGCGCGCACCAAGGGGTGGCGCATCTGGTCCGAGGCAGCCAGCCGCACGATGGCGATGCTTTCAATGCCTTCCAGGATGCGGCAAGCATGGGCGAGTCCCGAAGTCTCGCGGGGCCCCAGGTCAGATTGGCCGGGGTCGCCCGTCACCACGGCGCGCGAACGGGTGCCGATGCGCGTCAAAAGCATCATCATCTGGTGGACGGTGGTGTTCTGGGCCTCGTCCAGGATGATGAAACTGCGCGAGAGGGTGCGTCCGCGCATGTAGGCTAGCGGCGCCAGTTCGATGGTGCCGTCTTCCATGCGCTCCTTGAACTTGGTGCGCGGCATGAGATCGCCCAAGGCGTCGAACATGGGCTGAAGATAGGGGGCAATCTTCTCGCGCAGGTCGCCGGGCAGGAATCCCAGCGATTCGCCGGCTTCCACGGCGGGCCGAACCAGCACGATGCGGTCCACTTCGCGGCGTTCCAGGGCTGCCACCGCCATGGCGATGGCCAGGAACGTTTTTCCAGTGCCGGCGGGGCCGGTGGCAAAGGTCAGGGCGTTGCCTTGGACGGCTTCTACCAAACGCACCTGGCCGACGCTGCGCGGACGCACAGCGCCTCCGCGGGCGTCGTAGAGAAGCGGGGTTTCCCAGTGGGAGGATTCGCTCTGGGAGGCGAGTTCCCCTAGGAAGCTGGCCTCTGAGTCGCCGTTCTTGGCAGCGCGGATCAAGGCTTCAACGGCGGCGACCGCCTTGGCGTGCGCCGTCTCGTCACCACCTTCGATGGCCAGGAGCTCGCCTCGGGCATGGATGCGCACACCCAGACGGCGCTCGATTTCCATCAGGTTGCGCTCACCATCGGCAAGCAAGGCTCGGCGCACTTCCGGCGACACTCCGGAGATCGGAGTGCGCTTCCAGACAGGTTCGTTCAGATTACTTGGCCTTCTTGGCGGCAGCCGGTGCGGCCTTGGCCTTGGCTTTGGTGGTGTCGGACTTGGCTGGAGCTGCGATTGGAGCCGAAACGGCCGGTGCGGCTGCCTGCGGATTGTTCTTGCGCTCCAGTTCGGCTTCCAGTTGCGCCTTTTCTTCGCGCAATTCGGTGAGCTTCTTTTCCTGGGCTTCGGCATCCT
>DAIPHW010000294.1:0-2278 GCA_036771135.1 Fibrobacterota bacterium | reverse complement strand
AGCCGTTTTCTGTCCAGCCAGGTCCCGGCCGGAAGCCCCGTCCACGAGCTCCAGGGCTGGATCCATGAGCACCTGGACCAGGACCTCTCGGTGGAGCGGCTCTCCGAGCGCCTGTGCATGAGCCCCCGCAACTTCACCCGGGTCTTCACCCGCGAGACCGGCACGCCGCCCGCCAGGTACGTGGAGGAACTGCGGCTGGAGGCGGCGCGAGACCGCCTGGAGCAAGGGAACCAGGCCATCGAGGAAGTGGCCCGGGAAGTGGGCTTCGGAAGCGTCCTCACGCTGCGGCGCACCTTCGAGCGGCAACTGCAGGTCACCCCTTCCGAATACCGCGAGCGCTTCCGCTGCCGCGCCATTGTGCAGATGTCCTGATTTGATCTCTTGATGTCCTATGAGACATATCCTTTCCGGGATACCTTCTGGGAAGGCAATCGCTCTCAACACGGAGGACATCAGATGATCAAAGTCGGCATCAACGGATTCGGGCGCATCGGCAGGAACGTCGTGCGGGCGGCCCTGGGCCGCGAGGACTTTCAGGTGGTCGCCATCAACGACCTCACCGACAGCCGCACTCTGGCGCACCTTCTCAAGCACGACTCCATCCTGGGCGCCTTGCCGGGAACCGTCGAGGCGGGAGAGGGAACGCTTGCCGTCAACGGAAACGCGATGCGCGTCTTCTCAAGCCGCGACCCCGGAGAAATCCCCTGGGGAGAGGCTGGAGTCGAGGTGGTGATCGAGTCCACCGGCCGCTTCACCGACAAGGCCCAAGCGGAAAAGCACATCCTGCGGGGCGGCGCCAAGCGGGTGATTCTCTCGGCGCCAGGCAAGGGCGACGACCTCACGGTGGTGATGGGCGTGAACGACGACCGCTACGATCCGGCCCAGCATCGCGTGGTGAGTAACGGCAGCTGCACCACCAACGCCCTGGCGCCGGCAGCGCTGGTGCTGCATCAGGCCTTTGGCATCGAGTCGGGCCTGATGAACACCACCCACGCTTACACCAACAGCCAGCCGCTGCACGACGAGCCCCAGAAGGACCTGCGAGCCGCCCGGGCAGCAGCCCTTTCCATCATCCCCCATTCGAGCGGGGCGGCCAAGGCCATCGGCCGGGTGATCCCCGAACTCGACGGCAAGCTCACCGGCTACTCGCTGCGGGTGCCGGTGCCGGTGGTCTCGGTGGTGGACCTCACGGTGGTGCTTGCACGCGCCGTCACCGCCGAGGAGGTGAACGCCGCCTTCCGGGAAGCCTCGGAAAGCGGGCCGCTTGCCGGCATCCTCGGCTACAGCGAAGAGCCGCTGGTCTCGAGCGACTTCCAGGGCGATCCGCGCTCCTCCATCTTCGACGCCCCCTCGACGCTGGTGCTGGGCGGTCGCCATGTGAAGATTCTCACCTGGTACGACAACGAATGGGGTTTCTCCAACCGCTTGGTAGATCTGGCCCTCCTAATGGAACGCCGCGGCGTGTGAGTCTTGGAGCCGCCGCCCCGTAGGGATCGAGCACGCCCGATCCCTACGGCGGCAATTGGGCAAAATGCAGTTTCATGGCACCACAGGAGAAGCGCCATGAAGTCCGAAAGCATCGACACCTTCACAACATTCCTCGATCGGTACATCCAGGCCTTCCTGGAGACCGATCCGAGCGCGCTTCGCAGCATGTACTGCGAGGGCGAGATGATCTACTTCGACAACCACTCCGATTGCGACACCTTCTTGCTGGACGACCACATCTCCAAGGTGGCGGAGTTCCTGAAATCGGGCAACGCTTCCCAGGTCTTCTACAAGGAGCCCATCGTCTACGCGGACGCCCACTCGGCCTGCCTGATCACCTACTTCCGCTACGACGGCCAGGACGAATACAAGATCCGCACCACCTTCTACCTCGAGTCCCCCAAGCCAAACGAATGGAAGATCCGGCACGTCCACTGCTCGGAGCTTCCCAGCAAGCGCTACGAGGAAGAGATCCGCAACAAGATCGTGCGATAGCTAAGCTGCGCGGCACACCATGCGCCAGGGATGCCGGCGGCAGCCCGGGACACCCGCTCATTCACCAACGTAGGGGCGAGGCATGCCTCGCCCCCACAACGGGATTTGGCGGGGGCCCGGCAGGCAGCCCGGCCCGCCCGGAATGGGCGGGAGGCGCCCTATGAAAACAGCTTGCGACCAGGAGCGCAGCCATGAGGGCTGGACGCAAAAAGAAGAGCCACCGTTTCGGGTGGCCCTTCCTGGAGGTTGAGGAGCCTCCACTCCGTCTTGCGCGGGGGCGCTTGGCGACATCACA
>DAIPHW010000293.1:0-2331 GCA_036771135.1 Fibrobacterota bacterium | reverse complement strand
CGTAGCGGTCGCGGATCTCTGCGAGGCTTTGGACCCACGTTTCCACGAGCTTCTTGCCTGGGGTGTGCGTTGAGTTTGCCTTCATGTCTTCCATCAGGAAGATGCGCAGCAACTCCTTCTTGGTCTCCATGAACTCCAAATCGTCGTCCATGGAACCGGGTGTGCGGCTTTTGTCGCTGTGCCTTGCAAGATTGGCGATGTGACGCTCCAGCAGCGCCTTGCGCAAGGATAGGATGAGTTCCTGAAGCAGGGCGTCTTTGCTCTTGAAGTAGTAGTAGATGAGCGCCTTGTTGACTTGGGCCTTCTGGGCGATCTCGTCCACCCGCGTGGCGTCGAACCCCTTGGACGAAAAGAGTTCCTCGGCAGCCTGAAGGATGCGGGTGCGCGATTCGGTGCCGTCGTCGCAGAGTTTCTTAACCATCTGGTTAAATTAAAAAGTCGTACCCATTTTTGCTGGCCGTTGGCACAAAAAAGCCGCTTCCCAAAGGAAAGCGGCCACATCGTCATCCCCAAAGGGAAGACAATTAGAATGTGTAGTTGAGCTCGGCCGTGATGGCTTGGTCGTACTTGTTCAAGACGCCCTTGTCATTTTCAAAAACGTTGGTTGTCGCGTAGTCGAAACGATATTCGGCACGCAGCAAGGTGGCGGGAGTGAGCTTGTATCCCGGAGCCACGGCAAAGGTGTGGAAGGTGGTCGATTTGCCCTGGTCGGGATCAGAGTTCAAGAACTCGTAGCGCAGGCCGATCTGGGCGTTGCCGATATGGTACAGGGGTTGGATGCCGAAGCCGATGTTCGTAAGGTCGGTCGTATCTCCAGATCCCTTTTCTTTGTAGAGGCCATTTGCTTGGAAGTTGAGATCAAGTCCCTTCACAACCTTGGTCAGGCCGGTGAAGTCGACGCTCGTCAGCTTGTTGCGACCCGAGTAGGGGCCGTAATAAGCACTGAGTGCGCCCGAGAGGGCGTCGCCAAATCCGAGTCCCACCTTGCCGTACACCATCGGAATGCCGTCTTCCTTTGATGTGGTCCAGGTGTCCCAACCGTTCACGCCACCAAGAGCAAAGTTCAGTTGGTCGTTAGCCTTGAAGGTCAGGATGGCGCCAGTGTGGGCCACGGGCTCGGACTGCCCAAAGAGCAGGCCGCGGCTTACGGTGGCATTGAGGCCGGAGTTTAGAACTTCGATGCCTTCAGAGGTGTAGAACTTACCAGCCTGCAAGCCGACCGGGGTCTTGCCGAAAGGCACGACGATGTAAGCCTGATGAAGAGAAATTGCGAATCCATTGCTAGAATCATGGAGCGCTTCGGGGTCGGTGAAGGCATCCTTGCCTGCATCGAGGTCGATCACATAGGAGGCGGTGCCTGCGTCACCACCGGTAACGGTCAAGTGGGCCGCATTCAACTGGAAGGAAGCATCCTTGCCACCGAAGTAATTGTAGGTGCTGTTGTTGCCGCTGGCGGGTTCGTTCAGATCCTTGTTCCAAGTGGTGGTGACATATCCCGTGAACTTGGGACCATCCGCCATGGTGAGACTTGCCAGAGCCAGGGCCATCGCGCCGGCCTTTGCATATCGATCGAGTTGCATCGTTCCTCCTAATTAAGGGTCCTAGGGACGCTCACGGCGTCGTTATCTCTGTACACTACGAAGTTTGTGCCAACAGAGGCAAAGACATTGGTTCGATGAAAAGCCACATGGATGCTTTCACATTGAAACATGAATTTTGCAATTGTTGACAAATTCGACATTGGGTTCGCTGCGTGTCGTTTCTGGTCAGAACATGTGGTTCAGTTCTACCGTCACAACCTGATCAGCCCGATTTTTGTGGCTGTCGGCCTGAAAGTCCTTCTCGGCGCCGATGTCCACGCGGTATTCGACCCGCATCAGGGTGCTGGCGGTAAAGCGAAAGCCTGGAGCCAGACTGAGGCTGTTGATGGTGACTTCCTTCCCCTTCAGGTCCTTGTAGAAGAGCTCGTAGCGAAAACCAAGCTGGGCGTTGTCCAGGTGCAGCAGTGGTTGGATTCCGGCTCCGTAGAGTTTGGTGTCGAGCTTGGGGGTGCCGGCGCCTCGGAATTGGTAGTTCCCTTGGAAATTCAGGTACAGGGTGGAGCTCAGGCGGGAAATGCCCGTAAGATCGAGGCTCAGGAAGTCATCGCGCGAACCGTTCAAGGTGGCGGCGGAGCCGTAATAGCCCGAAAGCGTGGCGCTCAGGGGATCTCCGGCGCTGGCATAGATGCGAGCATAAGCCATGGGCAGGCCATCGGCGGAGGGCATTGTCCAGTTGTTCCAGCCGTTCACGGCGCCAGCCGCGAGGTTCAGATGCTTGCCGAAATCGGCG
>DAIPHW010000292.1:0-2341 GCA_036771135.1 Fibrobacterota bacterium | reverse complement strand
ATGGTTCCCACATAGCGGAAAGCCTGCTCGGAAAGGTTGTCGTGCTTGCCTTCCAGGATTTCCTTGAAGGAGCGGACGGTGTCGGCGAGTTTCACGTATTTGCCTTGCATGCCTGTGAACTGCTCGGCCACATGGAAGGGTTGCGACAGGAACTGCTGCACCTTGCGAGCGCGCGCCACCGTAAGGCGGTCATCTTCCGAGAGCTCATCAATGCCTAAGATGGCGATGATGTCTTGCAGTTCCTTGTAGCGTTGCAACAGCTGCTGGACGCCGCGAGCCACCTGATAGTGCTCTTCGCCGGCGATTTCCGGGGTGAGCAAGTTGGAGTGTGAGTCGAGCGGATCCACGGCCGGGTAGATGCCCAGTTCCGAGATGGCGCGCGACAGGTTGGTGGTGGCGTCCAAGTGAGTGAACGTGGTGGCTGGAGCTGGGTCGGTGTAGTCATCGGCCGGCACATAAATGGCCTGGATGGAGGTCACCGAACCGTTCTTGGTCGAGGTGATGCGCTCCTGCAGGGCGCCCATTTCAGTACCCAGCGTCGGCTGATAACCCACGGCTGAGGGAATGCGCCCCAACATGGCCGAGACTTCGGAACCGGCCTGAGTGAAGCGGAAGATGTTGTCGATGAAAAGCAACACGTCCTGGTTCTTCTCGTCGCGGAAGTATTCGGCGATGGTCAGAGCCGAAAGAGCGACGCGCAGACGGGCTCCTGGGGGTTCATTCATCTGGCCGTAAACAAGTGCCGTCTTGGCAAGAACGCCCGCCTCTTCCATTTCTCCGTAGAGAGCAGTGCCTTCACGGGTGCGCTCGCCGACGCCAGCAAACACCGAGTAACCACCGTGGTACTTGGCGATGTTGTTGATCAGTTCTTGGATAAGCACCGTCTTGCCGACACCCGCACCACCGAAGAGGCCGATCTTGCCGCCCTTGGCATAAGGAGCCAGAAGATCCACCACTTTGATGCCAGTTTCCAGGATCTCGGCCTGGGTAGACTGGCGGTCAAAGGAGGGGGCCGCGCGATGGATGGGCAAGCGAATTTCACTTTCCACCGGGGGCTTCTGGTCGACGGGTTCGCCGATGACGTTGAGAACGCGCCCGAGGCACTTCTCACCCACCGGCACGGTGATGGGCGATCCAGTGTCGCGCACCTCCACACCGCGGGAGAGACCGTCGGTGCTGTCCATGGCGATGGTGCGCACCACGTTGTCGCCAAGGTGCTGGGCAACTTCCAGGACGAGATTGTCCGGGAGGTCGTTGATGGCCGGGTTGGTGCACCGCAGAGCGTTCAGGATCGAAGGGATGGATCCCCCCTCGAAAGAGACGTCGACGGCGGGACCCGTCACCTGGAGAATTTTGCCAATTCCTGTCTTGGTCATGCTCATGGTCGGCTTTCGTTACCTGTGGGTCAGCTCTTGATGGATTCGGCGCCCGAGATGATCTCGGTCAGTTCCTTCGTGATGTTGGCCTGGCGGACGCGGTTGCGAAGGAGAGTGGTCTTTTCGATCATCTCCTTGGCGTTGCGCGTGGCGTTGTCCATGGCGGTCATGCGCGCTCCGTGTTCGCCAGCGGCGTTCTCCAGGAGGGCATTCAGGACGAGGAAACGGATCGACTGCGGCACCAAAGAAGAAAGAACGGTGGCCGCGTCGGGGTCGAATAGGACAGATTTTGTCTTAGTGCCGGCCGCCTCGGGGGCGGAAGGGAAGACGCGGACGAGCTTTGGGATCTGCGTCAACGGCGACACAAATTGGTTTACGGCCAGGAAGATCGCATCGGTCTTGCCGGCGAGGTAGTCGCCGATGAGACGGTCGGAGATCTTGCGGCTCTCGGCAAAGGAGGGTTTGGATGTGACTCCCGTGAACAGTTCTCCCAGCTTTTGGCCAGGAAGATGGCTGCGCATGGACTCGAAACCCTTCTTGCCGGCGAAGTGGACCGTGAAGTCTACTCCCTTGCCGACCAGTTCGGACAGCGCGAAGAAGTCCCCCGAAGGTTCGAGGTCGTTGGCGCGCAGGCCGATGACCTTTTCCACCGTTCGGGAGAGGCCGTGGTTGAAGGAACCGCAGAGGCCTCTGTCGCTGGTGAAGACCACGATCGAGGCGTGGCGGATCTCCCGTGGAGAAAGCCATGGAGAGATGGAGGGATCGAAATCCGCCCCCGCCAAGGAGCTTTGCAGATCGGCAAGCAGCCCGGTCAGCTCGGCCCGGTAGGGGCGCGTCCGCTCAATCGCTTCCTGAGCCCGACGAAGTTTCGACGCGGCCACAAGCTTTTGGGCCGAAGTGATCTTCTTGGTGCTCTGGTAGTTCTTGAGCTTGTTATTGAGCTCCTTGATGCTGGGCAAGGCCTA
>DAIPHW010000291.1:0-2377 GCA_036771135.1 Fibrobacterota bacterium | reverse complement strand
CAAGGCATGCATGTGCTTCTGTGCGACGACACACCGACCAATGTCCGACTCGCTTCGCTGATCCTGCAGCGGCTCAATGCCAGCTTTGATGTGGCTGAAGACGGAGGTGCGGCGGTAGAGAAGATGAAACAGAATCATTACGATCTGGTGCTTCTGGACCTGCATATGCCGGTTCTCGACGGCTATCAAGTTGCCCAGGCCGTTCGTCGCGGCGAAGAGGGGATCCTTGACAAGGATGTTCCCATTCTGGCGCTAACGGCTGACGTTTCTGAGGAAACCCGCATGCACACTCAAGCTGCCGGCATGAATGACTTCCTTGCCAAGCCCTTTCGTCTGGCGGATCTTGCCTACAAGGCGCTGTCGCTGCGGCGGAGCGGATAGGCCGCCAGCTGAGGCTATGAGGGCTGGATGGACCAGCCCAGTTCCGGGGCTATGGTGCCAGGGCGGCGCTGAATCCAGTAGGGCGTAGTTCCAAAGCCGCCGTGGATGGCAAGCGGAAGGCTGGGATTTCCCTTGCCGGGTTCCAGGATCCATTGCTTGTGCAGGGCGATGATTTCGATGCGGTAGTCGCCTTCGTTCAAAATGCGGCAGGGCAACCCTACCCGGAAACAATGATTTCCAGGTGCCAAGCGCATTTCTACTAGAGCCGGAGTGTCGCGCAGGAAGGTGCGGAACACTTCCGTGCCCTCCGGTGTGGAGATGACCAAACCGATGTTTAGGTCGGGGGCAGATGCTTCAATCTTGCCTTCGATCTCTGCGACGATACGACTGCCATACTGGAAGGATGGGGAGCCCGGTGCGTCCTCGTCAAAGAGGCGCAGGCTCAAGGGTTGGAAGAAGGGGTTCCGGAAATTGTCCGTTACGTTGGTCCACTCGTTGCCAAGGTCGGAAACCTTAGCACCATGGGCCAAATAGGCTTGAACAATGGTCTCGATGTCGCCGTCCATCACCTGACGGCCGTGGTCGAGCAAGATGCCCCGTGTGCAAAGGGTTCGCATGGCCGAGACGCTGTGGCTCACAAAGAACACCGTGCGCCCTTGGCCGGCAATCTGCCCCATCTTACCCATGCACTTGCGTTGGAAATTGACGTCGCCCACAGCCAGAGCTTCGTCCACCAGCAGGACTTCGGTAGACAAATGGGCTGCGACCGAAAAGGCCAAGCGCAAGTACATGCCGCTGGAATAGCGCTTCACCTTGGTATCGATGAAGGCTTCCATCTCTGCGAAGGCGACGATCTCGTCGAAACGCGCTGCCACTTCTTGACGTCGCATGCCCAGGATGGTTCCGGCGAGGTAAACATTCTCGCGTCCGGTAAGATCAGGATGGAATCCTGTTCCCACTTCCAGGAGCGAACCAATGCGGCCTCGGATCAGGGCTGATCCCTCGTTGGGCGAGGTGATGCGCGAAAGCACCTTGAGAAGTGTGCTCTTGCCTGCGCCGTTGTGGCCAGCCAGTGCTACGACCTCGCCCGGTTGCACGCTGAAGGAGAGGTCCTTGAGAGCCCAAAAAATCTCATGCTTGCGTCGCCGAAACAATTGTCCGTGCATCAGGCGGTGCAGAGCATCAGCTGCAATGTCGGCAAAGTCTCCAGACCATTTTTCACCAGGTTGGAGCATTGCATAACTCTTGCCCAAGCCTTGGACTTCGATCATCGGCGTCATAGCCAATCCGCCATTCCCCGTTCCACCTTACGGAAGACCGTAACTGCCAGCGTCAGCAGCAGAATTGAAATCAAGTAGCTGGACATGATGCTCCACATGGGAGGCATCGGCGTTCCAAAGAAGGCCGAACGAAAAAGCAGGATCGGAGCTCCAGCAGGATTCCAAAGAACAGCATTCTTCAAGCCTTCCGGCACGACCTTGAGAGGAAAGACCACCGGAGTCGCATAAAACCAAAGCTGAGTGATGAACGGCGCAACCTGCCTAAGATCTCGGTAACGCACGCTCAAGGAGGCTGTGAGGACACCCATGGCGATGGCAAGGAAAAGAATTGGCGGTACGGCGATCAGGAATAGCGGCAAGCGCCAGCTTAGCGAGACGCCAAACGCCAAGGCCAAGGGAAAGATGAGGAGCGTGGAGATGATGAAGTCGGCTATGGCGGAAAGCGTAGCCGAAAGGGGAATGACTAGGCGTGGGAAGTAGACCTTAGTGATGAGACGTTCCTCAAGCACTAGCGATGTGCTGCCGCGATCAAAACCCTGCGCGAAGAGCGTCCACAGCGCCATGCCCGGATAAGCGAAGGCGACGTAAGGAAGCCCGTCGGAGGGAACTTTCACGAATACGCCGAAAAGCACGCTGAAGATGAGCGCCGTCATCAGCGGCTGAAGCACCACCCAAAAGGCGCCCATGGCCGTCTGAGCAAAGCGAATCTTCAGGTG
>DAIPHW010000290.1:0-2380 GCA_036771135.1 Fibrobacterota bacterium | reverse complement strand
GCCTGCGAGGAGATGGAGCCTTAGGGAGCGGTTCCCAGGCGGTCGGCCCAGGTGAGCATCCAGGCAAGCGAGCCGTTCCAGTTGATGCAGATCTCGTTCGTCGCGTAGGAGCGCTCGTCGTCCCGCCAGGAACGCGCCGGCGGCTCGCCTCGCCAGCGCACTCCGCCGACGTCGCGGCTCACATCGTCCTCGTGGCCGCCATTGGGGCCCCCCACCAAGAGGCCGGGAAAGGGCGGCAGCTGGTTTGCTCGCAGCAGCCGATGATGCGGGTGCAGGGGCGAACGTGGGCCAGTTCCGGTCACGAAGCTTTCTCCCAGCACGTTGCGGCCCAGCACGTAGTCGAGAGCTTCCAGGGCGGCGTCGCGATAGGCGGGCTTGGGATCGATCCGGAAGGCTTCGGTCAGGGTGATGGCGCTGGCCATCTGCACGTCGTTGGAACCCCAGACGAAGCTCTCGGAGACCATGCGGCCAGAACTTCCTTCCAGGTGGGAAAGCAAGGAATCTGCGGTCGCGAGAATCCCGCGCCGCGCTTCCTGGGCAAGAAAATCCGTCCCGCCGCGCCGCGAAAGGGTGAACCAGCCGAGATTTCCCACTTCCTGCCACCAGGCATTGGTTGCCACGGGGATTTTGGGAGCGAGAGCTGCCAGAGCTGTGCGGTACTCCGGCTTTCTCGTCGTGATCCAAAGCTCTGTCGCCGCCCAGAAGTGCTCGTCAGAGAGCGTGCCGTCTTGATAGGGGCCGGTGCCGTCCACGTTCTTGGGACTTGCCGCATCGGGATGCCGGTTGGCCCAGATCCAGGCGCGTTCGGCGCGGGCGCGGCAATCGCGGGAAAATGCCGGATCGAGCTTGGCCCAGATGCGGGACGCCTGAGCCAGCACCGCCGCGGCATTCAGAGTCGACGAAACGGACTTGCCGATGACAAAGCGCGGCTGGGTGGACTGTTCGGGGAGTACCGGACCGTCCCAGTGGCCAGGGCCCAGCTTAAAGAAGACGCCTCCGTCCTTGTCCTGCATGCGGATGATCCAGTTCAGTTCCCAGCGGGCCTCATCAAGTAGGTCGCTGATGCCGTTTCCAGATTCGGGAATGGACAGCGAGCCGTCGGGAAAGGCCTGGGGCCAAGTTTCCTGGATCGAAAGCAGGTTCGAGAGGGTGATGCCAGCATTCACCACGTACTTGCCGTAATCCCCGGCATCGTACCAGCCGCCGGGTGCGCTCCAGCGCCCCTGGAATCCGGGCACCTCTAGCACCTGCAGTGCCGTGTCGGGATGCCCTGCCTTGCGAGCCCAGATGCCGGCCCGTTCTGGTGACAGTGCGACGCCGCAGCGCTGGAACCAGAAGGCGCGCAAGGCCTGATGCGAGAGGGTGTGGTAGACGGTGTCGACAATGGAGAACTCTGAGGAAACGGAATCGCCCACGCTCAGGCGGTATCGACCAGGACGATTCCATCCTGAAAAATTTCCCTGCGCGAGCGTATCTCCAGAGGCGTCCCATCGTCCCATGGGTGAGAGCTTTCCTTGCAGCACGGCTTTGCCGGAAGAGTCGAGCAGGGCCCAGTCCTTCTGGTCAGTCATTCCGGAGACCAGAAAGCGCTTTTCTCCCTTCGGCAGGTAGCCGAGATGGTTGTAAAGGAGAGCTGGTCGGAGGGCGGTGCCGCTTGGGGCGGAATCGCTTTGGTTTGAAAGAGCGATGCGTCCCACCTCTAGCGAACCGGGAAGTCCGGCATCCAGGGGCTGCAGGGAAAATGTTCGCACGTCCCCGAGGTCGAGGCGACGGTTGGAAACGGCGTCGTCAGGTTGCCACCAAGTATCGCGGTCAAAATCGCGGAAGGGGACAAAGAGGCGGTTCCAGCCCTTGGTGGTGCGCACCGTGGCGGTCCAGGATTCATGGGAGGAGTCGACGATTCCCACCCGCAGAGTGGACAGCGCACGAGGAGACCAGAGATCGAGAAGAAGGCCGCGATGCCGGCCCCAGTTGCGAGCCTCGGAGGAAAGCCCATCCAGAGGCAATACGGCGGCGACCCAGTATTGGAAATGGTAGTCCAGCTTGAGAACGGTGCCATGCCCGGCTTCGAGAGGCCAAGAGGCTGCGAGGCTTCCGCCTTCGCCGCGCTGCAGGAGCCATCGGTCGCGCATTTTTTGATCCGTCAGCGGAAGGGCTTCTCGCTCGGGAGCATCAGAGCGAAAGGCTGCCCAATAGGCGTCGCGGTCGAAGGTCGCCACCGAATCGAGCACCTGGAGATCCTGAAACTCCACGGTGAAACGGTGATCGGGACCGGCGCACTTGGCGTTGGCGCCCTGATTCGATGAGAGGCGGAATTCGACCATGTGATCCCAGTCGAAAGGAGCGTCTACTTCGGCGTGAAGCTTCTCGTTCCACCATG
>DAIPHW010000289.1:0-2387 GCA_036771135.1 Fibrobacterota bacterium | reverse complement strand
TTCGTCGACCCGAAGGATCCCGAGAACTTCCAGAAGGCCATCAAGCCCAACACCAAGGCCATCTACATCGAGACTATCGGCAATCCGGTGCTCGACTTCGTGGACGTGGACGCCATTGCCGCTGTGGCCCACAAGAACGGCCTGCCGCTGATCGTGGACGGCACCTTCACCACTCCGTACCTGTTCCGCGCCATTGAGCACGGCGCCGACATCGTCGTCAATTCGCTGACCAAGTGGATCGGCGGTCACGGCACTGGCCTCGGCGGCATCATCACGGATTCGGGCAAGTTCAACTGGGCTGGCGGCAAGCATCCGCTCTTCACCGCGCCCGATGCCAACTACCATGGATTGCACTGGGCCTTGGACCTTCCCGAGCCCCTGAAGCCCATCGCCTACGCTCTGCGCGTGCGTACCGTTCCCCTTCGCAACCTGGGCGCTACGCTCTCGGCCGACAACGCCTGGATCTTCCTGCAGGGCACCGAGACGCTCGCCCTGCGCGTGGAACGCCATGTGGAAAACTCCCTCAAGGTGGCCGAGTTCCTCCAGAAGCACCCCAAGGTGGCATGGGTCCGTTACCCCGGCCTTCCAGGCGACCCGTCCCATGCGCTGGCCTCGAAGTACCTCAAGAAGGGCTTCGGCGGCGTGGTGGTCTTTGGGCCCAAGGGCGGCTACGACGCGGCGGTGAAGTTCATCGACAACCTGCCGCTCTTCTCGAACCTCGCCAACGTGGGCGACGCTAAGAGTCTGGTGCTGCATCCGGCCTCCACCTCGCACTCGCAGCTTTCGGACGAGGAGCAGTTGGCCGCCGGTCTCACCAAGGATCTGGTGCGCCTCTCGGTGGGCATCGAGCACATCGATGACATCATCGAGGCTCTTGAGGAAGGTCTCTCCAAGATCTGAGGCAACAGCCTGGCTTGGGTCCCGCGTGCTCGTTCTTCCCCCGCGCACGCATCCCAGACACCGCGACGCGCGGGACCCAGCCGGCCGTTTTTCCAGGAATTGTCCCATGAGAACTTTGGTCATCGGCGACATCCACGGCTGCCGCGACGAGCTGGAAGATCTCCTGGAAGTCTTTGGCTACGCCGCGGGAGACCGCCTCTTCCAGACGGGAGACGTGGTTACGCGCGGCCCCGATACCTGGGGCGCTGTGGAGATGGTTTCGGCCTTGGGCATCCGCTGTGTATTGGGAAACCAGGAGGCGCGGCTGCTTTCCACCTTAAGACGTCCGGAAGCGACGTGGAACCTGCGCGATCGCGAGTTTTTGAGCCGCTTCCAAGGACATGCTCTTGAGGTGGCGCTGCTCGTCAGGAATTGGCCGCTGTGGAGAGAAGAGTCCGATTTCGTGCTAGTGCATGCCGGACTGCAGCCAGGAGTCCGTGGTCTTCGCGACATGGATCCGCGGGTGCTTTTGCACGTGCGCACCTGGGGCGGTTTGGATGGATCTTTTGAAGACCCTGCCAATCCCCCTTGGTTCGAATGCGGTCACTGGGATAAAATGACAGTTTTTGGACATTGGGCTGATAAGGGGCTGGTGGTGCGACCGGGGCTGCGCGGCCTCGATACCGGTTGCGCCTCGGGCGGTCGTCTTTCGGGATGGTGCCCGGAAGAAGATCGCATCTACAGCGTTCCGGCGCGAAAGGCCAAATGCCGCTGGAGCCTAGGCGGAATGGATGCGCGAGGTGGTGCTGCTGCGTGGATCGAACGGGCTTTCGGAACTTCGAGAGCCGACTGACGGGGGTGTTCGGGGAGCCTTCATTTCCGAACTTCAGGAAGAACGTTGTGATGGGGTTACGACGCTCTTCCACCCCGGCTTTTGCCAAATAGCGGCATCTTCCCCCCCCGAAGAAAGCGAGGAACGCGATGAATGAAGACGATATCTCCAGCACCCCAGGGCCAGAAATGCTTCCGGGATTCAACCAAGAGTCCTTCATGGAAGTTCCGGCCGGATTCTTCGCCGACCTTTCTCCGCTAGAGAAGGCGGCCAAGCAGCAGCTTTATACGCTGGCCTGGGAGCGGGCGCGCGAGACCATGCGGCAGCGCCGCGACCACGAGTGGATGATCCACATGGGCCTCATGGACGGCGAGGGAATCTGACCTGCTGATCAAATGAAACGCCCGCTGGGATTCAGCGGGCGTTTGTCGTTTCGGGAAGCCTTCATTCCCGAAACTTGGGAAGAGCGCACATGGGGGTGCCGCGTTCTTCCGCCTTAGGTGATTTTTAGCAGCAGCACATCGGGGTGCCGTTCATGCACAGCATGCACGAGCAGCCGGCCTTCATCATGGCCATCATGGCCATGCAGCACTGCTGGATCATCTGGCAGCAGGCGGCGTCACCCGACATCCAAGTCATGCACATGCCGTCCTTGGTCATCTCGCACTTGCAAGCG
>DAIPHW010000288.1:0-2393 GCA_036771135.1 Fibrobacterota bacterium | reverse complement strand
TGGCAGATCAAATCCGGGGAGGACTTTGGATCTACTGGACCATGGCGACAATTTTCGTTTTCGTCACCGCAACGGCCTGGACAGTGCGCTTTCGCAGCGGCGCCTGGAAAGCCTGCCGCGTACTTGCCCAGGATAACGACTAGGCCGCGGCAGCGGAATAGACGTCGACTTCATCCTGCTTGGCCTGGACAAGAGCCGGCAGCGTAAAGGAAAAGGTGGCTCCGTTTCCTGGAGACGACTGAGCGGAAAGAATCCCCTGATGCATTTCTACGATGCGGTGGGTGATGGCAAGCCCCACTCCGGTTCCCGGGAATTCCGATGCCGGGTGGAGACGCTGGAACAGCCCAAAGAGGGATGCTGCGCGCGAGGGATCGAAGCCGACGCCATTGTCGCGGACATGGAACCCATCGCGGTCGTGGAACACATCGACGCGAGCGGCGGGATTGCGGCCAGAATACTTCACGGCATTGGAAAGCAAATTCTGCCAAATGTGCCTCAGAAGAACCGGATCGGCCTCACACCCAGGGATGGTGGCAAGCTTCAGCCGCACCTGCGTAGCATGCGCTTCCTGCAGTTCCTCCCAGACCGACCGGATCATGGCCTCGTGCTCGGTCGCCTCGATGCCCCGCACATGAGGCGCTTGATCAGCCACCTGGCAAAAGCGCTCCAGGGCCTTCTGCATCAATTCGACCCGCTCGCCACCTTCGATGATTCGCAGCAAGGCTCGCGAATCTGGCTGATTAGAATAGGCCTTGCGAAGCACTTGAATCGCACGTTTCAGGCTGTCGATCCCAGGTCGCAAGTTCGCCGCATTGGAGCGGGCCAGGGATTGAAGCTCCGCGCGCCGCTTCAGCAGGTTTTCTTCGCGTTCCTCGACCCGTTCTTCCAACTCTTCTTCTAGCCTTTGCAGCTGGGCATCCACAGCACGCCGCTCCTGGATGTGATGATTGGCGGCATTCAGAAGGCTTCTCACTTGCACCAGCGGCACGGCGGCGAAGAACAGCATGTATCCGACCAAGGCCGTCATGATCAAAAGCAGTGTTTCCGAGCTCGGAGCACTTCCCAGGATCCAGCCGCGTCCCTCCCCTACGATCAGGAGCAGGATGTTGACCATCAGGAAAGCGGCATAGCTCCACACCGCCCGGACTCCGAAGAAAAGCGCCAAAGGATGAAGCAGGATAAGCCCCAGGAAAGCAGCCGGATGCCGCAGTCCCCCGGAAGTCCAGGGCGCCACCAACAAGGCGATTCCCATCATAAACGAGAAGCCGCGCGAACGGTGATAGGCACGCAGATCCGTGCCCATCCAAGCCACAATGGCGATCAAAAGCAGTCCAAAGGTGGTCGCAAGCTCTTCGGCACTATTCCCACGCCATGCCAAAAGGACGGTCTGAATGCAAAGGACCGCCACGATTTGCAAGAACGTCTGGCGAGCTAGGCGGATTTGGAAAGGATGCAGCAACTCACCCATCAGAACGCTCTTGCTGCCTGCGCCTTGTTTCCAAGGTGCGGTTCAAAATCGATTCCATGGCGCTGATAGAGTCTTGAAGCTCATGCAGCGCAGAGGTCTGCACAGCATCGGAACCGCCTTCCTCCAAGAGCGAAGCAAATCCAGAAAGCGCCTGCAGCGGAGTCCGCAGATCATGCGCCAAAGCTAATGGGAAGCGTTCAAGATCAGCGTTGGCCAGCGCCAAGTTGCTGGTGCGTGCCTGCACGTCGCGTTCTAGGTTGCGGGAGCGCTCTTCGCGCTGGTGAATGGAATCGACCAGGCTGCGGCGTTCTTTTTGGAATTTGTCGTAGGCAAGAAGAATACCACGGGCTGGAATCGAGACGATAATGCACGTCAACAAAAGAAGAATGACAAGAACTGCCCCCCAGGCAAAGGCGGGAACTTCCTGAATGGGCCGCGGTCGAATGATTTCCAGGATGTATGCCCCCCAAAGGGCCAGAACGCCGATAGACGCATAGATCGCCGCCCAGCGGATTCCGAGCAAATATCCCGTCATAGCCACGCCGACAAAGATCCCCACGACTCCTGGAACATGCACGCCGTTCCCCATGGCGGCACCGATGGCTGCCACCACGAAGATCGCCGAGAGCACATGAACCACAACCGGCTCCCGATGCCGCATCCAAAAAAAACGAGCCAAAAGCGAACCGCAAAAGCCAACCGCAGATCCAATCATATTGCGGTTAGAATGACCAGGAATTTGGCTAGTAAAGACGATATTAGCAAAGGTGGTGATATGAAGACACCACAGCAGAATGTTCAGCAAATGCCGTCCGGACGAACGGTCATAACTGAGCAGGCCCTCGACATCCTTCTTGGTGGCGACCATAACGCAAAGGTATCAACGATTCCGCAATCGGAACGCCACAGAGGAAAACGGATGTCC
>DAIPHW010000287.1:0-2400 GCA_036771135.1 Fibrobacterota bacterium | reverse complement strand
AGAAGCTTGCAGCGTTGATAGGCGTTGGATGTCCATGACTATTTGAAGATATCGGTCTTTTTAGAAAAGACTGAAATCAAATTTCACTTTCGTCTTGCAAGATGACGAAGAAACGGTCGATGGCGACCATTTCAAAGAGGTCGTGGATGTCATCGGGAAGGTTCAAGAGGCGCAGATCGCCGTTCTTGGCCTTGAGTTCCTGGAGGCAGTGGATGAGCATGCCCACACCGGCACTGTCGATGAAGGAAACTTCGTGCAGGTTGGCGACCAATTGAACTTCGCCCAGTCGTAGGCACTCTTGGATTGCCTGTCGAAACGTGGCCACATCGACCCCACGGATCTGTCCTGCAACGTCCAGAACGGTGTTTCCCGCAACCGTGCGCTTGTCGATCCTCATAGACTCCCCTCTGCGACGTGTATCAGAACCAGATGAGCATTGGTACCAGTTCCAGGAATGGAATCCAGGACCAACTCTCCTCCCAGGGATGCAACCAGTTGCTTGCTCACAGCCAAACCCAATCCATTGCCGTTCGACTTCGTCGTGAAGAAGACATCGCCGGCTCTCTCTAGAATTGATTTGCTCATCCCGATGCCATTATCCGATACAGTGATTTCAATCGTACCTTGTTTTTCCGGTTTCGCCAAGAGCTTTAGCTCCGAGCGCCGATCTGAAGGCACGGCTTGCAAGCCGTTCAAGGCGAGATTTTGCAGGATCTGCAGCAGCAGATCGCTGTCGGTGTGGGCCTCCAGGGTCGGTGAGCATTCCAGTTGCACGAGCGGTGGGGGAGTACACTGGCTTTCCGGACGCTGCAACAGGAAGAGGCGGACCTTTTCCAAAAGCGGTCGGAGCGGAATGCGTCGCAACGAGGGGGGCTTGAGGCGAGAAAAGTCCAGAAATTCCTGGAGGGTGCGGTTGAGCCTAGCTGATTCTTCGCGGATGAGTTCCAAGAGCCGTCGGTCTTCGTCACCGAGATCCTGAACGCCTTCCAGAAGTTCGGCTGACCCCGAGATGGATGCCAAGGGATTGCGGATCTCATGGGCGATCTGAGCGGCCACGTTGCCCAAGGTGGCCATCCGCTCAGCGCTGCGGACCTCGGCTTCCATGTGGCGCAGTGAGGTGATGTCCTGGAGGGTGAGCACTAGGATGCGCAGCTTGCCGCGCGCCCAGTGTCCCGAAGCCTGGAACAGGAGAATTTCCTGGTGGCGACCGGTGGCTTCGAGATCCCAGGAAAGGCCGCCTTGAAGCACCATTCGGCAACCTTCCAGCACGCCTTGTCCCCATGTCTCGCCTTCTACCAGTTCGGCCAAGGGCTTTCCCGGGTGAATAGTGGCCGGAAAATGACTGGCTGCCGGTTCGTTGGAATAAAGCAGACGCAGCGTGTCGTCGAAGACCAATACGCCCGAGGCGATGCTGTTGACTACGGCATCCATGTCTAGGCGAGCGAGTTCCAGTGCCTGCGAAGTGCCGATCAGGGCGATGCGGTGGCTGCGCAAGGACGAGGACAGAAAAGCGGTAAGAATGGAAAGGAAGAAGCCGATGGTCGCCGGAAGCGCCCAGCGCGAAAGGATGGCGCCTCCGTCTAGGCCGTCCAGGGCGGTGAAGTGAAGAACGCCGATGCCGTGGACCAGACTGAGAAGCCCCGAGCCGATGGCAAAGGCGAGCGACACGGGAAGAGCGCCCCAGAAGCGGTAGAGAAAGCCCGAGAAGGTCGCTGTCAGAAGGAATAGCAGCGTCGGGTCATTCAGACTTTGGGCTTCGTGAACGGACAGATAAAGTTCGCACCCCAGTTCCAGCGTCAGGAGCAGTCCGTGCGGCACGTCGAGATCGAATTCCTCGGCTATGTCCGTGTAGGCTCGGTGCCAAAGGCGAGTCGCTAGCAAAGCGTAGACGGGCAGAGCCATCCAATAGCCGATTTCGGCTCCGCATTGGAGACCGGCAAGCGTGAGGCCCAGAAGCAAGAGGAGCTTTGCGCCCGCGAACCAGGCGGCGTCCCGGAACGTGGGCCTGCGGGAGGTCAATGGACGGCGCCAGCCATCGAGAACATGGGCAAATACATGGCGATCAGCATGAAGCCGATGATGCCACCCAGTACCACCACCACTAGCGGCTCAAGCATGGAGGTCAGGGCGTCCACGGCCGATTCTACCTCGATGTCGTAGAAGTCTGAGACGCGGGTGAGCATGTCGGAAAGGCCGCCGGTGCGCTCGCCTACGGCGATCATCTGGATGACCATGGGGGGGAAGACTCCGGTGGCCTTGAGTGGGTCGGCGATCGACTGGCCGCCGGAGATGGCCTCCACGGTCTTGAAGATGCCCTGCTCGATCACCTTGTTACCGGAGGTGCGCGCCGTGACGGTGAGCGCCTCGATGATGGGCACGCCGGAAGAGAGCAGGGTCCCC
>DAIPHW010000286.1:0-2412 GCA_036771135.1 Fibrobacterota bacterium | reverse complement strand
CGGTGGTTCCGGTAGGAGCGACCGTGAGCAAGGTGACGTTGCGCAGGCCCTTCTGGCGGATGGCTTCGCGCACCCGCTCGGGCATGCGGAGCATGTAGCCCGACTGCAACAGCTTTTCGGTCTCGAGCTTGGGGAAAGATCCCTTCTCGGCGGCGTTGTCGGCACTGGCCAGGTAGGCTTCGCTGGCGATGAACTCGCCGAGCTTGTCCAGGAAGGTGATCGATTCGGGGGAGCCGTAGCGGATGTGCAGGCGGATGAGCATCTCAGCTAGGCCCATGATGCCCATGCCCACGCGCCGCTCGTTGCGCTGCTGGGTCTGGTTCTCGTCAAAGAAGTAAGGAGTGGCGTCGATGACGTCGTCCAGGAAGCGTACGCCGTAGCGCACGGCCTTGCGCAGATCATCCCAGGCCACATCTCCCTTGGGGGTGACGAACTTGGCGAGGTTGATGGCGCCCAGGTTGCAAATGCCCCAAGGCGGCAGCGGCTGCTCGCCACAAGGGTTGGTGCAGACGAGCTGGCTGAAGTAGTGGGAGTTGGATTCCTTGTTGGCGCGATCGATGAAGAAAACGCCCGGCTCGGCTGAGGTCCAGGCCGATTCGATGATGCCGTTCCAGACTTCGCGGGCCTTCACCGTCTTATAGACGATGGTGGGGTAGCCGGCGGCTTCCCAGTCGCCGAGGTTTCCGGTCCACTTTTCGGCGTAGTCGGGGTGCTGGGCGTCGGGGAAGCGCAGGTCCCAGTCGCCGTCCTTTTCCACCGCTTCCATGAAGTCGTCGGTGATGCCGATGGAGATGTTGGCGTTGGTGATCTTGCCGGCTTCGCGCTTGGCGTTGATGAAGTCGAAGACGTCGGGGTGCCAGACGTTGAGGATCAGCATGAGGGCGCCGCGACGGCTGCCGCCCTGCTCGATCAGGCCGGTCACGAAGGAGTAGAGGCCGCCCCAGGAGACCGAACCCGAAGAGCGTCCGTTGACGCCCTTCACGTAGGCGTGGCGCGGACGCAAGCTGGAAAGGTTGATGCCCACGCCGCCGCCGCGGGACATAATCTCCATCATCTGGGAAAGGGTGTCGACGATGCCGCGTCGGCTGTCTTCAGGAGAGGGAACCACGTAGCAGTTGAAGAATGTGAGCTGCTGGTCGGTGCCGGCGGCGGTGAGGATGCGACCGCCCGGAACGAAGCGCCAGTCGTCCAAAAGCCAGCGAAAACGAGCTTCCCACTCTTCTTTCTTCTCAGGAGAGACTTCGATCTCGGCGATGCCGTGGGCCACGCGGTCCATCATCTGCTCGGGAATGAGCTCCAAGGGCTTGTCGACATCCTCGATGCCCTGCTCGGTGGCGGTGCCGTCGCGCAGCTCCAGGCTCACGCGATCGCCGTCGATGCGGACCACCTTGCCGATCTCGCGCTGGCGGGTCTTCTGATCCACGCAGGCGATGACGGTGTCGCCGATTTCCAGCGACTTCTTCGTCATGTCCTTCAGTGCGTAGCGGTCGAGAAAGATTTTCTCTCCCAGTTCGTTGAGAAGCGGCGAAGTGGTGGTGGCGGAGCGATCCATGGCGCGGCTCTTTTCCTGAATCAACATGCGAATCCTTTTTGCTTCATCTCTTCATTGGCCTTTAGGCAGCAAGGATGCCTGGGAAGACGATCAGGGGCGACACCGTAGTGGGATGTTTTGGCTTTCCTCGACAAGAGGCGGTGTTCTACGACTGATGGGTCCCGGGGCTTCAATATCTGTCTAAAGCACAATATATGGTCGTGCCTCGAGGAAGGAAACCCCAAAATCTTGTTTGAAATAAATTCCGTGGGAGAAGTTGAGAGAAGCGATTTCCTTGCCAAGTCCGCTTCGCTGCGTTCTGTTTTGGATGCGCACGTTTTATCCACATTCTAGTGTGAATTCATGTGGATTTTAGAAACATGAATGATTTTTAGATCACGTAATCGAATCCAGGGATGCGGCGTTCGCGGATCTCGATCAAGAGGTCCGAGAGGGTGATGCTGTCAAGAATGTCGTCGACGGCAATCTGGCAGCGCTGCAAGATGCTTCCTAGTACGTTCTGAACATCGGAGTCGTCCCCGCCTTCCCAGAGCGAAGAGGTGCCTTCCAGGCGGCGCACGATGTCCCCCAGCTTCAGTTGGGTGGCGGCAATGGAAAGGGAATAGCCGCCTTCCTTGCCACGCTGGCCGCGGATCCAGCCGGCGCCTTTGAGGGAAAGGGCGATCTGCTCCAAGAACTTGAATGGCAGGTTGCCGCGCTCGGCGATCTCTCGCAGTTGCAGGGGAGACTTGCTGTGATTGGCTTGCTCGGCTAAGGCGACTAGGAAATGGATGGCATAGAGGGTCTTGTGGGAAATCTTCATATCTGAAACATATATGCGTGATCTGTAAAGAAGGTTGAACTTTCGGACTCTTGGTGCA
>DAIPHW010000285.1:0-2451 GCA_036771135.1 Fibrobacterota bacterium | reverse complement strand
GCCCGCCCTCGCGTGGCGCTTCTGGACGCCTACCGCGAAGAAGTCTTTGCGCGCCGCCTGGAAATCGGAGCCTCGGCACTCCCCGACCGCTCGCCCGACTTGCGCCGCTTGCGACACGATTTGTCGGACTTGGCCGGCGACCCGGTGGTGTTGTGGCACGGCCGCACCCGCGAGGGGATCCCCGAAACGGCGCTCGACCTGTTGGAATACCTGCGGCCCGCCGGCATCGCCCGCCTCGCGCTTGCGGGCAACTTCACGGAAGCGGTGCCCAACTACCTGCGCGAAGCGGCCCCAGTGGAAGCGCGCTTGGCGGCAGGGAGCTAGCACTTCGAGAGAACCAAAGGAGAATCGCGTATGCAATCCTTCTTCCGTCTTGCCTTGCTCCTAGCTTCCACATGCTTTTCCGCCTACCAAGGTCCGGTCGCGGCCATTACCTCGGGTTACGGCGCTCCCGGAAGCGCTTCGGTGGCCGTCGACACCGTGACCAACTCCCACTGGAGAGGCAATCCAGTTTTTGTCTTCCACCCCGCCGGCCGCACAGCGCCAGTGCCGACCATCTTCTACGCCCACGGCTACGGCGGCAACGACACGCTTTACCAGATCGAGCTGTTGCGCCACATCGCCTCGCGGGGATGGGCCGCGGTCTTCGCGCCCTATCGCACCTACGGCGTGACCGTAGAGGAGCGCTACGCCACCTTGCTCGATGGCTTCCAGGCCGCCGTCAAGACCTACCCAAGTATCTTCGACACCTCGCGGGTGGGCTTCTTCGGACACTCCTTCGGAGCCGGAGCCCTTCCCTACCTCGCCTCCCAGCTTCTTTCCAAGGGCTGGGGCAAATCTGGCAGCTTCCTCTACTGCTCCGCGCCGTGGTACTCCTACAACCTGGGCGACACAGCTCTCTCGTCCTTTCCATCAAACACCGCGCTGCTCACCGTCCTCTACCAGGACGACACCGTCAACGACCACCGCATGGGCATCGACATCTTTCGCAACATCGCCATTGCCGACAGCCTCAAGGACTGCCTGCTGGTCGCCAGCGACACTTTGGACGGCTACGTGTTCCAAGCCGACCACTCGCTTCCCAGCCAATACGCTCCCCAGAACGGCGAGTACGACGCCTACGACTCGCGCATCACCTTCCGCCTCCTAGACGCCTTAGCCGACTACGCCTTCGAGGCTTCGGCGGCAGGCCGCGCCGTGGCCCTCGGCGGAGGCGATTCGTCCCAGGTGACCTTGGGCGGGGGGCTCACCGATCTTTCCGAGAGCCGGCACCCTGTCACCACGCGCGCCCCTTCCAGCTTCTCGTGGCCCTGCGACACCTTGATCAACCTTCGCAAGGCGCATTGCTCCGAAGGCGACGCCTCGGCCATCGCCTCGCGTCCCCGTTCCCGCGTCGCACTCAAGCTGCGGCGGCTCGCGGCGGGGCATCTGCGAATCGATGGCGCCCAAAGCATTGCGGTGCGCGATCTGCGCGGCACCCTGCGCCTGCGCGTCCAAGGAGCGGAGCTTCCTACCCAAGGGCTTCCGGAAGGGCTTTACCAGCTCGAGACAGAAGCGGGAAGCATCCCTTACCTGCAACTGCGCTAGCGCGCGGTCGCAGCTCAACCCAAATTCGCGTTCGAGATCTCGATGCGGCGCAGCACGCGGCAGGGATTACCGACCGCGATCACGCCTTCTGGGATGTCGCGAGTCACCACGCTGCCGGCACCGATGACCGAACGGTTGGCGATGGTGACGCCGGGGCGCACGATGACGCCGGCGCCGATCCAGACATCATCGCCAATGGTGATGGGGTGAGCAAACTCACTCAAGCCTGCCCGTTCGAGAGGATCGAGAGGATGCGCGGCCGTGATCAGTTGGACATTGGGGCCGATCTTGGTGCATTCCCCGATGGTGACCGGAGCGCAGTCCAGGATGGTCCCGCCGGCATTCATGTAGCTCCGGTTTCCGATGCGCAGGTTGTATCCGTAGTCGCAAAAGAAGGGCGGCTCGATGTAGATGTCTTCGCCAGCAAAGCCGAGGAGAGCCAGCAAGGCCCGGGTCACTTCGCCATTCATCTCGAAGGGTTCGCAACGGAAACGGCGACAGAGTTCGTGCGCTCGCTTCCGCTCGGTAACCAGCACGGGATCATCGGAGCGGTAGAGCATCCCGGCAATCATCTTCTGCTTTTCCGTGAGTTCCGCCATTTTTCCCCCTTTGTACGCTGCACTTGGCAATGAATCGTCAACGCTACTCATGGGCGGAGTCGGCTTGCGCATGGGCCGCCTTCCATTCCTTGAGCATGTCCTTGGTGATGTCCGCTTCGAAGCACAGCGTTTCGTAGCCTCCGGCTCGGGAGTAGGCGCTTCGCTTTCCGCAGCGGCTGCCGTTTCGTGCCGTGCTGTAGGGGCACGGACAGCGGCGCGTCTCAGTCAAGATGACGCCTAGCGTTCAATCGTAGGAAACAGTTTC
>DAIPHW010000284.1:0-2457 GCA_036771135.1 Fibrobacterota bacterium | reverse complement strand
TCACTGATCCGAGCGAGAACGTGCCCCAAGGCCAGACCATTTGTCCGCACTGCGGCAAGACCAATCCGCCGACCTTCCATTTCTGCGGCAGCTGCGGAACACGCCTCGTGGCATCGACCATGACTCCCCCGCCTCTGGGCCAGGAGCAGATCAACCTAACCGGCGAAGACTGAGCCTAGAGCGCCAGGAAGTTCGCCAAGATCTTCTTGCCATGGGTGGTGCGAATCGACTCGGGATGGAACTGCACTCCGAACAGCGGGCGTTCCTTGTGCTCCAGTCCCATCACCAAGCCGTCTTCGGTCCAGGCAGTGATCTTGAGGCTGGCGGGAAAGCTGTCGCGTCGCACGATCAGGCTGTGATAGCGGGTAGCCTCGAAGGGATCGGGAAGTCCGGCGAAGAGGCGCGAGCCGTCGTGATGGATTTCCGAGACCTTGCCGTGCATGGGAACCGGCGCCCGCTCGACGATCCCGCCCATGGCCTGCCCGATCGACTGGTGCCCGAGGCACACCCCCAGAAGCGGCACCGAAGCCGGACACGCCGCGATCAGAGCAAGCGAAATGCCCGCCTCAGAAGGAGTGCAAGGGCCCGGACTCACCACCAAGTGGGAAGGATGCCACGAGAGCACTTCCTCCACGGTGGCGGCGTCGTTGCGCACCACGCGAATCTCCTCGCGACCGGCCAGCAGTTCGCCGAGGTATTGCACCAGGTTGTAGGTGAAGCTGTCGTAGTTGTCGATGAGCGCGATCATGGCCGTTCTCCGGCGATAGAGGCGTCGATGGCCCCGAGATCGCCCTGGGCGCGGTGGGCGGCCCGAATGGCCTGAATCACGGCGCTTGCCTTGTGGAGGGTTTCGCGATATTCCATCTCGGGGACCGAGTCGTAGACGATGCCGGCGCCGGCCTGCACGTAGGCCTTGCCGTCCTGCACCACCACGGTGCGGATGACGATGCAGCTTTCCAGGTTGCCGCGCAGATCCAGGTAGCACACCGCTCCGCCGTAGAGGCCACGCCGCGTGGGCTCCAGTTCGTCGATGATCTGCATGGCGCGGATCTTCGGAGACCCCGAAAGGGTTCCGGCCGGAAAGCAGGACATCAGCACATCCAAGGCGTCGCGCTCCGGAGCGAGGGTGCCGCTCACCGAGCTCACGATGTGCATCACATGGCTGTAGCGCTCAATGACGAAGAGGTCTTCGGGGTGGACAGAACCGTATTCGCACACGCGACCGACGTCGTTGCGGCCAAGGTCGATGAGCATCAAGTGTTCGGCCAGCTCCTTGGGGTCGGCCAAGAGCTCCTTCTCCAGGGCCAAATCTTCCTCTGGAGTGCGGCCGCGCGGGCGGGTGCCAGCAATAGGACGCGAGGTCACCTTGCCATCCTGCACTTCCACCAGCATCTCAGGACTGGAGCCGGCCACTTCCACGGCTCCAAACTTGAGGTAGAACATGTACGGCGACGGATTGATGCCCCGCAGCATGCGGTAGATGTCCAGGGCAGTGCAGCCAGGGTCCACAGTCAACCGCTGCGAGAGCACGATCTGGAAGGCGTCTCCTGCGCGGATGTACTCCTTGCAGCGCTCCACCGCGGCCTCGTAGCCTTCCTTGGTGAAGTTCGAGACGAGCTCCCCCGGCTCACGCGCCACGTCCAAACTGCTCTTTTTGAGAGGCTGATCGAGCCGCTCTTCCAAGGCCGTGATGCGGTCCATGGCGGCTTCCAGGGCAACTTCCGCCGAGCAACCTTCCAGCATGGCGAAGGACCACACCAGCATGCGATGACGGCGCTTGTCAAAGATCACGCCAGCGCGGTAAAAGCCGTAGTGCAGGTCATCCATTTCGACATCCGGTGTGCCGGTATCGGGGATGTTTTCCACCAAGCGGATCGCGTCATAACTGGTGAAACCCACCGCACCGGCGAGGGCCGGGATGCCTTCGATGACGGCCGGAGAAAGCTTGGAAAGGATCCCGCGCAGCGCCCCGATTGGGTCATGTTCTCCTGAAGCCGTGTTGCTGCCGGTGGTCTCCCAGTGCTGTCCTCGGGAGCGAAATACCAGCCACGGATCGCGTCCCAGAAACGACCAGCGCGCTGTGCGCTCACCGCCAGCCACCGATTCCAGCAGGAAGGCGTGATCGGGCTCATCGCCTTCGATCAGCTTGAGATAGGCGGAGACTGGCGTTTCAGTGTCGGCCAACCGCTCTTTCCACACCGGCACCAGATTGTGCCCTTGAGCCGCCAGGGCCCGCAATTGCGCCGGGGTCGGAATCATGCCCGGCCCCGCAGATTCGTCGAATCCATGGATCCTCCCGCTTTCTGAACGGTTGGGAAGGTAGCAAACCGCAAAAGCACAGACGGTAGCGCAGAGGACTTGCTAATTTTGGCGACTCGTCGCGCAGATTGCGACACAGGGCCCTTAGCTCAGTTGGTTAGAGCACGCGACTCATAATCGCTTGGTCCCCGGTTCAAG
>DAIPHW010000283.1:0-2463 GCA_036771135.1 Fibrobacterota bacterium | reverse complement strand
CTCATCAGGGCGCGGCCGATGGCCAGCATCTGCTGTTCGCCGCCAGAAAGTGTCCCGCCCAGCTGCTTGCGGCGTTCGGCAAGGATTGGGAAGCGGGCGAACTGGGCTTCGATGAGGGAGGCGATGCGCAGTGATGGTTTGGTGTAGCCGCCAATGGCGAGGTTTTCTTCCACCGTGAGGCGCGGGAAGATGCGTCGTCCCTCGGGGCAGAGTACGATGCCAGCCGAGAGCCGCCGGTCGGGGCTCCAGGAAGTGATGTCCTCTCCCTGCCAAAGTACCTGGCCGCCGCGCAGCGGGAGCAGTCCCGACAGGGCTCCCAAAGTGGTGGTCTTGCCGGCACCGTTGGCCCCGAGCAGGGTCACGATTTCGTGGGCGCCGATCTCCAGGCTAAAGTCGTGCAGCACGTCGCCCGGGCCGTAGCCCACGCAAACTGATTTGAGGCAAAGAAGGCTGTCAGGCATGGTCGCCTCCGGAGGTGCCCAGGTAGGCCGCGAGCACCTTAGGGTCGTGGCGCACCTCCTCGGGGGTGCCGTCGGCAATGGGCTCGCCGTGGTCGAGGACGAGGATCCGGTCGGAGATGTCCATTACCAACTTCATGTGGTGTTCAATGACCACCACCGCGATGCCGAGCCCAGCGATCTTGCCGATGAGCCCCGTCATCTCAGTGATCTCCTGCGGGTTCATGCCGGCCCCCGGTTCGTCCAAGAGCAGCACCTTCGGATCGGTGGCCAGCGCTCGGGCGATCTCCAGGCGCCGCTGCAGTCCGTAGGGGAGATTGCGGGCCCATTCCGTGGCGCGATCTGAAAGTTCCACGAAAGAAAGGAGCTCGCGGGCGCGTTCTTCGGCGGCCTTCTCGCTTTCGCGGTAGCGAGGCGTGCGCAAGAGCACCGAGAAAAGTGGCAGATCAAGACCCGCCCAGCGGCCCACTAGCACGTTCTGCAGGGCCGTCATCTCGGGGAAGAGGCGGATGTTCTGGAAGGAGCGCGAGATGCCGGCGCGCGAGACGGCGTGCGGCGGAAGTCCTGTCAGATTCTGTCCGGAAAGCCGGATCTCGCCGGCGTCGGGGCGGTAGATGCCCGAGAGGCAGTTGAAGAAGGTGGTCTTGCCAGCGCCGTTGGGGCCGATGACCGAAACGACCCGTCCGGCCTCGGCGGTGAGCGATGCCCCCTGCACGGCCTTGAGGCCTCCAAAAGACTTGCCGATGCCGCGGGCTTCGAAGAGGGCGCTCACGCCTTGCCTCCTTCTAGCTCGGAGCGGTGGCGCGAGGCACCCAGCAGGCCCTGGGGACGGAAGAGCATCATGGCCACCAAGAGGAATCCGAAGAAGAGTAGACGGTAGTCCGAGATCTCGGGAATGGCGTCGCGCAGCAGGTTGGGGGCCAGGTACAGGAGCGCTGCGCCCAGGAGCGATCCCGAGAGCGAGCCGAGGCCGCCGAGGATCACCATGGCGAGGATCAGGACCGACTGGTCGAAGGTGGAGGTGGAGGGATCGACGAAGCCGGTGAAGCCCGCGAAGAAGGCGCCGGCAAGGCCCGCGAGACCTGCCGAGACAGAAAATGCCAGAAGCTTTAGGCGCACCACGGGGATTCCCATGGAGGCGGCGGCCACCTCGTCTTCGCGCACCGCGATCCAGGCGCTGCCGATGCGGCTGTGGTAAAGGCGGTGGATGGCAAGCGCGCAAAGCGCGACGAGTACGGTTCCGAAGACCCAGCTCGCCTGGGCGGCCGAGAGAGGCCCTAGGGCGTGAACGCGCGAGGGGAAGCCGAGGTTGATGCCCATGTCGCTGCCGGTCACGGACAGATTCCGGACGAGTTCGCGGAAGGCCTCGGCAAAGCCGAGCGTCACGATGGCCAGGTAGTCGCCGCGCAGACGCAGGCAGGGAAGGCCGACCAGCCAGCCGGCGAGGAGTCCTGCCAGGAGTCCGATGGGAAGCCCCGACCACCACGGAAGCGGGGCGAACTGCTGCACCACAGCGAAGGCGTAGGCACCCACGGCGTAGAAGCCCGAGAAGCCGAGGACCAAGAGCCCCGTCATGCCGACGGTGACGTTGAGCCCTAGCGAGAGGATCATGTAGAGGCACACGAAGGTTCCCAGCGAAAGGAACTTGGTGCCCAGGAAGCAGCCACCCAAAGCAATGATCAGTACGGTAGCTGAAAGCCGCGCCGGGTGCTCAAGCAGTTGCGGACGCGGAAGCGCCACCCTCTCGCGGAGTTTCCCGAGGTACTTGAGGCCAAGACCCAGCAGCGCGCCGATGGCAAGCCCGGGAAGCACCACCCGCAAGAACTTGGCGGCGTTGCTCGGGGCGAACTGCACGAACATGTTCCCGGTATCAAAATCAGGAGCGAGGTGCAGGAGCAGGAAGGGAGCGACTAGGATAGCGACGACGAGGAGCGGAAGCAGACGCTGGTTGCGCATCATACCTTCTCCGCGACCCGCTCGCCGAGGATTCCGCGCGGGCGAAGCA
>DAIPHW010000282.1:0-2485 GCA_036771135.1 Fibrobacterota bacterium | reverse complement strand
GGTGATCGATGACGAACAGGACATGGCCGAAGTCGTCCAGTTGGTGCTGGAGCTGGATAACCACGAGGTCAAGGTGGAACTTGACCCTACGCGGGCGGTCCAGGCGGTGAAGAATTTCGCCCCCCACCTTGTCTTGCTGGATCTTGTCATGCCGGTGATGGATGGCTACGAGGTGTACCGCGCCCTCTCGGAACTGCCCGAGATGGCCAAGGTGCCGGTGGCCTTCTTGACCAGTCGCAACAAGCAGATCGACTTGATGGTCGGCTTGCATGTGCTGCACGCTAGCGAGTACATCACCAAGCCCTTTGATCGGCAGGATCTTTTGGCGCGTGTGCGGCGTCTGCTTTCCCAAGCAGGATAGATGCCTCCGCTGGTTCTTCGAGGCGTCAGAACCCGCAATCTGAAGGGCTTTGACATTGGTTTCGAGCCCGGCAGCTGGACCTCCGTGGTGGGCGTTTCGGGCTCTGGCAAGTCGTCCCTTTGCTTTCATACCCTGCACGCCGAGTCGCAGCGACGCTTCCTTTCGGCCATGGCTCCGGCGGCCCGCGTGCTGCTGGAAAACATCCCGCGCGCAGAGGTGGATTCCGTCTCGGGACTGTTGCCCACCCTTGCCTTGGAACAAGGCGCCGAGCCCTCCGGCCGCTTTGGTCGTGCGGTCGATCTGGCGGGGCTTGATCTGGTCTTGCGCAGCCTGTTTGTGGCGCGAGCCCATGCGGTATCGCCCTCTAGCGGCAAGGCGCTGAGGGCTTGGCTGCCCGACGAGGTCACTGGTCATCTCTTGGCCGCCTGCGAAGGGGCGCGTTTGCAGATCTTGGTGCCTAGCGGGACGATCCCGGCCCAGGAGTGGATGCGCCGGGGCTTCGTACGTGCCCGTTCGGCCACTGGGGCAACGGAGCTTTCCGAGCTTGCGGCGGGCCAGGACTTCGATGTCGTAGTGGATAGATTGGTGGCCCAGGAGAAGTTCCGCGAGCGCCTGAACGAAGCGATAGGGCTTTGCTTCCGCGTTTCCCAAGGGCATTGTCGAATCGAACTCCAGCTTCCAGACGGCTCGTCGCGGCTTGAGTCGTTTCACGATCACCCGGTCTGCCCCGATACCGGGCGCGAGGCTCCCAACCCCTCGCTTGGCCTTTTCTTGCCGGTACCGTCCCCGAGCGCTGAATCCGCACTGAATCCCGATGCGCTCTGGTATCGCTTGGGCGGTCGTACTGTCGCCGAGTTACTAGCGGCACCGTTTCAGGATTGGCTGTCTTGGCTTCCAACGACTGGGCTTACGGAAGACCATGACCCGGCGGTCGTCGAGATGGAACGTGAGCTTTCGGAACGGCTTCTTTGCCTAGAATCCCTGGGGCTTGGATACCTTGAAGGCGGACGCCCCGGAAGCCAGGTCTCCTTGGGGGAATTCCACCGCCTGAGGCTTGCACACATCACCGGCTTTCCGCTGTCGGGCGTTTGCTACGTGCTGGACGAACCGTCCACCGGATTGCACCATCGCGATGCGAAGCGCCTGGACGCCCACCTGCGCGCCCTGGCCGAAGCTGGCAACACTTTGGTGGTGGTGGAGCATCGCCTGCGCGAGTTGCAGAGCGATCGCGTTCTGGAGATCGGGCCGGGTGCCGGTGCCTTGGGCGGGAATCTGGTCGCGGATGTGGTTCCCGCTCGCCTTTCCGAGACCTCCGGAGCTTCGGGGGCGTTTCTGCGCTCCGCGCCTCCCAAGCGCCCTGCGGTACACCAGGGAGACTGGCTTCGGCTCTCAGGCGCCAATGGACGGAACTTGTCTGACGCGGCCATCGATATTCCCTTGGGGAGGCTCTGTGGCGTCTGCGGGCCCTCCGGGGCCGGGAAGTCCACCCTGGTCCTTGACACCCTAGTTCCGGCTCTTTCTCGCCTTCTGAATCGGCGTTCGCAGGCGGATGGGTTGCCGTTTGACAATCTTTCCGGTTGGGAGACGCTAGCCGCCGTGGAAAGGATCGATCCCGGCGACGAGGCGGTCGCCAATCCGCGCTCCATGGTTGCCTCGCTAGCCGGGCTCCTGGATCCGCTGCGGTCTCTCTTTGCCGCGCTTCCGGAGGCCAAGATGCGCGGCCTCGGACCGGAGCGCTTCTCGCCAAATCTCAAGGGCGGGCGCTGCGAGCGTTGCCAAGGGCTGGGACGCATCCGGGTAGATCTTCCGTACCTTCCCGTCTCCTGGACCCCGTGCCCGGTTTGCGCGGGGGCGCGCTTTTCCAGGGAGGTTCTGGAGGTGCGCCTGCGCGGGCGCGATCTAGGACAGATTTTGTCTATGAGCTGCGAGCAGGCGCTGCAAGAGTTTTCCCTGCATCCGAAGATCGCGCGCATCCTTTCGCCACTGGTGGATGCCGGCCTTGGTTACCTGCCGCTGGGATTTCCAAGTCAGGATTTGTCAGGCGGGGAGCTTGCTCGACTTCGCCTGTGTGCCCGTCTATCGGGGGCTTCCAAGCCGCATCTGGTGGTTCTGGACGAGCCGACC
>DAIPHW010000281.1:0-2507 GCA_036771135.1 Fibrobacterota bacterium | reverse complement strand
GCAGGTGCGCGTCGTAGCCGATGACGACCCACCAGATCTTCCCCTCGGGAAGGCTCGCGAGGGTCAAGGGAGTGGCGATGTCGATGGGCTCGTGCTCCGAGCTGCCGCAGGCGTGGAAGCCGTCGCGCCGCGCCGTTCCGTCCAGGATCAGCGAGCCGTTCCAGGCCATGCCGGCCATGGAGACCACGCCGCCCAGGCAGCCGCTTTGGTTCCAGCCGCCTCGGATGCGTCCGTTTTCCAGCACGGGCTCGTGAGCAAAGAGCAGCAGCATGCCCTGCGGGGATTTGGCGGTGTCGAAGAGGAAGGTGATGGGGGTGGGGCCCTTCAGGGTCGATCCGTAGTGCGGCAGCGACAGCTCGATCTGCGCGAACTGCGAAGAAAGCTGCGCCACCGGTTGGATGAGGGAGGCGCTCGAGTCTCGGGTCTCGACCGTCTCGCTGCTTGAACTTGCGTTCTGAAGGGCGGCGTCGCAGCCCGAGAGCAGGGTGCAGGCAAGGAGGGAAAGTACGGTCGTCTTCACAGGTGCACCTTCAGGACCAGGCTGACGGAAGGAAGCCACAGGGCTTTTTCGTCCTGGGTGGTGACCAGGTTCGAGCTGCTTCCGATGGGGAACAGGTCTTGCCGCACGATGCGCTCGCGCTTCCAGGAGGTGAGCGTCACCGGGCAGCTACCCTCGAGGGCCAGGAGCAGGGTGCGGTTGCCGAAGGAAAGGTCGCCGATGGGGCCGGCGGCCAGGGCAATGTGCTCGGTGCTTGTCGCGGCGAGGTCGGTCCTCCAAGAGGGGTGCTCGTCGCGGCTCCACAGGCCTCCGGCTTCGCCGCCGAGGCCGATCTCCAGCGGTCCGAGCCGCGGCGGGTGCCACAAGAGCGTGCCGGCGGCGGTGCCCGTGCTGAGGGTTCGCGTCTCGCTTCCCGTGCCGTAGGGGATGGGGAAGGATTCGGTGCGGGAGCTTTCGGAGCTGCCCGAGCCGCGAATCCCGAATTCGAGATGATTGCGGCGGTACTGGAGCGCGGCTAAGATGTTCGGGCCCACGCCGAAGCTGCGCGCCGTGGTGGTGGGGAAGACGGCACCGCCCCCGAAGGAAAGCCAGAATCCGTCCCGCTCCTGCGGATCGTCAATTTCCAGCCGCTTCAGGAGCCGCTTGCCGGCATCGATCGGGAGGGTGTCTTTCCAAAGTTCGCGTCCGGCGCGCGAGAGGGTCAGTTCGTGACGGCCGACCGTCACGTGCTCGCTGCGGAAGGGGGTTCGTCCGGACGGGCGACCGTCGATCCGGAGTTCCAACCCGGAGGGCTCGGTGATCAGCTCTAGGCTTCCGAAAGGGTGCCCGTGCAGCAGCGCTTCCAACTGGTCGGCGGTGGCGCCCATGCCGGCCACGACGTCTTCCAAGCGCCCTGAGGCGGCAAGGCTTCCCAACTGGGCACCGTCGGAAAGACGCACGGCCCGCACTTGCACTTGCAGGGCTTCGGCGCTTCCAGAGAAGCTTCCCAGCACCAGCTCGTCGGCCTGAAGCAGGCGCAGCGGCTGGGTTGCCGCCGAGTCGCCGAGCGCGCCGCTGGCGGCAAGGCTCTTCTCCTTGAACACGTCCTGGAGCTTTTGCCGCTCGGCTAGCGAAAACTGGTGGTGTTCCGCAAGAGGTTGTCCTAAGGCGTCGGCGAGGACACGTCCGATGAACTGCAGCGAACTCTTGCCGGTGAGGTTCTCAAAGTCCGGGATGGCCAGGGTTTCTCCGGCGTGGGCCGTCACGGCACAGAGCGCGAGAAATACGAAGGTTCCTACCTGGAGAAGACGCGATGGCATGGTTTTAATATGCCTTTTCGATGCTTGAAAATCCGGAGGAACCTTCGGCGGTGTGATGCAGATCACATCGGCCAAGGAGGCCCGCAGAAAATGCGCCAAGGATGCCGCCCGTAGGGCCGGGACACCCGCCCCACGCCCTTAAAAAGGCGAGGGCGGAGGCCCGGCAGGCAGCCTGGCCCCGACCGGAACGGGCGGGGAGGCGCCCATTGGCGTTTTGTTTGCAGAAATGGGAAACTCACAAGTGAAGGCCAATCAGGACGTACTAAGCTGATGTGCCGCCATCGCCGCGCCAAGGGAGGAAAGTCATGTGGAATTCTGAATTCATCTTGTCGTTTATTCGCAAGCGTCTGGAAGCGAGCGAGCCAAGTGGGCAGTTCTGGAGCGAACAGGATATGCGCATGCTGCGGAGCGCCAGGACCGGCGAGATCATCGCTTTCTCGACTCTCGCTTTCCGACTTGAATCCAGCGACAATCCTTACCAGATGCTCGCCAAGATCCGCGATGTGCGCGTTTCTGCGCCGCAGGAGATCAGCGGGGACGACATCGCGAACTTCCAGTACGAGCAGGCCTGTCTGGAGGCTTCGGGGCTTGTCCGCAACTATCTGGACGAGGTAGAGATGAGCAACTCGACGCCGACGCCGATCCTTCCGTCTTAATCACGATGGCTTGAGGTGGGCGCCCCCACCGGCCGTGCGGCCGGCGGTCGGGCT
>DAIPHW010000280.1:0-2571 GCA_036771135.1 Fibrobacterota bacterium | reverse complement strand
GCGCTCTGATGTCCATCTACGCCGGTCGTCGTCGCAACCTCTCCATTGAGGCCAGTCGCCGGTTGCTCACGGAACTGAACGGCATCCCGGATCTGATTGAGCAAGTGGTGGCGCAGTCGGCGTTTATCCGCGATTTGGTGGCTAAGTACGTGACTCAGGAAAATTGGCTATTCCTGGGACGCGGCTACAACTACCCGGTGGCTTTGGAAGGCGCCTTGAAGCTCAAGGAAATCTCGTACATCCATGCCGAAGGAATGCCTGCCGCTGAGATGAAGCATGGCCCCATTGCTCTCATCCACGATGGCATGCCCTGCGTGTTCGTGGCACCTTTGGGCAGCCAGCACGACAAGGTGATCGGGAACATTCAGGAAGTGCGGGCTCGTGGCGGCCGTGTGATCGTGGTGGCAAGCGAAGGTGACGAGGAAATTGTGCCGCACGCCGACGAGATCATCCGAGTGCCTGCTTGCAGCGAGATCTTCAGCCCTCTGGTGACTACGGTGGCTCTGCAACTGGTGGCTTATCACGCTGCCGTGCTGCGCGGACACGACGTGGATAAGCCGAGAAACCTCGCTAAATCTGTGACCGTGGAGTAGTTGAGACCGCTTTTCTTGGAACTCTGCAGCAGAAAACGACGTCGATAGGTACTTTTCCTCTGCTTGCCCATGTTGGGGGGCAATGGTCGACGTCGACTTTGAGGAAGGGATTGCGTCACTTGATGCGTTGTAAAGCCTGTGTTGCAGTAGGGCTGCTCTTGTGTTTCGTTTCGGGCGCATTGGCGGCGAGTGTTTCCGTAAGCGATGCTGGAATTCCTTCTGGTTTGACGGAAGACCAAGTCCGTGAGTTGGCGCAGCAGCGGGGCTACTCGACCTCGTCTCGCAATTCCTCTGGAGGATCTGTAGGAATCTCGGGCCAGTCTTCGGATCGGACCCGTATTGTGGATACGCTGGGGCAGATGGATTCCCTGGAAACGATGGTCCTCGGAGATAGTCTAGACAACGCGGGGTGGAACGACTCCTTGGCGCGGCGTCGCCGCATGCGCCGTCCTGCCCGGGATACGGTGGTTCCTGATAGCCTGCTTCGCTATTCCCTGCGCGTTTTCCGACACGCAGATCCCTCCATGTTCGCTTCCCATACAGGAGCCGTGGGCGCTAATTACCAACTGGGCGCCGGCGACGAACTTATTCTGACGCTCTGGGGCCAGAAGGATGCACGCTATCAGTTGACCTTGGATCGAGATGGGCAGGCCTCGGTCGAGGGCATTGGCATTGTCAGCCTGAACGGTCAGACGTTGCACAGCGCTGAGGCGCTGCTGCGAAAGCGGCTTTCGCGCATCTATGCCGGCATGAAGAACGGCCAGGTGCAGATGGATCTCACACTGGGAAAGCTCAAGCACGTCCGCGTCTTTGTGGTGGGCAATGCCGTGCGACCAGGGGGATACCTGCTTTCTGGCAACACCTCTGTCTTGGCCGTGCTTTTCCAGGCTAAAGGCCCCGACAGCATGGGAAGCGAACGACAAATTCTGGTGACGCGAGGAAGTGCCACCTACAAGGTTGATCTTTACGATTATTTCTTCAAGGGAAAGCGTCCTCCTCACGATATTCTGCAAGACGGCGATGTGGTGCGGATTCCTCGACGCGGTGCTTTGGTACGGATACGCGGCGACGTGGGAAGTCCTGGCTTTTACGAGTTGCTGCCGCAAGAAGGAGCCAAGGAGCTGCTTCAGTATGCCGGAGGGCTAAATGCCAGCACTGCCGAAGCGCCGCTGCAAGTGCTGCGCTACTTTGAAGATGGTCGCCGCGATGCCGTGACGCTGCCGCCTCCGCGGCAGGTCCTTGGCGGAGCTTCGCGGCAGCCGCTGCAGGACGGCGATGTGGTGACGGTGCTGCCAGGACGCGATGTCAGCCGGACGACGGTGCATGTGCGTGGCGAGATTCGTTTCCCGGGCGACTATCCGTGGAATGAACATTTGACTGTTGGCGCTCTTTTGCAATTGGCTGGAGGTTGCAGCGAAAAGGCTTATCGAGGGCGTGGCGTGGTGACGCGCGTAGAATCTGATGGTCACAAGAGTCAACATCGCATTTCGTTGGAATCGCCATCAGATTATGCCCTGCATCCGCAGGACACTTTAGTGGTCTTCGATCGCGACAGTTTGCTTTTTGCCGACAGCGTCCTCATCTCCGGGGCGGTGCTGCGGCCGGGGCGCTACGTCTATCGCGAAGGCATGACGGCCAAGGATCTCATTCTGAAGGCGGGCGGTTTCCTGCGCTGGGCGGAATTTGGCAAAGTCCGCCTGGAGACGCTGCGCGACCAGGATGATTCGGTCCAGACGCAAATGTTGGATCTCGATTCGAGCCTGACGGCTGCAGCAGCAGATCATCCTGTGCATCCCTTTGATCATGTGGCGGTGCCTTTCAATCCCAACCTGCATCGCATGGAAACCGTCATTGTGCGCGGCTATGTCATGCGCCCAGGAGTGTATGCCTTGCAGGGCTCGGGAGAGCGGCTTTCTTCCGTGTTGCAGCGCAGTGGTGGGGTGCGCCCCGAAGGTTATTTGGAAGCGGCGCGATTGAT
>DAIPHW010000279.1:0-2596 GCA_036771135.1 Fibrobacterota bacterium | reverse complement strand
CGCCAAAAACCTCAGTCCCGCGAGGCTTGCGATGGCGAGTCCCAGAAGCAGCATCTCGATCCAGCCGCCGTTCCTGGCGTAGAACGATCCTCCCATCGGGCCGGCTGTCACCCGTGCTTCCAATACCGTGTCGCTCATCAGCCGTGACTGGGCCAAGATGTTGCCGCGGCAATCGGCAATGGCCGAGACGCCGGTGTTGGCCGCGCGCACCAGCGCCACGCCGCTTTCCACCGCCCGAAAGCGCTGGATGTTGAAGTGCTGCCACGGCCCGATCGACTGGCCGAACCAGCCGTCGTTGGTGAGGTTCACGAGCACTCGTGCGCCGACTCGGTTCACCTTGCGCAGAAGCTGCGGATAAATGACCTCGTAGCAGAGGCTCGGTGCCCATGGAACGCCGGCGGTGACGTGCGACATCATCTCGTGCCCGGCGCTGAAGCCGCCCTGTTCCAGGTCCACCTGACTGACCAGAGGCAGCCAATCGAAGGGCACTCGCTCGCCGAAGGGCACTAGGAAGATCTTGTCGTAGCGCATCCGCTTGCCCTGGCCCGGCGAGAGCAGAAAGGCCGAGTTGCGGATCCAGGCTCCCTTGGGTGATTTTTCGTCGCGGTCAAAGTCCAACGCCCCGATGACAAGATCTGTCCGCAAGCTGTCAGAGAGCATCCCCAGGCGCAGCGTTTGGAGCGGGCGCAGCGGCCAGTAGTCGGGCATGGCCGTTTCCGGAAAGGCGACGAGGTCCACCGGCGTCTGCACGCGCCGGCCGGCGGCAAAGGTCTTTTCCATCACCCCGGCGAAGTAGGCTTCGTTCCACTTCTTGGTCTGTGGCACCGCTGGTTGCACCACCGCCACCTTGAAGCTCGGCCCGGCCGGGACATCCTGCGAGATCCGCCATCCTGCTACCGCCCAGAGAATCCAGAATCCCAGCACTCCTGCGGCGGTGAGGCGCGGCAGTCGCCGTTCCCAGGCGGCGGCGAGCAAAAGCCCCGAGGCGACGAGCAGAAGTCCCATGCCAAAAACTCCTATCCAGGCTGCTCCCTGGATGAGCGCCACGTGGCCGCCCAGGTCGTAGCCCAGGTGCTCCCACGGAAAGGCCAGCTCTCCGCGGGTGCGCAGGATCTCGATTCCCGCCCATACGAAGGGAAAGAGGAGGAGTCCGCGTTTGCGCCGTGCGCACAGCGAAAAGAGCCAAGCCCACACGGCTGACCAAGCCGACATATAGGCCACGAGCAACAAAACCGCCGGGATGATGAGCAGCACCGGGCCGACCTTTCCCACCGAAAGAATCCAGAAAAGGCTGCCGGCGTACTGCGGGATCCCCGAGACAAAACCCCATAGCGCGGCGCGCTTAGGAGAAAGCCCCATGAGGGAATGAAAGGCAAAGGCCAGAATCAAAGGAAGCAAGGGCCCGAGGGGGAGAGGCGGGATGGCCAGGGCCAGGAGCGCCCCGGTCAAAAGGGCCGAAAGCGCGAAAGGCATCAGGCTTCTCCTGGGTAGAAGAGCAATACGAATTCGCCGCGCGGTTCCTTGGGAAGCCGTGCCAAGAGCTCGGCGGCGGTGCCGCGCAGGAACTCTTCGTGGAGCTTCGTGAGCTCGCGAGCCAGAACTACCGGACTTTCCGGGTAGAGCTCGGCCAAGTCCTCGCAGGCGGTGCGCACTTGGTAGGGGCTCACGTAAAAGGCTGCGGTGCGGCGGGTGCCGCGAATGGCCTCAAACTGGCGGTGCCGCTCGCCCTTCTTGCGACCCAAGAAGCCCTCAAAGGAAAAACGATCGGTCGGGAGTCCCGAAGCGATGATGGCGTTCAAAAAGGCCGCCGCGCCGGGGATGGGGACCACGTTGACGTCTTCGCGGCGGCAGGCCCGCACCAGATAGAATGCCTCGTCCGAGACGCCGGGAGTTCCGGCGTCGCACACCACGGCAAAGCTGGCACCGTCCTTGAGACGCTGCAGCAGGTCTGGCGTGCGCCGTTCCTTGTTGTGGTCGTGGTAGGCACTGACGTGCGCCTCGATGCCGTGGGCCCCGAAGAGCCGGGCGGTGTGGCGGGTGTCCTCGCACAGCACCTCGTCGACTCCGCGCAACACCGAGAGGGCGCGCAGGGTGATGTCTTCGAGATTGCCGATGGGGGTGGCGACGATGTACAGGGTTCCGGGTGCGATATCCACCCTTTGAAGGTAGCTAAGCGCTTCGCCAATGGGCATTCCCGGAAATAGAAAGCCCTCCCCGCAGGCAATGCGAAGAGGGCTGAAACAGATTTTGTCAGATAAGAATCAGAGCGAAGGCAGGCGCAGCGTCTGGCTCTGCTCGCTAGCCTGGATGCGCACCAGGCGCAGTCCCTGGCCCTTGGAGAGCGACACGGCATGGGTACCGGCCGTAAGCGTGAGGTCCTGACGCTCCAGCACGCGACCATTGAGGTCGAGCACCTGGATGCGCACGGTGGCGGCGGAGGACAGCGAAAGTTCGAGCTTCCCGGCGCGGAGGCTGGCAAGCGGCGAGGTGAGCGATGAGGCGTGGCCGGAGATACCGATGGTGGGAGTGCTAGTAGTGACCTTCATGCGCGAGACGCCGTCTTGCATGACGATCCACAAGCCACCGTTACCGCCGG
>DAIPHW010000278.1:0-2599 GCA_036771135.1 Fibrobacterota bacterium | reverse complement strand
CTCCAGAGCTGGCACACCTTGCCGACCGTGGGCGTATAGACCAGCGGCATGATCTCGTCGGTGTGCCCCATGAGCAGGCGATAGAAGAGCGTGTCGTTGCGGCGCTGAAGACCGGCCAGGAAGAAATACTTCTCGTAGTCGTCGGGCTTGGCTCGCAGCTGCGCCAAGGCCCGCGCCTCTTGCTGCTCGAGGGTTTCTACGGCCGCCGGCAACAACCCTTCCAATCCTTGGGCACGTCGTTCCTCGCATGTGAAGGCTGTATCTCGGTTGCGAGCCGATGCCTTGAGGATTCCTGTACCTTTGGTCGCTGCCATTTCCGCCCCTTCTCTGAAAGTCCTACCCAATATGGGACTAATTTATTCCTTTTTTATCTTTCCGACATCGACGGATTGACGGAATTCTGTTCTGGTCTGGGAGCGAAGATGGTTAAGACATGGTTGCGGGCTCAGGTTCGCGATGGTTGGCGAATTCTTAAACCTTGGTTGGAAACCATCTGCTTCTGGCTTCCCGACGAGCACACCCCGCACCGCGGAGCCAAGGTTGCCGCCCTAAGCGCTGCTCGCGCCTTGGGAATTCTCATCCTTTTGGGGTTGGTGCTGGATTGCAACCTGTTCTGGTTGTTCGGACGCTCTCCCTCCTGGTCACAACTTGCGCATCCGCAATTGGCTGAAGGTTCCGAAGTGTGGTCCAGCGACAACGTACTGCTGGGGCGCTACTACCTCTACGACCGCTCCCCCATCGACACCGGCGACATCTCCCCCACCCTGGAACATGCTCTGCTGGCAAGCGAAGACATTCGTTTCTACCAGCATCACGGCGTCGACCCCAAGGCTCCGTTTGCGGTCGTGTGGTCGGCCTTCCACGGCGGTCCGCGCGGCGGCAGCACCATCACGCAGCAGCTGGCCAAAAACCTCTTTCAAACCCGCGGCGCCAGTTCCCGTGGCATCTTGGGCTACATTCCCGGAGTCCGCATGGTGGTCTTCAAGGCTAAGGAATGGATCTGCGCCCTGAAGCTTGAGACCCTCCACAGTAAGAAAGAGATCCTCACCCTTTATTTGAACACGGTACACTTCGGCAACAACGCCTGGGGCATTCAGTCGGCGGCCAAGGCCTACTTCTCCAAGGACGAACATGAGCTGGGAGGCGAGCAAATTGCCCTCCTGGTAGGCATGCTCAAGGCTCCTTCAGCTTACGATCCGGTCCGTCACCCTGAAAAAGCTCTTTCCCGCCGCAACGTCGTTCTTTCCCAGATGGCCAAGTATCACTTCTTGACCTCTGAACAAGCCGATTCTCTTTCGGCTTTGCCCTTAGGCCTCAATACCAACTTCGCCACTCCTGATGACGGCATGGCTCCCTTCTTCCGCCAAGCCATCATGCCTTGGCTCAAGGAATGGTGCAAGAAGAACGGCTACGATCTGATGACCGATGGGCTCAAGATCCACGTCACGATAGACAGCCGCCTCCAGAAGCTTGCCGAGCAATCGATGCAGGAATGGATGACAACCCTGCAGAAGCGCTACGACAGCCACTGGCAAGGCCTCAACCCTTGGTCCGGCCCCAACGACGACGGCAAGCAGGCCATGGGGATCCAGCTGCACCAGACATCCCAGTGGGGAGAAGCTCTCAAGAAGCACGGCGGCGACTCGGCGGCAGCAGAAAAAGACATGCTGGTGAAGAAACCCCGCCGCATCTGGACGAGCGATGGCTGGACCGATTCCAACCTCACCGTCGCCGACTCGCTGCGTTGGATGCGTCTGCGTCTGCAAGGCGGGCTCGTGGCCTTGGCACCAACCGATGCACGCGTACTGGCCTGGGTAGGCGGAGCCAACTGGAAGTTTGCCAAGTTCGACCACGTACTGCAAGGCAAGCGCCAGCCCGGATCCACCTTCAAGCCCTTCGTCTACGCCACCGCACTTACGCAGGGTTGGGGACCTTGCGACAAGATCGTCGACAAGATGGTCACCATCAAGTACACCGAAAACGGCGAAGAAAAGACCTGGACCCCGCACAATGCCGACTGGACCAACTACAACGATTCGGTGACGCTGCGCCTAGCCTTGGGGCAGTCCATCAACACCGTGACCGCTCAGCTTACCCAGCGGGTTGGTCCCGAAAACGTCGCCAAGTTTGCCAAGTCCTGCGGCATTGTCTCGCCACTGCAGGCAGTTCCTTCCATCGGCTTGGGCACCAATCCCGTCAGCATGCTGGAACTGGGTGGCGCCTACTGTCCGCTGGTCAATGGCGGCAACGCAACTCCTCCCTGGTTTGTGACCCGCATTGAAGACCGCAACGGCAACGTACTAGAAACCTTCAAGCCCACCTCCCACCGCGTGCTTGATGAAGAAAATGCCTGGCTGATGACCTACATGCTCAAGGGCGGCATCGAAGAACCGGGCGGCACCTCTCAATCGCTGTGGAGCTACGACGTCTTCCGCGGCGGCGAGCTGGGTGGCAAGACCGGCACTTCCAGCGACCACCGCGACGGTTGGTTTGTCGGCGTCTCGCCTAACATCGTCGGCGTGGCATGGACCGGCAACGACGACCCGGCCATGCATTGGCGCACAGGGGCCGCCGGCGAAGGTTCCAAGACCGCACTGCC
>DAIPHW010000277.1:0-2627 GCA_036771135.1 Fibrobacterota bacterium | reverse complement strand
TCATGTCTCGAATCGCCCAACTCAAGGAACTCCTGGCCACCCGCATCGCCGTCCTCGACGGCGGCATGGGCACCATGCTGCAACGACAGAATCTGACAGCAGCCGACTTCGGCGGCGAGGCCTACGAGGGATGCAATGAGCACCTGCTGCTGAGCCGTCCCGAGGCAGTGGCAAGCGTCCACCGCGCCTACTACGAGGCCGGCGCCGACATCGTGGAAACCTGCACCTTCGGCTCCACTCCGCTGGTGCTCGACGAGTATGGGCTCGGAAGCAAGGCCTACGAGATCAGCAAGCTCGGCGCCGAGACGGCCCGCCGCGAGGCCGAGGCCGCCGCTGCCAAGGACGGTCGGACAAGATTTGTCGCCGGCTCCATGGGGCCGACCACCAAGTCGCTTTCGCTCACCGGCGGGGCCACCTTCCGGGAACTTGCCGAGTCGTTCCGGGTGCAGGCCGCGGGCCTCTGGGATGGCGGTGCCGATTACCTGCTGTTAGAAACTCAGATCGACACCCTCAACACCAAGGCGGGCCTCGTTGGCATCGAATTGGCCGCTCGCGAACGCGGCATCACGATTCCCATCGCCCTCTCGGGCACCATCGAGATGCAGGGAGTGATGCTTGCCGGCCAGGCTGCCGAGACCTTCTACGCCTCGCTGGAGCACGTCTCGCCGCTTTACGTGGGACTCAACTGCGCCACCGGCCCCGAGTTCATGACCGATCACATCCGAACGCTTGCGGCGGCGGCCCGCAGCGCGGTGGCTTGCGTTCCCAACGCCGGCCTTCCCAACGAGCGCGGCGGTTACGACGAGACGCCACAGTCGCTAGCGGCAGCCCTGGAGCGGTTTGCCGAGGCTGGCTGGCTCAACGTGGTGGGCGGTTGCTGCGGCACCACACCGGACCACATCAGGAGCATCGCCCAAGCGGTGGCGGGAAAGTCCCCGCGCCGCGCCGCTGCGACGCAGCGTCGCTGGGTGAGCGGCATTGACCTCCTGGAGATGGAGGAGGATGGCCGCCCCTACATCGTCGGGGAGCGCACCAACTCGATCGGCTCGCGCGCCTTCAAGAATTTGATCAACGACGGCAAGTACGAAGAGGCCGCCGAGATCGCTCGCCGTCAGGCGCGCGCCGGCGCCCACATCATCGACGTGTGCCTGGCCAATCCCGATCGCGACGAGAAGACCGACATGGTCGAATTTCTCACTCGCGCCGCCAAAGGAGTCAAAGCTCCCTTCATGATCGATAGCCAAGACCCTGCGGTGGTCGAGGCCGCCTTCCAACTGGTGCAGGGGAAGTGCGTGCTCAACTCGGTGAACCTGGAAGAAGGCCCCGAGTCCGAGCGCTTCCGGGGCCTTCTGACGCTGGCGCGCCGCTACGGCGCCATGGTGGTGGCCGGCTGCATTGATGAGCAGGGCATGGCCGTGGAGCCCGAGCGCAAGCTCGAGGTAGCCCGTCGCCTGCACAAGATCCTCACCGAGGAGTGGGGCTTCCCCGAAGAAGACATCATGTTCGATTGCTTGGTGTTCCCCTGCGGCACCGGAGACGCGAGCTACAAGGGATCGGCCGCCAAGACCATCGAGGGGGTGCGCCTCATCTCCCAGGCCTTCCCGCGCAGCCAGAGCACCCTGGGCGTCTCTAACGTCTCCTTTGGTCTGCCACCAGTCGGTCGCGAGGTGCTCAACTCGGTCTTTCTTTACCACTGCACCAAGGCCGGACTCACCAGCGCCATCGTCAACGCCGAGAAGCTCGTCCGCTACGCCCAGATCCCGGAAGAGGAAAAGGCGCTTTGCGACGATTTGCTGTGGAATCGCAACGATGATCCGGTGACGCCCTTCGCTGCCCACTTCCGCGGCAAGAAGGCCGAGGTCAAGGCCGAGGCCAAAGTGCTGCCGCCGCCCGAGCATATCGCCGCCTGCATTCTAGGGGGGACCAAGGAAGGTCTCAACGAGGCCCTGGAGACGCTGCTTCAAGAAGGCCGCGCGCCGCTAGAGATCATCAACGGCCCGCTAATGGACGGCATGTCTGAAGTCGGGCGACTCTTCAACAAGAACGAGCTCATTGTCGCCGAGGTGCTGCAGTCGGCCGAGGCCATGAAGTCCGCAGTGGCCTACCTGGAACCGCACATGGAGAAGGGCGACTCCTCCACCCGCGGCACCCTGCTGTTGGCCACCGTGAAGGGGGACGTCCACGACATCGGCAAGAACTTGGTGGAGATCATCCTCGGGAACAACGGCTACAAGGTGGTAAACCTCGGCATCAAGGTGCCGCCCGATCAACTGGTGGCCGCCGCTCGCGAGCACAAACCCGATCTCATCGGCCTTTCAGGGCTTCTGGTGAAAAGCGCCCACGAGATGGTCACCGCCGCCCGCGATCTCGCCGCCGCCGGCGTCACGGCACCCATCCTGGTCGGAGGCGCGGCGCTCTCCAACGCCTTCACGGTGAAGAACATTGCCGCTCAGTACTCAGGTCCGGTGGTCTACTGCAAAGACGCCATGAGCGGCCTGGACGCCGCCAACCAGCTCACTGATGACAAGATCTGCCCCACCTTCCTGGAGCTCCATCGCGCCATGGAGGAAACGGTGCGCAGCGGCGCTGAGACAAAATCTGTCACAGAGGCTCCGTCCGAGCCGCGC
>DAIPHW010000276.1:0-2661 GCA_036771135.1 Fibrobacterota bacterium | reverse complement strand
GGGGAGTTTCCGGAAACCAAGCGCACGTCGAGCCTCGGATCGTCACTCAGGAGTGTCCCCTTGCCAATGAGAATGGCATCGCTCTTGGCGCGCAGACCGTGAACGAAGCGCTTGGCCGTCTCGCCGGTAATGGCGGTGGCTGTGCCTGGGGTCGCGGTGGCCATGCCATCTCGGCTCATGGCAATCTTGAGGGTGACCCTGGGGAGTCCGGTGCGACGGAAATTGGCAAATCCGGCGTAGAAGTCCGGGATCTCGCCCTCCAGAGGCTCTTCCTGGACCTCGATTCCGTGTTCGCGAAGCTTCCGAAGGCCTTCGCCGTGGACCCGCGGGTCGGGATCAAGGCTCCCCACGATGACGCGTGCGATGCCTGCCTGGAGGATCGCCTCGCTGCAGGCGGGTGTGCGCTTTCCGGGAAAGGTGACGCAAGGTTCCAGAGTCACAGTCAGGGTGCCGCCGTGAGCCTGTGCCCCGGCAAGACGCAGGGCCATGGCCTCGGCATGTTCACCGCCCGGGGGCTGGGTGGCGCCTTCGGAAAGCAATCGTCCTTGGGCATCCCAGAGAACGGCGCCCACGGCGGGATTGGGGAGCGTCCTGCCGCGCACCGAAAGCGCCAGATCGAAGGCGCGCCGCATGGCTGAGGAAGGATTCATGCCGGAAAAGTAGTCCGGACAGGTCAGCGCAACTGCACGCGCGGATCGTTCCAGGCTAGGAGCAGATCAGAGATGAGGTTGCCCAAGAGCAGCAGCACGGCTCCCATGAGGACGGTGGCCATCACCAGGAACATGTCCTTGGCACGGACGGCTTCCAGGGCCACCAAGCCCATGCCGGGCCAGCTGGTGATGATCTCGGTGAAGGCTGCCCCCGAGAGCAGAGCAGAGAACTCGAAACCCAGGAGTGTGATGAGGGGATTGGCGGCGTTGCGGAAGGCATGGCGCCAAACGAGCGAGGTTTCGGAGGCGCCGCGCGAGCGGGCTGCCAGCATGTAGGGCTGTCGCAGCACTTCCAGCATGGAGCCGCGAGCGATGCGCTGCAGGCTCGCAATGCCGCCGATGGTCAGCACGATGCCGGGGATCAGCAGGTGCTTGAGCACGTCGAGCACCTTTTCGGGAGCGGAAAAGGACGCAAAGTCGCTGGAGGTGATGCCAGCAATGGGGATGCTCCCGATTAGTGGCAATGGGGGAAGTAGCGTGGCGACGTAGAGCAGCAGGAGCGCCAGGAAGAAGGAGGGAAGGCTCATGCCTAGGAATGCGGTAGCAGAAAGCGTCTTATCCAACCAGTGGCCGCGTCGCAGCGCTGACCAGATTCCCAAGGGGACGGCCAGGAGCCAAGTGAGCCCGGAAGAGAAAAGTGCCAAGATGAGAGTATTCTCCAGCCGTTCGCTGATCACCTCAGAGACGGGGCGGCTGTACTTGAAGGACCAGCCGAGATCTCCGTGCAGAAGGCGCCCCACCCAGCGCAGGTACTGCTCCGGGAGTGGGCGGTCGAAGCCGTACTGGCGTTCCAACTGGTGGATGAGGGCGTCGGGAATCTGAGGATTGCCGCGCTGTGCCGAAAGCGGGTCTCCCGGAGAAAGCTGCATCAGGAGGAAAGAGAGAATGCTCACTCCGACCAGCATGGGGAGCATTCCCAGAAGCCTTTTTACGACGAATTTCGCCACGGTCTTTAGTGGACCTGCAGGGTGTCGAAGTTGTTGAGCACTCCTCCCAACATGGTCGGATGCAGGTTCTTGATGCGGGTGCGCACGGCGCCGATGGCTTCCTGGTAACCCAGGTATACGAAGGGCTGTTGAATGCGCACGATCTCTTGGATCCGATCATAGATTTTCTTGCGGGCAGCTGTATCTAGCGTGACGACTCCCTGAGAGACCAGTTGGTCGAGTTCGGCTTCCCAGGCAGTGGAAGGCTTCTTTTGACGTGGATACCACATGTGGGTGCGCCCCGAGGAGACCCAGACGTTGGCTCCAAAGTGGGGGTCGCTGCCGCCGCCGGTGAGCCCAAGAAGGATGGCGTCCCAGTGGAAATTATTGTCGGTCATGGAGATGATTGAATTGAATTCCAATTGGGTGAAGTTCACCTTCATGCCGATCTTCTCGAGGTCTTTGCGGACTAGGCCTGCGATGTCGATGCGCACCTTGTTTTCTGCATTGGTGACGAGGTTGAAGACGACCGGGTGTCCCTTGGGATCGAGCAAGCCGCCTTGGGCGTTCCAGGAATAGCCGGCGGCCTTCAGAACGCTGCGGGCTGAGTCGAGGTTCTGCGTCAGCGGAGGAAGCTTGCGATTGAAGTAGTATCCAATCGACGGGCTGAAGGGGCCATTGGCATCGGTGCCGAGACCGTTCCAGGCGATGTCGCGGATGGCCTTGCGGTCGATGGCAAAGGAAACGGCGCGGCGGAAGGCTACGTCGCGGAACCAGGAAAGCTTGGCCGGATCTACGAAGGGCTTCCCGGAGGAGTCGCGGCCATCATTCTGGTTGAAGACCACGAAGACTTGGTTGAACGTTGGGCCGAGCTTGTAGAGCTTAAAGCCGGAACTCTTCTCCAAAGGCTTCAGGACTGGGAAATCGCGCGGGCTCACCGTTTCCATGGCATCGCTCTCGCCGGTCTTGAACTTCAGCAGTTCGGCTTCCTGGCCCTGGACGATCTCGTAGACCACGGTATCGAT
>DAIPHW010000275.1:0-2701 GCA_036771135.1 Fibrobacterota bacterium | reverse complement strand
GGCCATCGCCACGACCACGATACGGCTTGCAGACATCGCCCACATTTCCGAGGGCCCCGCCATGCGCCGCGGCGTCACCGATCTGAATGGCCAAGGAGACGCGGTGGCCGGCGTGGTGGTGATGCGCTACGGCGGCAACGCCCTGGCCACCATCTCGGGCCTGAAAGACAAATTCCGGGAAATCGAGGCGGCACTGCCACCGGGCACGCGCATCGTCCCGCTCTACGACCGCTCCGAGCTGATCCACCGCGCCGTGAAGAATCTGGGCGGGAAGCTCCTGGAAGAAATGGCCGTGGTGGCGCTGGTGTGTGCCATCTTCCTCTTCCACGCCCGCTCGGCGCTGGTGGCCGTGGTGACGCTTCCGGTGGCACTCCTCGCCGCATTCCTGGTCATGCGGCTCTCGGGCGTCGGCGCCGACATCATGAGCCTCGGAGGCCTAGCCATCGCCATCGGAGCCATGGTGGACGCCTCCATCATCCTCGTGGAAAACGCCCACAAGCACTTGGAGCGCGAGCAGGCCTTGCCTCCCGAAGAGCGTCGTCCTCGCTGGGAGGTGGTGCGGGAGAGTTCGCTAGAGGTGGGGCCGGCGCTCTTCTGGTCGTTGCTCCTCATCACCGTGTCCTTTCTGCCGGTGTTTGCCCTGGAGGCCCAGGAGGGACGGCTCTTCCGGCCGCTTGCCTTCACCAAGACCTGGGCCATGGCCGCCGCCGCCGGGCTCTCGGTGACGCTGGTGCCGGTGCTGGTCGGGCTCACCTTGGGCGGACGGATTCCGTCCGAAGCCAAGAATCCCGTCAACCGGCTGCTGACGCGGCTCTACCATCCGGTGGTCCACGCGGTGCTGCGGCGTCCCAAGACGACAATTCTTGTCGCCCTGCTCGCGCTTGCTTCCAGCCTCTGGCCCATCTCGCGTCTGGGCTCCGAGTTCATGCCTCCGCTCTTCGAGGGCGACCTCCTCTACATGCCCACCACCCTGCCCGGGATCTCGGTCACGCGGGCGCGGGAGCTTTTGCAGCAGACCGACCGCCTGATCCTCTCGGTTCCCGAGGTGGAGCAGGTCTTCGGCAAGAGCGGGCGCGCCGAGACCGCCACCGACCCGGCTGGCTTTGACATGTTCGAGACGGTGATCCGCCTCAAGGACCCGTCGCGCTGGCGTCCCGGCATGGACGTGGCGGGCATCGTGCGGGAACTAGACCGCGCCGTGAAGGTGCCAGGGCTCACCAACGCCTGGACCCTTCCCATCAAGTCGCGCATCGACATGCTCTCCACCGGCATCCGCACGCCCATCGGCGTCAAGATCTCGGGGCCGGACGCCGACACCCTGCAGGCCCTGGCCGTGCAGGTGGAGTCCCGGCTGCGCGGGGAGCCGGGCGTGGCCTCGGCCTTTGCCGAGCGCGCCGCCGGCGGCAACTACCTGGACCTGCGCATCGACCGCACCCGCGCCGCCGCCCGCGGCGTCTCGGTGGCGGCGGTGAACGACGCGGTGCGCACCGGACTTGCCGGCATGGCGGTGGCCACGGCCTACCAAGGACTGGAACGCATCGACATCACGCTGCGCCTGGAGCGCGAAACCCGCGACTCGCGCGAGGCCATCGGACAGATTTGGGTAGATGGCTCGCAAGGGCCGGTGCGGCTTTCCGAGATCGCCGAGATCGCCTGGGGAAGCGGCCCCATGGTGGTGCGCAGCGAGGCCGGACGCCCGAACGTCTACGTCTTCGTCGACACCCGCGAAGGCGACCTGGGGGGCCTAGTGCGCCGCCTTTCGCCGCGGCTTTCCGCAGCCGTGAACCTGCCGGCCGGGTACGCCCTGGAGTGGAGCGGCCAGTGGGAAGGCATGGAGCGGGTGCGCGCCCGCATGCTCTCCGTCATCCCCTTTACGCTCTTTCTGATCGTGCTCATCCTCTTCCTCAACACCCGAAGCCTCCCGCGCACCCTGATCGTCCTGCTTGCCGTGCCCTTCTCGCTGGTGGGGGCCTTCTGGTTCCTCTTCCTCGCGGGCTTCCAAGTCTCGGTGGCGGTGTGGGTCGGGCTCATCGCGCTGGCCGGGCTCGACGCCGAGACCGGCGTGGTGATGCTCCTCTACCTCGACCACGCCTGGGACGCCGCCCGCGCTCGCAAGCCGCTCCCAAGCGTGACAGATCTTGTCCAAGCGATCGACGAGGGCGCGGTGCAGCGGGTGCGTCCGAAGGCCATGACGGCCTGCGTGATTCTCGCAGGGCTCCTTCCCATCCTCTGGAGCCACGGCACCGGCTCCGACGTTTTAAAGCGCATCGCCGCCCCCATGGTGGGCGGAGTGGTCACCTCGGTGGCCATGGAGCTCCTCGTCTATCCGGCCCTCTTCTTCCTCTGGAAGCGGCGCGGCCTGTCCCATTCCCAACCCGGCGCAAAGGCGCCATCCACACCCAAAGAAGGAGATCAACCATGAAAAAGACACTTTTTGTCCTGTGCCTGCTGCTCGCCGGCGCAAACTTTGCGGCCAACCCCGACACTTCGCTCCACATCCATCCCACGGCGGCCCAGCTCAAGGCGGCCAAGCCCGTGGGCAACCTCCACTGCCCCGTGACCGGCGACAAGCTTGGCGGCATGGGCGAGCCCGTGCCCGTCGTCTACAAGGGACGAGCGGTCCGGCTCTGCTGCAGCGGCTGTCCCGCGACCTTCGCCAAGGATCCGGCCAAATACCTGGCCCTGGCGCTCAAAGACGTGC
>DAIPHW010000274.1:0-2741 GCA_036771135.1 Fibrobacterota bacterium | reverse complement strand
CGGGCTTTCTGAGCGGCTTTCTAAGTGGACCACAATTCGCCAGATGCCCATGGAGCGAAAGCCGTTTGAAGCGCAGTTGCGCAGGACTTGGGAGCAACCTTGGAATCAAAATCCGGATTTAGCATCCCCACCTTGCGATGATTACCAAGGCTTTGTTCCCATGCTTATCGATGCCGGCATTCTTAAGGAACGCAAGGATGGCAAGTTGGAAACAACAGATCTCTATCTTGACGGCCTCGGTTTTAAGCGCAAAGGCGGCATTCGCCGGAGAATTTTGAAGCCGAAGATTTAGAGACGATAAGTCCCCGTCATGGTGGCGCTGGTGCAGGCGGCGCGGCGGCTTTAGGGCGTCATGCGTTCGATCAGGGCCAGCACGTTGTGGCGCTGGACGCGGTCCTCAATGCGGTGAAAGGGAGCTAAATTTCCCTCTTTGATCGGGTGAGACACAGGCCCTGAGCCTTGATTTCCCCTCCGAGCCACCCCGGAGCGAAGATGAGCGCTGATCGGACATCTAAAGCCTCGGCTTCCAATTTTTCCCACCTGGGGAACTTGGATGTGCAGCTTGCGCGATTGGGGCGACTGGCCGAGCGGTACTTCCCCGACGATCCCAATACTGCGCTTCTGAAATTGCGGCAGTTCGGGGAAGTCTTGGCACAGTTCACTGCCGCGCGGATCGGGATTTATGCCTCTAGCGAGGAAAATCAGAACGACCTGCTGCGTCGTCTGCGCGATGGCGGAATCCTCGAACGCGACATCTTGAACCTGTTCCATGACTTGCGCCGCGCCGGAAACCAGGCAAGTCATGCCGGTCAGAACGACTATGGCACGGCGCTTATGGCCTTGAAGACCGCGAACCAGCTAGGGTTGTGGTGCCAGCGCACCTTCGGGAAGAGCGACTTCAAGGGCGGTCCATTTTTGCCGCCAACCCCTCCCCAGGACGAGAGCGCAGAGCTGCGCCAGGAGCTGCTGCGGCTGCAGGCCATGGTGGATGCGGCGATGGACGAGCACCAGCAGGTCGAAGCCTTGCGCACCTCCATGGAAACACGCCTGCGCGAGACCGCCGAGGAACGTGCGGTGTGGGAGAGCCTGGCCCGGGAAGCCGAGACGGAAAAGACGGATCTTGTCAAGCGGCTAGAGGCTGCACAGGCCGCTGCGGCCATGGCGGCCAAGGGCGCCTTGGAGCCCTTTTTCGAAAGATCTCGGGTGGCGACCGGTCGCGTGGAGCTGGACGAAGCCCAGACCCGTGAACGGATCGATGCTCAACTGCGCGAGGTCGGCTGGGAAGCCGACTCTAAGGCGCGCACCTACGCAAGCGGTGCTCGTCCGGCCCAGGGCGTGAATCAGGCGATCTCCGAATGGCCCATCGCAGGCCGGCAAGCGGCCGATTATGTGTTGTTCCAAGGGCTTGTCCCGGTCGCGGTGGTGGAAGCCAAACGCGAGAACGTGGATGTGGCCGGCAAGATTTCCCAGGCCGAGCGCTATGCCCGTGGATTTTCCCTGGAACGAGGACTGGTGCCTGCGTGGGGCGAAAGCTCCGAAGAAGGCTGGCCCGATGGCGAGGGCGGACGGTTCCGCATTCCCTTCGTCTATTCCTGCAACGGACGTCCCTATGTGAAGCAATTGGCCGAAAAGTCGGGAACGTGGTTCCGCGACCTGCGAGCTCCGCACAGCTGCGCTCGCGCCAACGACGGGTTCCATGGTCCCGAAGGCCTTGCGGATCTTCTTTGCCGCAATCTGGAACGGTCACGCGAGATCCTCACCAGCGAGAGCTTCGCCTATCTGGGTCTGCGCGACTACCAGATCCGGGCCGTGCAGGCCGTGGAGCAGGCCATCCTCGAGGGACGTCGCGAGGTGCTTCTGGCCATGGCCACCGGGACTGGCAAGACCCGCACCTTGATCGGGTTGATGTACCGCCTGCTCAAGGCCGAGCGCTTCCGCCGCATCCTCTTCCTGGTGGATCGCACGTCGCTGGGAACCCAGGCTCAGGAGGCCTTCGACGATGCGCTCCTGGAGCGGAACCTCCCGCTCTCGAAGGTCTACAACGTGGCGCTTTTGGGCGACATGGCCCCTGAAGCGGAAACGCGCATTCAAGTGGCTACGGTGCAGGCCATGGTCAAGCGGCTCTTCCATTCCGATACCCCGCCGGGCATCGACGAGTACGACTGCATCGTGGTGGACGAGGCGCACCGAGGCTACACGCTTGATCAGGAAATGACCGATGGCGAGATCGAGATGCGCGACGCCTCCCAGTACCTGTCGACCTATCGGCGCGTGCTGGAGCACTTCGATGCGGTGAAGGTGGGGCTCACGGCCACGCCTGCCAAGCACACCACCGACATCTTCGGAAAACCCGTCTTCACCTATTCCTACCGCGAGGCGGTGGCCGGAGACTGGCTGGTGGACCACGAGCCGCCGGTGTGCTACCGTACCATTTTGACAGAAAACGGAATCGATTTCGCGAAGGGCGAGGAGGTCACTCTCATTCGGGCCGGCACTGGCGAAGTCGAGACGGCCGAGCTTGAAGATGACCTGCACTTCGACGTAGAGGCCTTCAACCGAGGCGTGATCACCGAGGAGTTCAACCGCGTGATCTGTCGGGAGCTCGCCCGCGAACTCGACCCCTTCGGTGAGGAGAAGACGCTTGTCTTCTGCGCCAACAACCTGCACGCCGACTTGGTGGTACGCCTCTTGAACGAGACGTTCGGAGAGCTTTATGGCGATTCCTACAAGTCGGCCGCGGT
>DAIPHW010000273.1:0-2749 GCA_036771135.1 Fibrobacterota bacterium | reverse complement strand
ATTTTCTGCTGACGTACAGGTTCGACGATGCGGCCAAGCCTTGCTTGATCGTATTTGTGCGAACGGGAACTCACGCCGAACTTTTCGAGTAAGGTGTTGCGATGGCGCTTGGCTTTCCAGAACGTGTGGCGCCGTTTTTGGACTTCAATCCATGTTTTCCAGAGGGGGTGACCGCCCCCCCTCTGGACTCCCGCTCCCAGGGGTTCCACCCCTTGGATCCCGCCTCACCCCCTAGCCCCCTCTCCAATAAATGGCGAGGGGGAACAGCAAGCAGGTGCCGTTGTCGGGTACTCCGGTCAACGGACAGCGGAGAAGTGGCGTCTGCTTGCCCCACGCGAGCAAGCTCGCAACATGGGGCCCCATGTCGGGCAGCGGAGAAAAATTTCGGCGTCGTCGTTCCATTTGCCCTCTCTCCTGCGCGATGCCCTGAGCGTAAGCCGAAGGGTTGAGCAGGAGAGGGGTGGCCGCGTCAGCGGTCGGGGTGAGGTGGGCTGGGCGAAGTGGCACTACACAATGCGGGGTGAGCTGCAAAGTGGCCAAGAGCTGCACTGCACTATCTCTATCTTTAGCCGATGCGAAGACGGTTCCCGATCCGGTGGACAGGCGTGGCAGCGATAGCTCTGGCGGCACTTGCTCAGGCGGCGACCGACAAGCTTCCCGAAGGCCTCGACTGGAGCGGATCTTCGACGTTCCACGACGCTCTGGAGCGGATCTCGACGCGCTCCGGCCTCTCCCTGCCGCACCAGGGCTGGCCGCTTTCCACCACGCAGATCCGTGAGTTCCTGACCAAAGCCTCGGAACGAGGAGGATTGACAAGATTTGACAGTCTGATGCTCACGGAGTTCCTCGACTCTCCGTGCGAACTGAAGCGTTGGAAACGCGCTGACGACGGGACCTTCCTAGCCATCGAGCCGCAGGTGCAAGGCAGCGTGCGGCGGGATTCCTCGTTGACGCGTCGTTTGGGAAGCCTCGGGGGACAGCTCTACGGGACGCTGGGCGGGGAGATCCAGTGGTACAGCCAAGCGACCATCAATACCGAATGGGCGGACGACTACATCTATTACGACCGCTACCCGAACGCCGACGGAGAGCCTTCGGAAGTGCCTTTCGGGGACGATAACCAAAACGGCCTCTACAAGAAGCGCACCTTTGCCCGCTACACCGCTTACGTGCAATGGCAGCACAAATGGCTCACCATGAAATACGGGCGAGACCATATCCAGCATGGCCCTGGTGAATGGACGGGGCTTTCCACCTCCCGCTTCCTGCCGCCGTGGACGATGTTCGACACGCGCATCGATCCTTTCGACTGGCTCACGGTGCAAGCCACCGTCCTGGAAGCGCGCTCGACCGATTATTACACGGGCGCTGGCGATCCGCGCTACTACGCGGGCGACACTCGCAAGTGGCTGCACGTCCACCGTTTCGAGGTTCGGCCCTTTGACGGTGTGGCGCTTGCTTTTCAAAACATGGTCACCTATCCGGCCGATTCCTCGGGCGGACTTCAGCCAGCGTACTTGCTGCCGTTAGTGCCCATTTTTTTCACGCAGGACCTGAGCGGCAATCGTGACAACGCCGCCATGCAGTTCGACGCCCGTATCGATCGCATCCCCTACCTGTCGCTGTGGGGCGTCTTCTTCATCGACGACCTGGATGGGCCGACGACGATGTTCAACAACCACTGGTTAAATCGCTGGGCCGCCTTGGGAGGATTTCGCCTACTTTCCCCCTGGAAAGCCATTGATGCAGATCTCACTGCCGAGGTCTCTGTCGTGCGTCCCTGGACCTATACGGGAGGCCGCGAAGCTGCCTACACCTTCTCGCATTACGGCTTTGCCACCGGCAGCGAAGGCGGCCCCGACAGCCGTTCCACCCATGTGCGCATCCAGTGGCGCCCCAAGGCTTCTCTGGAACTGGGACCGGAGTTTTCACTGCAGGAGAAGGGAATTGGAAGGCAAGCGCAATTGGGCGTCGTACATGGTGAGCAGGACTCATACGACGTCTCGCTCCTTGAGCATGCCTTCCGCACATGGACCATGGGCGGAGCTGCTAGCTGGGAGCCGTGGTTTGGCAAACGTCTGACAGGATCTGTCGGCTACGCTTGGAGCGACTCGTCAACGTACCGGGGAATGCGCTGGAGCGCGAGCGCCACGGTCGGGTGGTAGCAACTAGGCTCCCCAGTCCTCGGGGAGTTCCGCCTTCCAGTCCTCTAAGGCACTTTCAAAAGTCCAGTGCCAGGGGTAGTTCTTTTCCTTCAGGAACGTGGGCAAGATGAGATTGGGGCGGATCAATTTGCGCACACGCACCGGATGGATGCCGGCGATTCCGAAGCAGAAGAAGGACGCGAAGAAGAGAAGGCCGTAAGGGACCGACAATGTTGGACGTCGGAAGCCTCCCACCTTCTTGATGGTTGTCACGTAGTCTTCCACGGACGGCGGAGGGTCAAAGCTCGCGTTCAAAAGGGCAGCGCCCGGGCGAAGGTTGCAAAAGGCGGGATCACCGAGGTTCTGCAGCCCCCAGGAGAAGATGCGGCAAAGCTCCTTGACGAAGATGCCGGACTTGCGGACGCCTTGGTTCCCGAAATAGACGAAGAGCCCCTTGCGCACGAACTTGACCATGCGCGTCACGTTGCCACCTTCGCCAGCGCCAAAGACCACGCCTGGCCGTGCGATCAAAAGTCGACGCTCGGGCGATTCCGCCTGCCAGATCAGATGGATCTTTTCAGCCGTCAGCTTAGAACAGCCATAGG
>DAIPHW010000272.1:0-2760 GCA_036771135.1 Fibrobacterota bacterium | reverse complement strand
TGATCATCCACCTGGCAAAAGCGCTCCAGGGCCTTCTGCATCGACTCAACGCGCTCACCACCTTCGATGATTCGCTGCAATGCTCGCGAATCCGACTGACCAGAATAAGCTTCGCGAACCGCTTGAATCGCGCCTTTCAGGCTGTCGATCCCAGGTCGCAAATCCGCCGCATTGGAGCGAGCCAGGGCCTGAAGCTCCGCACGCCGCTTCAACAGGCTTTCTTCGCGTTCTTCGACCCGATCTTCCAGTTCTTCTTCCAGCCTCTGCAATTGGGCATCTACCGCGCGCCGTTCCTGGATGTGGTGGTTGGCGGCGTTCAGGAGTCTTCTCACTTGCACCAGCGGTACGGCGGCAAAGAACAACATGTACCCAACCAAGGCCGTCATAATCAAAAGCAACGTCTCCGAACTCGGAGCGCTTCCCAGGATCCAGCCGTGAGTCTCTCCCACGATCAGGAGCAGGACATTGACCACCAGGAAGGCTGCATAACTCCACACCGCCCGAACGCCAAAGAAAAGCGCCAAAGGATGGAGTAGGATCAGTCCCAGAAAAATCGCCGGATGGCGCAACCCCCCTGATGTCCAAGGAGCCACCAGCAAGGCAGCCCCCATCATCAGAGAAAAACCGCGTGAACGGTGGTAGGCACGCAGATTCGTTCCCATCCAAGCCACAACCGCGACCAAAAGCAGTCCAAAAGTGGTCGCCAGCTCTTCGGCATTGCTCCCACGCCATGCCAATAGGACGGTCTGCAGGAAAAGTACCGCCACGATTTGTAGAAAAGTCTGCCGAGCTAGGCGGATCTGAAAAGGATGCAGCAATTCACCCATCAGAATGCCCTTGCTGCTTACGCCGTACTTCTAAAGTGCGGTTCAAGACCGATTCCATGGTGCTGATCGAATTCTGGAGTTCCTGCAGCGCAGAGGCCTGCGCAGCATCGCAACCGCCTTCCTCCAAGAGCGAAGCAAATCCCGAAAGCGCCTGCAGCGGCGTTCGCAGATCATGCGCCAGAGCTAACGGGAAGCGCTCAAGATCAGCGTTGGCCAGCGCCAAATTGCTGGTGCGCGCTTGCACGTCGCGTTCCAGGTTGCGGGAGCGCTCTTCGCGCTGATGAATAGAACTGGCCAGGCTGCGACGTTCTTTCTGAAATTTGTCATAGGCCAAAAGGATGCCCCGAGCTGGAATCGAGGCGATAATGCACGTCAACAGAAGGAGGATGAGCAGCACTGCCCCCCAAGCGAAAGCAGGAACGTCCTGAATGGGGTGCGGTCGAATGATTTCCAGGAAGAATGCGCCCCATAGAGCCAACACGCCGATGGATGCGTAGATCGCCGCCCAGCGAATTCCGAGCAGATACCCAGCCATCGCCACGCCGACAAAAATCCCCACGACTCCGGGGACATGCACTCCATTTCCCATGGCAGCACCAACGGCTGCGACCACGAAGATTGCCGAGAGCACATGAACCACGATCTGCTCCCGATGCCGCATCCAAAAGAGGCGGGCCAAAAGCGAACCGCAAAAGCCAACGGTCGAACCAATCATATTGCGGGTAGAATGACCAGGAATCTGGCTCGTAAAGACGATATTAACAAAGGTGGTGACATGAAGGCACCACAGCAAGACACTCAGCAGATGCCGCCCGGATGGACGGTCATAACTGAGCAGGCCCTCGACATCCTTCTTGGTGGCGACCATAAATGCAAAGGTACCAACGATTCCGCAATCGGAATGCCACAGAGGAAAACGGATGTCCTAAATTAGACTCCATGAGAGAAGCCGCCCTTTTTCTGTGCCTTATGATCCCATTTGCGCTTTCTGGATGCAAGAAGGACTCCTCGTCTGGAGCTTCCGGCAGCAAAATCGTTCTTTCGCAATGGGGTGGTCCCAAGACGCTCAACCCCATCGTGGAAAACGAGACCTCCTCCAGCGGCGTGGTCAACATGATCTTCAACGGTCTCACCACCACCGATGGCCAGACAGGCTTCCCCAAGCCTGATCTTGCCGAGTCCTGGACTCACGATGCCAGCGGCCTGGTATGGACCTTCAAGCTGCGCGCGGGACTCAAATTCAACGACGGATCGCCGCTGACCAGCGACGACGTGGTCTTCACCTGGACCAAGCTCGTCTACGACACGGCGGTGCGCTGCGCCATGCGCGACATCTTGCTGGTCGACGGCAAACTCCCCGAAGTGAAGGCGCTGGATCCGCTCACCGTACAATTCAAGCTTTTAAAGCCCTATGCGCCCTTTGTCGCCTCGGTGGGAGGCATCCCCATCCTCTCCAAGAAGCGCTTAGAAAACCGCACCGGCAACGCCTTCAACGCCGCTTACGGCATCTCCACGCCTCCCGATTCTCTGGTGGGTGCCGGCGCCTACAAGATGGCCGCCTTCGTTCCCGGCCAGCGCATCATCTTCGTGCGCAATCCCTACTACTGGAAAAAGGACGCAGCCGGCAAGGCTATGCCCTACATCGACACCGTGGTCTACGAGATCGTTCAGGGCCAAGAAGCTGAACTTTTAAAGTTCAAGACAGGCGAGAGCGATGCCATGGAGACGGTGAGTCCACGCGACTTCCCGGTCCTGAAGCCCTTGGAGAAGAACTCCGGCTTCACCCTCTACAAGCTCGGTCCCACCTTCAACCAGGTCTTCGTAGCCTTCAATCAGAACGACGGTCGCGACTCCTCAGGCAAGCCCTTCGTGGATCCCGCCAAGCTTTCCTGGTTCCGCGACGTAGCCTTCCGCCGCGCCGTTTCCTTTGCCA
>DAIPHW010000271.1:0-2785 GCA_036771135.1 Fibrobacterota bacterium | reverse complement strand
GTTTGAAACAGCTCGGCCATGGTGGCTTGGGTCAGCCAAATGTTCTCGTTCTCAAAGCGGCATTGGATATGGGCCAAGCCATCCTCGCTTTGGAACAGCAAAAATTCTCCCTGGTCAGCGGGAATGCTCTCGTTCATCGGGCTCCTTGTTTAGGGACGGGACGCCCCTTCTCCAAGAGGTAGCGGTAGCTGTGGACGAGCTCCTTCTCAAGGCTGCTCCCGAGGATGTAGCTCGCGTCCCACCAGTTCACCGAGCCATTGGGACGCGCCGCCACGGTGGCCACGCTCGAATCCTTGACCGAGGCCAAGAAGCAGAGGCCATCGGTGCAGAGGCCTTTGTCCCACGCTTTCTTGCCGGCGACGAGTGCTGGGACAGAAGTTGTCCAGGAGACTGGGTCAAGCCCAAGTGCGTCGCGATAGACGGCATAACCGGTGTGGTTGGCGGTGGCCTTGTCGGAGCGCCATGCCTCGTCGTTGCGGCTCCAGACATCTTCGCAACGGTCTGTTCCCTGCCCGCACCAGACGACCTCGGTGAGCCAGGAATGCCCGCCTTCCCGCTGTATCGTAGCCTTAATCTGCCGAGCGATCAGGACGATGTGAAGGGTTGAGCCTTCGGTACGCTCCACCGCGATCCGCTCTTCGCCTTCTGAATGCGGGGCGGGATTGCCAGTGATCTGGGCCCAGGCTGGAAGCTGGGCTTCTAGGACGTTGTGAACCTCCGCGGGAAGAGCGCCAGTGCGGATCAGGGAAAAGGCCACATAGGCCAGGCTAACGATCATCTGTTCCTCCTAAAGGTCCTGCCTAACCGATCTCTAAGAGACCGCGCAGGATGTGGTGGTGATCCTCGAAACTGGATTCTTCCAGGCTCGGAAGCTCTCCGAAAGGAACCCAGCGGGCGGCGGCGATGGCTGGCCCTGGGTGCAGCGGCGCCTCGCAGGGGAGACGAAAGAGGTGGACGTGCGTCTCGATCCGGCCGCGTAGACTCCGGGAAGGGTGCGCGAAGAGCTCGACGCGCTCGGGGACAATTCCTGTCAGCGATATGCCGGTTTCTGTCAGAACTCCGGTGCGCGCCGTGTCCACGAGGTCGGATGGCTTTTCGAGGAGGGTTCCGGGAAGCGCCCACAGTCCTTTCCCGGGGCGGATGGCGCGTTGCACCAAGAGCGCCGAATTGTTCGTGCGTACCAGCGTGTCCACCGCCTGGAAGCGTTCGCAGCCGCGTCGCAGCCGCTCTTCTTCTAGGGAACGCCATTCCTGGCGCAGCTCCTCGCACACGGGGGTGCGCGACCAGGCGCGCAGCCAGGCCAGTACCGATGCCGGTAGCAGAGGGGCAACGGTCTCCAGATCGCCGCGTCCCAGGAGCGCCTCTCGGATGGTGGTGGCGTCGATGTCGCCTTGGCGGGGGAGCCCCACGTAGTTCCAGTCGGGAAATCCGTCCAGGTAGTCGCCGGTGTCGTCGTCCTTGCGGTAGCCCACCAGAGCCAAGCGGGTGTGGTCGGGAACCAATGCGTGTACTGCCTGGACCACGGCGGCAGCCCAGCGCTCGGCATTCCAGTAGTCGCGCATGGGTACGAAGCGAAGTCGCGCCGCTTCATCGGGCGGCAGTGCCGAGCGGATCATGTCCATGCGCTCGGCGGCCGAAAAGGGGTTGCGCGGAGTGCGAGCCTGATGGCTAGAACCGACCACCACGATGCTCATTGGGGCCGTGGCCAATGCGCCACGCAGCAGACCGAGATGGCCTCGGTGGAAAGGCTCAAAGCGCCCGATCAGAACCGCTGCATCGAAGGAAGGCATTAGAAAACCTTAGCAATCGCTGCAGGTGGAGTGTTGAGAAGAAAAAATGACGGAACGCCTACATTTTCGTCTATTTGAATTAATTAGACGAAACGTCTTCCTGTGTTGGTTGTGGTAAGGAGCTAGTTTATGTACCGTCTGGACGGTACTTCGTTGGGCGAACCTGGGAGGGGAAACGGTGGCTTTAGGCCAAAGTGGATCCGACATTGCATGGGGATTGCGAATGGTCCTGGTGGACAATCTTTCCCGTCCCTTGGAAGCCATCCTGACGTTGGCATGCGCCAGTCTTTATGCGGGCGGGCGATGGGGGTCGTTTCGATTGGCTGAAACGCTTGCCTACCTGCTTTTCCAGATTTCCCTGCTGGGAATGGATCGCGGCATCATCTGGTGGCGTGGCCAAGTAAAGTCTTCTGAGTATGATGTTTCCCTATCTGCTTCTGTTTGGATGGTGCTGGCCACTTCGATTCTTGGCATGTTTGCGTTCCTGTTCCTGTCGCAGCACGTCATCGGTGGGGTGCGAGGATTGGATTTGCCACGCTATGACCGCTGGGCGGTGGCCGTTTCCATCCCGCTCTTGGCGTTAGCAAGCCTCCTGTACCAGGCCAACCTCAACCGCAAGAACATGGCGGCGCGCATCGTGGGAAACAATCTCGTGGTCCCTCTCATCATGTTTGGAGGTGCTCTTGTCGGGCATGTCTTGGGGACGGGCTGGCGGTTGGCAAACTGCTTCTTGTGCGCCAATGCAGCCAATGCTCTGCTGGCTATCGGGTCGTTTTTCTGGCTCCATGGGGAGGTGTTGCAGCGGCCAGCGCTCCCGCCTCGTCGCCTTGTCGCCTACGGTTTGCCGCTAGCCGGATCAGACCTGCTTTCGGGCGTGATGGCGCGCTTCGATCTGGCTCTGCTGGGCAATCTTGCGGGCATTCGGGCCGTGGAGGTCTATAACCTCGTGACGACCATCGGCAAGACCTTGCAGGCCATCCGCCAGTCCTTTGAAG
>DAIPHW010000270.1:0-2786 GCA_036771135.1 Fibrobacterota bacterium | reverse complement strand
GGCAAATATTACGTGAGCATGGGCTCGGACGACATCATGGTTCCTGGGCGATTGCGCTGCCAAGTGGACTTCCTCGAATCCCATCCCGATCGCGTCGGTTGCTCGGGGCAGGCGCTGGCGCTTCATCCTGACGGTTCCTTGACGGCCATGAAACAGTACCTGCGGGGAATCCCCGAGGTTTCTTTTGAAGACCTGTTCCTAGCCCGCAAGGAGCTGCACACCGTGAGCGTGATGTGGCGCCGCCAGGAGTTCCTGGAGGCGGGCGGATATGACATGGGCCAGTCCGTGGAAGATCTTCCCATGTGGTTGCGACTGACACGCCGCTTCGGACCGATCGCTGTGTTGCCCGAGGTGTTTACCCACTATCGCATCCACGGAACGAACCTCCACATGCAGACGGATCGCGTCTATTCGGCTTTCCTGGGTGCTTTGGAAAGCCATCGCGATCATCCCCAGTACGCCGCTGCGGTCGCGGCCTGGAAGGCCAACTGGTTTTCGGAACTGGCCCAGACGGATCGGCGCGAAGCTTTGCGTCGCTTGCCGGAACTCGCCAGCTGGAGCGCTCCCTTCCTGCGTCGTCTGCCCAAGCTCCTGTTGCCTCGAAAGGTGCTTCGCTGGTGGCTGCGCTGAGGGATTCCACCTTGGTGGTGCTGGTGCTGCGAAACGCCTCGCTGATGGACGTTCCGGCCCGCGCCAGCCTAGAAAAAGCTCCTGGGCTCTCGGTGCGCCTCTACGACAACGGAGGCGGGAGGGTTCCGGGCTTTTTTTCGCCGTCCTGGTGCCTAGTCCGCGACGGACGCAATCCCGGCGTCGGGCCGCGCTACTTGGATGCCGCCGCTGCCGCACTTAAGGAAGGACGCGAGTTCCTGCTGCTGCTAGATCAGGACTTCGGGGCCGAAGGGGACTGGTGGAGTTGTTACGAAGAGGCTGTGGCCGCCTGTCCTGAGGCGGTTGCCTGGGCACCGCAACTGCGCTTTGAAGCGAAAAGGCTTTCGCCCATGCGCTTGCGGCATGGATTGCCTGAGGCTCCTATAGAGGGAATTGTTCCCGTCTCCGGGCATCTGGCGCTCAACTCCGGCTTGTTGGTCCGTGCTGCGGCTGTTTTGGAAGCGGCTTCGGCGCTGGAACGCTGTCCTTTGGATTTTTCTGATTACGCTTTGTGCTGGAGCCTAGGACGCGCCGGTGGGCTTTTGGCGCCAGTGGCGCTTTCTCTGGAACACCAGTTGTCGACCTTTCTCGCCGTGTCGCGGGACGCTCGGCTTTCCCGCTATCGCTGGTTTGCCTACGGTGCCCGTGGCTGGAGCCGCCTCAATCCCGGTGACCGATTCCGCATTACCCGATGGACGCTGGGGCGAGCTGTCAAGCTGTCGATCTCCTGCTGGACGTTGCGTTTCCTGGAGGCCTTTCGAGATCATTATCTGTTGGGGCGGTTTCCCGGAGCCGATGCGTGAAAAGCGTTTGCCTGGCCAGTCACGACGGACGCGACTTCCTGGAGCGCCAGGTCTTTTCCATCTTGCCGCAGTTGTCTCCCGAGGACGAATTGCTGATTGGGGACGACGCTTCTTCTGACGGGACGCCAGACTTGGTGCGCGCTCTTGGGGATCCGCGCATTCGCCTTTGGGAGGGGCGTTTCGGGGGGGCGATCGCAAACTTCGAGTTCTTGCTTTCGCAGGCGCGAGGAACTTGGATCTTGCTGTCCGATCAAGATGACGAATGGCTTCCCGGTCGGGTGGCGGCTTTGGAGGAGGCGCCTCCGGAGGCGCAGCTCGTATTGTGCGACGCCGAAGTCGTCGATGGACACGGGAAACTTCTGAGTCCTTCGCTGCTGGCCACCTATCGGGCGCATCCTGGGCTCTGGCAGAATTTGCTGCATAATGGCTACAGTGGTTGCTGCATGGCCTTGCGTACTGGTCTCTTGCCCCGCCTTTTGCCCTTCCCGGCCGGGATCGGCATGCACGACTGGTGGATCGGCTTGGTCGCCGAACGGCTGGGAACGGCGCATTGGATCCGTCGTCCGCTAGTGCGCCACTATCGCCACGGTCGCAACGCGAGCTTTGGCCTAGAAAGAAGCCGCATCCCGCTTCTCCGTCGAGCGATGATGCGAATTCGGCTTCTGCGCGCGCTACGGCAGCGCTGCGGCTAGCGCGACACCGCTACGACGCCACGACGCTCGACTTGGCTCCAGGAGCCGTTTTGCCCTGGGATCCTTAAAAGCACCGAGAAGGGGTAAAGGCCATTGGCCACGGCGTTGCCGGCTTGGTCATGCAGATCCCATACGGCCTTGGGCAGGAAGGTGCCGTCTCGGCTGAGTTCGACGCGCAGCACCTTGATGAGCTTTCCCGACAGGGTGTGGATGCGGATGGAGGCCTTGAGGGACGAGGGAATGGCATTGTTGGTGTCCGGATCGGAGGAGACCTTGAAGTAGAAGGCCGTGACGTCTCCGCTCTTGACCGGGTTGGGGCGATTGAAGACGTCATAAAGAGAGTTCGTCCCGCTGTTTAAGATCTGCAGCTGCAGACTCTTGCGGCTGTAGTTCCCCATCTGGTCGTGCGCAAGGACTGCGACCGTGTAGTTCGTGCCGGCCGCGTAGTTCGAGGAGTCGATGGTCATCTGAAAGGAGGCCTGGCGGTAGCTCGAACCGTTTGTCAGCTCTGGCCTCCAGGTGTCCAGGACTCCCGGCACGTTGACGGTCACGCCTTCGTCGGGGCCGGTCGCCGAAGAGATGCCGGAGCTGTCGGAGAGGTCGACCTGCAGGCAGAACGGCCGCACGATCTTGGCGGTTCCCG
>DAIPHW010000269.1:0-2799 GCA_036771135.1 Fibrobacterota bacterium | reverse complement strand
GCATCCCATGCGACGCCGCGCTTGCCAAAGTCACGCAGCGGAATCACGAAAGTGGTCCATTCGCCTTTTTTGATCACGCCATACTTTGGCGAAAGATCAACGCGGACTACCGTCTTCCAACCGTCGGACTTTTCGTCGTCCACCAAGCCGATCTTGATCTTTTCATTGCCGTCCATGCCGCGAGCCTGGAAAACCACGGCGCCCGACTTGAGATACGGAGTCATGTCAAAGGACTGGTTCCAAAGGCACACAGCTGCACCGGAATAGTCCTTCTGATCAATATCAAAATGGAGGAAATAATCGGAACCGAAGGCGCCCTGTCCTTCGCCTTCCTGCTGGCGGACCTTGGTAGAACCACCATAGACGTAGCTAAAGCCGCCTTGCTGGAAATCCTCGTCAAAGAAAGTGTACGCCGGATAGGCGCCTTCCTTCAGCCCTAAGGTCTTGGCATCAAGCATCTTCGAAGCAGAAGCGTGTGCCGCGGTGTCCGGCTGAGGAATGGGCTGGAGCCAGCATCCCGAAAGCCCTAGAAGGAGGGCCGCACTGGCGGCGGCCATATTTCGCATGATGCGCATGGAGATCTCCTGAAGGTTCCCCGGTTAGAACGCCATCTGAAGCTTGACGTTCACGATATTCTGATTGTAGTCCGCATTCTCTAAGTTCGAGTACTTGGTCGTGAGGCGGTTCCACATGGCCAGGAGGTAGGCACCTTCCTGGATCTTGAGCTCAACGCCAGCCCCCACGTTGGTCTGCTTGTTGTTGACCGGGTATCCTGCATCCGCGAGCAGACTGTCGCTAAGGCCGGTCTTCTGCTTGCCGTCAATCGCCTGGTAGCCAGCGAGGAAAGCCAGACGCTTGTGAACAGCAATGTAGGCTCCCAGGTTCAGGACGGTGCTCGTGTAATCAAGCGCACTGCCGCTGGCTTTGCCTGTATTCTGCTCGTAGGAGCCCGCGAATTCCAACGGAAGATCCCAGATGCCGGTCAAGAATTTATCGACACGGACCTTAGCACCCGCCTGAATCTTCTGGTATTTGGCCTTGAAGGTCACACTGTCGTTCTTGTAAAGCCAGCTCCCCGAGTCCGCGATCAGAGCTTGGGAAGCCTTGACTTCCTGCAGGCTGTAGAAAGCACCCTTCAATTCCACAGCACCTTCGAGGATAGAGGCAGCAAGGTCGATCTTGGGGCCAACGCGGTTGGCCGTCGCAAGGCCGCCGGGGAGGACCATCTGCAGATTCCAATCAAGCTGTTTCAGGCTGTATTGAGTCGGATCGAAAACTTGGTTCGTGTAGTTGTTCTTTTCGATCGGGTTCTTCACCGTATTGTTGCTGTTCGCCTCGGGAATAAAGCGGTAGACGTTGTGATACATGGCATCGAAGGTGTTCCAGCTATCCCAGCCGGTGCTGCTCGCCAATTGCTCGGTGTTGAGGATGCGCCCGCCATGAAAGGTCGGCGACTGCGCCACGTCGTTGCGGAAGGCCGAATCGTTTTGGAGATAGCCACCCATTAGCTTGACATTGAGCGTCTTTTCTAGCACGTAGCCCAGGTTCAGAGTCGCGTCAAGGCCATTGCCGGAAAGCTTGCCCACGGTGTCGGAAGCAGGGAGTCCTGCATCGTTCAAGGTTTTGTGGATGAAGCCGTCCCAACTGGAGTGCGCGAATTCCACATTCAAGCCGGCCTTGATGCCGTTTAGTTCAAACATCTTGTCGGCCTGGAAACCTGCCCGCGCTGCAACCACGCTTCCCGACTGCGCCGAGTCGCGCCCATCTTGCAAAGTGGCGCTATCCGCGCTGGTAACGGCGTCCCAAGTGCTCTTGAGATCCTTCTCGATCAGGTAGGTCGCTCCCAGGGAGGCTCCCTTGAGGAAGGCAACATCGCCATGGCCGGCGACCAAGTAGCGGTCGAAGGCGCCCCAATTGAACGGGTAGGCAGCCTTGAGCTGTTCTGCAGCGGTACGGTCCGCCGTTGCAAGCTTGGCGCCAAGAATGCCGACATCAAAGGAGTCGATTGCGAGATCAGGAACCATGGAACGTAAGCCGAACTGTACGCCCTGGAGATTACGCTTGTTGTCTCCTTGGAAGCGCTCCCCCATAGCCTGATCCTGGGACTGCGCAAAGAGGCGCGGAGTGTAAAGGAAACCGACCTCTGGAGCCCACATGGTGTACGGCGTCCAATGCAAGCCCTGATCACCCACTCCATAATAGAGCATGTTTGATGCGGCCTTGCCATCCAACGAGAGCCAGCGAGTCTCAATGGGCGTCGAAGGCGACCCCCAAAAGTTCGGCCAATCCAGATGCATCCGGAAAACAGCTCGAGCTGTCGTGGTGGCATTAGGGCGAGCTCGTAAGTCAAAATCGACTTGCGTATATGTCACCGGTTCCGTGGTTCGCACTTTATCGTTCGTGGCACTTCCCGAAAAATCGGAATTCAGGTATTCTCCCTCGGCCAATCCACCAACGGAAAGTCCTTGCTTGGAAAGCACATTTTCAAGTGCCTTCTCGATCTTGGACTGCTGGTCCTCAATCGATGTCTGCGCCATGGCGGCGAGCGGAATCGCCAGAGTGAGGGCGGCGGCCGTTGCCTTGCTGTTCATGCGTATTCCCTTCATATAGCGGTTATCCATTTTAGAACCACATCTTCACTTCGGCCGTAGTCAGCCAAGCCTTGTAATCGTTGACACCCTTCGCCTTGGGCACATCCACCGAGATACCCTTGTCCTCGTGGGTGAAGTACTGGCAGCGGAAGTTCAGGGCCACCCGAGACGCCATGTCCCAGTTGAAGCCAAGGCCGTAGATCCAATC
>DAIPHW010000268.1:0-2813 GCA_036771135.1 Fibrobacterota bacterium | reverse complement strand
AGATCCCAGCCACCGCCAAAACGGATGCCAGCCGGAGAATCCCAGGTCTTCAAGGCGCCTGTGGGATTCTGCGAGTTCAGACCTTCTCGGAGATCATAGGCATCAAAGCCCAACACGCCGCCGCCGGGAACGGAGACCACTGTCTTGGTCCAGAAGGCGGAATGTCCTTCGTCCAAGGAAAGCCCACCGGCACGCACCTTGTCGCTCCAGGTCGTCACCCCTAAGACCGTCTTGGCAGCTTCTTGGGTGCCCAGATCAAATTCCGGGCGCGCAGGAGACGCCACGCCGGGAAGGCCGAGATCCGGGCGCCAAACCGCCTGGATCTGCGGAATGGCCGGAAACAGCCACGTAGGTCCCGGATCTTCCGTAGCCTGACTTTGCGCCTGCAAAGTGAGGACCAGCAACGAAAGCGAAAGCATGGCAAAAGAGTACCTCCCAGCGCTGGATTTCCCCGCAAGTTTCTTTGTTGCTTATTTTTCTTTGCGGTCGTATATTACCGGTAACATGAAATCGGTAAGAAAATCACCATCACCTTCCGCTCAGTACCAGAAGACCTTCCGCTCGCGGATGGCCTCCTTAGGGCTGGTCCGTAAGGATGCCTGGATTCTCCCCGAACATGCCCTGACGCTGGCGCGCGTCGTCAAAGCGCTCCAGAAACCAGCCACGCGAATCCTCATTGAGGAAGGACCGGAAACGATGGAACAGAAGATCCTGAATACGCAGTCCCTTTGCGCACTCTTGCAGCAGGAGTTCGCCGGCAAGGCGGTGGACGTAAGTGTGATCGAAGGCGTCAACCCCGCCATCCTGTGCCGCATGAAGGACCACGGCGACTTGCCCATCGTGGTAGGAGTCGCCGGCGAGGCCATCATTGCCCAAGCCAACTTGTGGCCCGAAAGCCAGGTCGCCGACCCAGCCCGCCTCAATCGCGAACTGATGCTTGCCGAAAAGCTCTTCGGGCTCGCCAACATCTCGCTGGACCGCATGGCCGACGGCAATGTGTGGTACGTGGCCTACGGAGCCTTGCGCTCTCAGTCTGCCCCCGAAGACATTGCTTACGAAATCGAGTCCCTGGCGCAGAGCGTCCTGGACATCGCCCAGACCTTCAAAGATCAGATCACTCGCTAACCAAAGGACGACGCCATGGGAATCATCACCAAGATCTGGACCGCCGTGCGCGGCCACGCCACCGAGGCCGGAGAGGCCATCATCGACTCCAACGCCCTGACCATCCTGGATCAGGAAATGCGCGATGCCGACGCCGAACTGCGCCGCTCCAAGGACAGCCTCACGGAAGTGATGGCTAAGCGCAAGGTGGCTAGCGACAAGCTCCTCGACAAGAAGGCCAAGGCCAAGGAATACGAAGGCTATGTGCAAGCCGCCCTCTCTAAGAACGACGAAGCCCTGGCCACCGAGGTGGCCGGCAAGATCGCCGAACTGGAAGGCGACATTGCCACCGACGAAGGACTCATCAAGGAATTCGACGGAAGCATCGACAGCCTGCACAAGTCCATCTCCGAAGCCGACGAGCGCCTCAAGCGCATGAAGGTCAAGGTGGACGTAGTCAAGGCGCGCGAGCACGTCATCAAGGCCTCGCAGGTGGCCGCCGCCGCCAATTCCGGCGCCAACTCCAAGGTCGCCGGAGCCCTGGAAAGCCTCGATCGTCTCCAGGAATCCCAAATTCAGCGGAAAGCGCGCATTGAGGCCGCCAACCAACTGGCCAAGGAAAATACCGACGCCGGCCTGGACGAAAAGCTGAAGGCCGCCGGCATCAAGCCAGGCGGCACCAGCGCTCAGGACGTACTGGCTCGCTTCCGCAATCCTCAGGGCTGATTCAAACCCCAGCGGAGGTGTCGGGATGTACTTTGGAAACATGCGATCCAGGGTACGTGTCCGATATCTTTTGCTGGGTCTATGTGGACTCGCACTACTCTCCGACGCTTGGGTCTGGTGGCGAGGACGCCAACGCATCTTGCCAGCACCCCGCGGCAATGCTCCAGCTTGCATCGTAGTCCCGGGAGCTTCCGTCTATCGCGACGGAAGACTTTCTCCGATCCTCAAGGAGCGCATGGACGCGGCGCTCTTGGCGCTTCGGGCATGGCCCTCCTCCCAATTGCTGCTTTCGGGGACAGCCATTCCCGACGGTTATGACGAAGTCACCGCCATGCGGCGTTACGCCATCAACAAAGGCTTCGACAGCGCCCGGATTCGCTTGGATCGCAAAGGGGACAATACCGTCCAGACGATCGGGAACCTAAGAAGCACCCTGCAAAGCGGTCAGAAAGCCGTGATCATCTCGCAAACGTGGCATCTTCCCAGAGCCCTTTGGCTCGGAGAAAACATTGATCTCCATGGCCTCGCCTGCAATCCAGACACCTCGCACCAAGGGCTAGCCCAGCAAGGACGGGAACACCTGGCTCGCATCGAAAACTTCTGGCGAGTCATGCTCCCCTTTTAGAAAAGTCTCCCCAGCAAAAAAGGCAGCCAGCAGACTGCCTTTTCATTTTTTAGACCCCTGGACCCTTGTGTTCCTAGAAGGTCCAACCCAGGGAGAAGTTGGTACCGAATTGAGGAGACCCCATTAGGAATCCTGTCCAAGGCTGGCCAATCTTCTTCGTGAGACTGAGAGTCGAATCCGCCGCCTGCCTGGTTCCCGTCTTCTTGTAGGTGTTGTCCCACGGCAGGTAACCGACTCCGAGATTCCAATCAATGGCTAGGTGCCCGATACGACGGTTCACGCCCCAGTAGAGCATCGGCCCAAGACGGCTTTGATCGACTCGACCATGCATCGCAGGCCCGGCAGAGTCGGCGTCTCC
>DAIPHW010000267.1:0-2829 GCA_036771135.1 Fibrobacterota bacterium | reverse complement strand
CGCGACGAGCTGTTTCTCTCCATCCTCAAGGCCATGCGCGAATCCTTCCCCAAGGTGGCGCTGCATCCCATTCCCGGTACCACCGCCGACGTGCTACTCCTGGCCGGGCGCGAGAAGCCCGTTCCTGATCCGGTGCGGCTTTCTTCAGGAATTCCTTACGCTGATCTTCGTGCCGAAGGTCTGCGTCCTGAGCAGGTGGCGGTTCCCGACGAGGTGTCGGGGCGCGAGCTCGATATCCTGCTCGACGGCATCCGTCCCAATTCCGACTACCTGCCGGTGGTGGACGCCGGAGCCGAGGAGGCCTTCTTCACCAAGGCGCGCGTCACCTTCCCAATGCTTCTGGCGCCGCGGCCGGCCGGCTACTTCCGCGCCGCCGACCCATGGCGATACGAAGAGGTCCGCGCCGCCTGGGAACGGCGCTGGCTTGGTCTGACAGATTCCGTCTCGCTTCGCGCTGCCGAGTCGCTGTGCCGCGCCCATGCCACATCCGGGGAGCCCGTCACGGCTCGCGAGCTTGAGTTCCTCGACTCGCTGGTGGGGCCGCAGGCCTGGCCCGGCTGGATCGCCGTGAGCCCGGCCTTGCCGATGATGCGCCAAGTCGTAGGGCGCTCGCCCGGACTTTCTGATTCGGCCCGCGCCCGCTTTCTGCTGTCCTGGTACGCCGCCACCGACGCCCTGGACTCGGCCACGGGGCCGGCGCTTTTCCTGGCGCCGCGCATCCACCGCGACGGGCGGCTCTACGCCCAGGTGTTCGGCACTCTCTGGAGCGCTGGGCGTTTTAAAGAGCTAGACCAGCTGCGCCGCGACACTGCGTCGTGGATTCCGCTCTCGTGGCCGGAGAAACTTTTCGTGGCCAATTTGCGGGCAGCCGCTCGTGGGCGCTTCGCTGGCGAATACTGAATTCATAGCTTGATGGGACTTATGAAACGGAATTTCGCGCTAGCGGCCTTGGTCGCTCTTTGGGGCCTTTGCGGGTGCGCTGACAATACGCTCTCGACCGCTTCCTCGGTCTGTGGAAACTCCTTGAGCGTGCTGTCGCTTTCCGTCGCGGCAGGAGATGATGCTTCGCTGCAGCGCTTGGTCGACAGCATCTCTGGGCGGGTGAGCGCCGTCCGCGGTCTTGCTTTCAAGGAGCCGGTCAAGGCCTCGTGGGTGAGGCGCGATCATTTAATGAAGCTAGAAGATTCCCTTTCTAAGAGCTTGGACACGAGCTCCGACTCCGCTTCCATTAATCTTGCTGATGCCTTTGCGGCAATGGGAGACGTCGTCGATTCTGCAAGCTATGTGAAAAGCGGTGCCGACTTTGATTCATCAGGAGTGGCCGCCTTCTACATGGATGGGACGAATCACCTTTGGGTGCTCACGGATCAAGCCAAAAGTTCCGATTTTCAGGCGACCGTTGCGCATGAGCTAGTGCACGCCTTGCAGGATCAGAATTACGGTCTGGCGATTTCGGACACGGCTGAGCTTGACGAATTCTCTGCCTACGAATTTGTCGTGGAGGGAGATGCAGAATATCAAGCCGATCTTTGGCGCTTGGGGGACACTAGTCTTGCTTGCGTTGCATCCGAAGCGGAAAATCTCTTCTACGACCTCCCGGCGCTGATTCCGGTGGTTCGTACTTATGCCTCGAATTTTCCTTTAGTCGTCTCGATACCGGGCTACATCCCCTACACTTGGGGGCCGGCGTTTGTGCATGCCTTGCGCAAGTACGGTGGCTGGAACGAAGTGAATGGCTTCTTGGCCAAGCGTCCCACCAACTCTACCGAAGGCTTGCATCCTTTGTTCGGGATCGCTCGTCAGGGCTTTCTCGACTGGGACAAGAATGCCTCCTTTGCTGCTATGTCAGGTTGGAAAGATATCGGGACGGGACGCTTCGGTGAGCTCTACTTGGCGACACAGCTCTACACTTGGGGGGCTTCCACCGTGGCTTCGCAGCCTGCTTTGGGGTGGTTCGGGGACCGTTTCTGGATCTGGAAGAAAGACTCCGGATATGCTGTCGCAGGACGCACCGCCTGGACTGACTCTGCATCGGCTCAAGCTTTTCTGGAGGCTTGGCAGAATGGTGTCGTGAAGCATTACAGCGGCGTCTGGGCGGATACGCTTCTCTCGGGGGGCAATGTTTCTGCGGTGGCGGCACGCCACGGCAACCAGGTGCTTTTGGTCTGGGGAGGCATGGGAAGTTCCCTGCGGGACTCTTTGTGGAACGAGCTTGGGAGTCTCGATGCTGCCACCGACTTTGCTGGACGCGCTGCCTCTCGCAAGCAGCGCCCGGTGCTGCATCATCCCCCCAAACCCTTTGGTCCGAAGCCGCCGTTTCGAGTCTGGAACGCTTCGCTTCGTCCTTAGGAAGGTTCGATTGGGCCGGCGGAGCGCTTGCCGAGCCACTGGCCGAGCCCTCGGCGCAATTTGGCGGCCACCACCGGCTTTGTGAGATAGTCGTCCATGCCAGCAGCTAGGCAAAGTTCGCGATCTCCGTCCATGGCGTGGGCGGTCATGGCGATTACGGGCACGTCGTGATTGCGCTTGCCTTCCCTACGCAGGCGGCGAGTGGTCTCCAGACCATCCATCTCGGGCATCTGCACGTCCATCAGCACCGCGTCGAAGTCTTCCTTGCCGAGGATCTCCAGCGCCCGCATGCCGTTTTCGGCGCATCGCACCGTAAGGCCTGTCTTCTCCAGGATGCGCAAGGCGATGGTGCGGTTGACGGCGTTGTCTTCCACCAGGAGCACGGTTCCCTGGTAGGGTACGTGCGCGTCCTCGGGCTTTAGTGCTTCGAGTTCGGTGGGGGAGCCTTCGCGCACCTCAATTTCTACGCGAAAGGTGGAA
>DAIPHW010000266.1:0-2856 GCA_036771135.1 Fibrobacterota bacterium | reverse complement strand
TGCAGCGCAGTGGTGGGGTGCGCCCCGAAGGTTATTTGGAAGCGGCGCGATTGATCCGCAGCGAAGACAGCGTGGGGCGCATCAGCGTGGACTTTCCCGACGTGGTGAAGCATCCTGGATCTGCCAACGATTTGGAAATGCACTTGGGGGACACCATCTACGTTCCTAGGAAGCCGGCCACTGTGAAGGTGACCGGGCGGGTCCATCATCCTTCCAACGTGGTGTGGGTGAAGGGCAAGGACTGGGAGTGGTACGTGGAGATGGCGGGCGGTTATGCCGATTCTTCCAACCGCAAGGGAACCTACGTGCAATTTGCCGACGGCTCCATCGAGACGCGGGAAAACGGCATCCGGCACGAGCCGAATCCGGGTTCTGAAGTGCATGTTCCGTTCCAGATTCCCGACGAGGTCAGTTACAAGGATGTCTTGGGCGGCATCAATGTTGTGCTGGCAACTATGATTGCCGGCTTGACGGTCGTTATTCTGCTAGTCAAGTAACTCGCGCCTTCGTCGGCAGTGGCGCTGCGCGAACAGCACCGGTGCGCTCTTCGCACTCGATTCGACAGAAAACGGCGTTTGTCAATAATTTGTCATCCGTGACGGTATTGTCAGGCCTCCAGCTGTAACCGAATAGTGGAAAAGCGGATCAAATATACCAAAACGGAACCTTTCTGGATTGGCACGTCCTTTGATCTAGAGATCTCGTGAAGACGGCGCAGGTTGTGCCGGAAGAAGGAGGTCCGAGGATGCGCAAGATCGCTATTTACGGCAAGGGTGGTATCGGAAAGAGCACCACAACCCAAAACACCGTCGCGGCCCTGGCCGAGAGGGGCAACAAGGTCATGGTGGTCGGATGCGACCCCAAGGCCGACTCCACCCGTCTGCTGCTCAACGGCTTGGCCCAGAAGACCGTTCTGGACACGCTGCGCGAAGAGGGTGAGGACGTAGATCTGGACGACATCTTGAAGCCTGGCTTCAAGGGAACTCTGTGCACTGAGTCGGGCGGTCCGGAGCCGGGCGTCGGCTGTGCCGGTCGCGGCATCATCACCAGCATCAACATGCTGGAGCAGCTGGGTGCCTACGAGAAGGAACTCGACTACACCTTCTACGACGTGCTCGGCGACGTGGTGTGCGGCGGCTTTGCCATGCCCATGCGCGAAGGCAAGGCTCAGGAGATCTACATCGTCTGTTCGGGCGAGATGATGGCGCTGTATGCTGCCAACAACATCTGCAAGGGCATCGTGAAGTACGCTGAAGCTGGTGGCGTCCGCTTGGGCGGGCTCATCTGCAACTCCCGCAAGACCGACCGCGAAGACGAACTGGTGATGGCGCTGGCTGCCAAACTTGGCACCCAGATGATCCACTTCGTGCCGCGCCACAACGACGTGCAGCGCGCCGAGATCCACAAGCAGACCGTGATCGACTGGAATCCCGAGTGCGAGCAGGCTGACGAGTACCGCGCGCTGGCCAAGAAGATCGAAGAAAACAAGTTGTTCGTGATCCCCAAGCCGATCGCCATGGAAGAGCTCGAAGCCCTTCTGATGGAATTCGGACTGGCCGCCTGAGGCCGTCGTCCGCCGCTGCGCGGCGGATGACAATTTCTGTCAAGCAAGTCGCCGGGAAGCTCTCCCGGCGCCGTGCGCTCCCGTAAGGAAGATGGGGGTGATGCGGAAGAAAGACGAAGAGGGAATCATTCGCCCAGCGGGCGACGACCAGGAGGTGGAGGCATGATCGAGCAGAAGCCCGACGCCGGGCAAATGAAGGAAGAGCTTCTCGCCAAGTACCCAAGCAAGGTGGGCAAGAAGCGCAGCAATCAGATGGTGATCAACAAGGTCGAGGAGGAGGAAAAGGTCCCGGAGATCCTCGCCAATTCCCGCACCGCGCCGGGCATCATCACCCAGCGCGGCTGCACCTACGCCGGCTGCAAGGGCGTGGTGCTGGGACCGACCCGCGACATCATCAACATCACCCACGGCCCTATCGGTTGCGGGTTCTATTCGTGGCTCACGCGCCGCAACCAGACCGACGCCGGCGTGGACGGCGACAACTTCATGATGTACAGCTTCTCCTCTGACCTGCACGAAGACAATATCGTCTTCGGCGGCGAGAAGCGGCTGGAACAGGCCGTCCAGGAGGCCTTTGACACCTTCCACCCCAAGGCCATCTCGATCTTTTCGACGTGTCCGGTGGGGCTCATCGGCGACGACGTCCACGCTGTCGCCAAGCGCATGAAGGAAAAGCTCGGGATCAACGTCTTCGGCTTCTCCTGCGAGGGCTACAAGGGCGTCTCCCAGTCCGCCGGTCACCACATCGCCAACAACCAGCTCTTCCGGCACATCGTGGGACTGGACGACGAAGTGCGCGGACAGACGAAGTTCCGCGTCAACATCCTGGGCGAGTACAACATCGGCGGCGACGCTTTCGTCATCGAGAATTTGCTGGAGCGCTGCGGCTTCGAGCTGGTGGCGAGCTTCTCGGGAAATTCCACCTACGGCAGCTTTGCCAATTCCCAGACGGCCGACCTGAACGTCGTCATGTGCCACCGCTCCATCAACTACGTAGCCGAGATGATGGAAACCAAGTACGGCATTCCCTGGTTCAAGGGAAACTTCATCGGCGCCAACGCCACGGCCAAGACGCTGCGCAAGATGGCCGCCTTCTTCGAAGACCAGGAATTGTCCGACCGCACCGAGGCCGTGATCAAGGAAGAGCTGGAGAAAGTTGAGGTCGAACGCGTCAAGCACGAAGCCCGCTGCAAGGGCAAGACCGCCATGCTCTTCGTGGGCGGCTCACGTGCTCACCACTACCAGGAGCTCTTCGCCGAGCTCGGCATGAAGACCTTGGCCGCCGGCTACGA
>DAIPHW010000265.1:0-2865 GCA_036771135.1 Fibrobacterota bacterium | reverse complement strand
GCAAATTCAAGCCGTCGAGGCCGCTGAGCTCCACCTCACCCCGCCTGCGCGCAGCGCAGGCGAGGGGGCAACATGGAACGACGACGCTAAGCTCCCTTCTCCACCCGTTTCGGGGGGAGAAGGGCTGGGGATGAGGGGGGAAAGCAAGCGGTCGTGAAAAAGAAAGCGGGTGCAGCTCAGGGTTGGAACCCCTGGGAACGGGAGTCCAGAGGGGGTGCGGCCACTCCCTTTGGAAAACCACGAAAACAAGCGCGACAGAATCCGACAAAATCCTGGCTCGCGAAGAGGCCGATCGATGGGCATCCACCTCGAACCTGGTAGCCACCACTTTGCTTCTGGCCATGGGTGGATTATGGGACGGAGCCCAAAGACTCATCACCGCCGCTGAAGCCTTTCGCAACAGCGCCACCGACGCGGAAGTGGCTCAACTGTTTCCTTTGTTCGTGGAAGTAGGTAAATTGGATGAAAACTTACAACAAGGCTTGCAAGAAGGTTTGGAGCGAGGATTGAAACGAAACGCCCAAGAAACGGCCCGGCGTATGCTGGCCAAAGACTTTTCTTGGGCCGACATTACCGACATTACCGGTCTTGCTCCCGAAGATTTAGCTGACTGACCCATTGCCTTCGCCGCCCTTCGAGAGCCTCAGGGAGAACGGGGCATCTTTCCGTTCATGGTAAGCACTGTCGTACCATAAACGGAAAGCGATTCGGCTTTGGGAAGATCAGGTATCATGCAGGCTCTAGGGCCGCAGCACCCCTTTAGCGAGCGATTCCTTGGCGCTTTCGCACATCCCATCCGTAGAGGCCTTCAGCCGAACTTTTCTAACGATGCAAAGCTCGAGGCCATGGCATCGCGCGATGTGCCCGTGACCTCGTAGCCTTTGTCAAGCAAGGTCTTGGCGAGGTAAGCGCCATCTTGGCCGCTGACCCCGCAAATCAAGGCCTTACGGCTCACTCGTGGGCTCCGACAACCTTGAAGCCGTGCTCGCGCTGCAGCTTCTCGCGCCGCGCGTTGTTCAGATCGTTTTCCACCATCTCCTTGGCCAGCTCCTCCACCGTGGTGGTCGGCGTCCAGCCCAGTTCGCGCTTGGCCTTGGAGGGATCGCCTAAGAGCGTCTCCACCTCGGTGGGGCGGAAGTAGCGCGGATCCACGGCCACGATGACCTTGCCGGTGGCGGTGTCGACGCCCTTCTCGTCCACGCCCGAACCTTCCCAGCGGATGTCAATGCCGGCGTATTTGCAGGAAAGCTCCACAAAGGCGCGCACCTTGATCTGACGGCCGGTGGCGATCACAAAGTCCTGAGGCTTGTCCTGCTGCAGCATCAACCATTGCATCTGCACGTAGTCGCGCGAGTGGCCCCAGTCGCGCAGGGAGTCCATGTTGCCGAGGTACAGGCAGTCGTCCAGACCTTCCTTGATGCGCGCGATGCCGCGAGTAATCTTGCGGGTCACGAAGGTCTCGCCGCGGCGGGGCGACTCGTGGTTGAACAGGATGCCGTTGCAGGCGTAGATGCCGTAGGCCTCGCGGTAGTTCACCGTGATCCAGTAGGCGTAGAGCTTGGCGACGGCGTAAGGACTGCGGGGGTAGAAGGGCGTGGTCTCCTTCTGCGGGATCTCCTGGACAAGGCCGTAGAGTTCCGAGGTGGAAGCCTGGTAGAAGCGCGTCTTCTTGGAAAGCCCCAGAATGCGGATGGCTTCCAGGAGGCGCAGCGTGCCGATGCCGTCGGCGTCGGCGGCGTATTCGGGCTGCTCGAAGGAGACGGCCACGTGGCTCATGGCGCCCAGGTTGTAGATCTCGTCGGGCTGAATCTCCTGAACCAGGCGGATGAGATTTCCGGAATCCGTCAAATCGCCGTAATGCAGATGAAAACGCTGATGCGGATTGTGAGGGTCTTGGTAGAGATGGTCCACGCGCTCGGTGTTGAACGAGGAGGCGCGGCGCTTGAGGCCGTGGACTTCGTAGCCTTTCTCAAGCAGGAGCTCCGCGAGGTAGGAGCCGTCTTGGCCAGTGACACCGGTGATGAGGGCTTTCTTGAGAACGGTCACGAGACATTCCTCCGATTGGGGAAAACCGAAAATGGTCAATAAGAATCTTTAAACATAAGCAATTGCAGCCCTGATTCGTTGGTTCCAAACTCTCCCAAGCGATCCCCGACGAACTGGAACAACGAAGCAAAGAAATAGAGCTGCTACACCCGAGCGCGCTCATCCCGGCCACCGCTCGGAGCAAGTCGTGCCACACCATCACCTTCCCGGCCCCGGTTAGCTACCTTCCCAGGCCTTATGGCAAAAGCGGCTTCGGCGGAAGAAACCCCACTGATGAAGCAGTACCTGGCCCATAAGGCCAGGATCCCCGACGCGGTGCTGCTCTACCGCATGGGGGACTTCTTCGAGACCTTCAACGAGGATGCCCAGACCATCTCGCGGGTGCTGGGAATCACCCTCACCTCGCGCGGAAGCGGCGCCGCCGGACGCATTCCGCTGGCCGGATTCCCGCACCACCAGCTGGAACGCTACCTGCCCAAGCTCGTGAGCGCCGGCTACAAGGTGGCCGTGTGCGAACAGACCGAGGACCCGGCCCAAGCCAAGGGCGTGGTGAAGCGCGACATCGTCGAGGTAGTCACCCGCGGCACCACCCTGAACGAGGCCTGCCTGGAAGAGCGCGCCGACAATATGCTCGCCGCCGTGCTTCCCGGACAAGATCCGTCGGAGCCATGGGGACTGGGCCTTTTGGACCTCTCCAGTGGTAGCTTCGAGGCCTGCCAAGGCCCGGCCGCTGAGATTCTCGCCGAACTGGAGCGCTCCAACCCGGTGGAGCTCCTCTGGCCCGAGACGCTTGAACAGGCGCCCGAGCAACTTTCCAAC
>DAIPHW010000264.1:0-2867 GCA_036771135.1 Fibrobacterota bacterium | reverse complement strand
CCGGAAGACACCATCCTGAAACTTGCCGACACGCTAGCGACTCCAGAGGATCCGACACCGCTGGCGAAACTGCGCTACGGTGCCACTGAAAAACGCGTCGAGACGCGTCTGCTTTCTCAAGGTGTGCGTGCCGAGGAGTTGCAGACCTCGCTGGAACGCGGAGCTATGCTTCCCTCTGTGGTAGTTGGCGCGCAAGCCTTCCGGATGGAACTCAAGGGTGCCGACGCCGTGACCAACGCAATGGTCTTCGGGATGGTTAGCGTCCCTCTCTCCGACATCTGGAAAGAAGGCCATGCCACGGCTTCCCACCAAGCGAAGCTGCGCGAGGCCCAGATGCGGGAACTGGACACGCGCCGGCAGATTTCTATGGGCATCGACAAGAGCTGGGACGACCTAGCACACGCCTACCGAGCGAGCCTGGTAGCCGAGGACGCTGTTGCCCAGGCTGATGTCAACCTCGTGGAGGAGAACGACCGCTATCACAACGGCTTGGCAACGCTTTCGGATCTCCTTGATGCTCAGGCACTGCGCCAGGAAGCGCTTGCCGGACGCGTAGATGCTCGGAAAGACTATTGGCTGAAGCGCTGCGAGTACCTGCGTTCCACGGGCGCACGGGAATAGGCTGTGCCAGCAAAATCACTCATCGAAGCGGAAAACGGCGCAAACCGCTTCACGCGCAGAACTTGGGGCGTCGATATCCGAGCGACAATTCTCACGGCGGCGCGAGACGTAATCTCTCAGCAAGGGGCGTCGCATTTGACGATGGATACCGTGGCCGCCAAAGCGGGCATCAGCAAGGGAGGCATGCTCTACCACTTCCCGTCCAAGGATACCCTTCTGCAGGAGCTACTACGGGAATGCCACAAAGACTTCATTCGGAACTGCCTAAGAGAATTCTTAACCGATCCGAGACCAGACCGACCGGGGCGCATCCACCGCGCTTGGATCCACGTCGTCCGGGAAGCAAATCGCTCCGGGAGCTTTAGCATGGAATGGAGCGATGTCGCCATGTTCATCACTAGCATTCACATAGCAAAGCCAGTACGAGCGTTCTGGCAAGGATGGACATCGATCCTTACAAAAGACGGCCTTTCCGAAGAATCAAGCCTGGTGGTACGAATGTCCCTGGAGGGCTGCAAAGCGTGGCGGCTCATAGGCTCCGAGACCAGATCCATTTTGAACGATGACCTCTTCGCCAAGCTCCTCGCAATCGCGACGATTGAGAATAAGCAGATGGACTACGAGGCCGAAGGCGATGTGTGGGAACGGTGCCTTCTCGAGGCTTGGAAAGAGATGTGACGGCAATCTCATGTCCCTTCCACGGCAGAGTTGTGCGGGCCACGCTTGCGAGGCTGTGACGCTTTTTGTCATAGCCTTTTAGGCGGAAGTGCTAGGAATCCGTGCTGCGCACCACCTGGGCGAGGCTTTCCATCACCGTGTCCGAGCTTTCCAGCGCGCGGATGCCGCGAGCCGAAAGGCGGGCGCGGGCGTGGGGACCAAAGCGGCGGCTCACCACCACCTGGCAGTCGGAGAGGAGATCTACCACCGCGTCGAGATCTTCGAGGTCTTCAAAGTCCTCTTCGCCGGACTCGACGCGGCGCGTCTCCAGGAACTCGGCCGGCCCAGTGCTGAGCTTGAAGACCAGAAACTGATCGGCATGGCCGAAATGGAGATCCACCTTCTGGCCCTGGCCCGAAGCCACCGCCACGCGCAATCCACCAGACATGCCGACTCCTTTCTGATTGGGCACTAGCGAAACCCCGCTAGACCCCGTGCTTCTTGCCTTTCACCGAGGTGATCTCGATGCGGGTCACCGCCGTGTGCGAAAGTGTGGCCTTGGGGTACTCGAACGTCTTATCAGTGAACTTGGCCACGATCAGATCGAGAATACGGATCTTCTCGGCTTCGTCCTCCACTGGGACGGCCTTGCCGATGCCGATGGCGGTGCGGTGCTTGGCCTCGAAGTCGCAGGCGATCTCGGCCTCAATCACGCCGTGGTCGAGGCTCACCTCAAAGCACACGTTGTTGTTCTTCTTCAGGATCTCCATCTTGGTCCCGACTTTCGCCGAGTGGAAGTAGAGGCTCCCGCCGTCGTAGGCGTAGTTCACTGGCACCAAAAACGGCATATCGCCGTCCACCAGCGCGATGCGCATCACCTTGCCTTCCGCAAGAATCGCGTCGATCTCGCCGCGGTCCTTGATCTCGCGTTCCTTGCGGCGCATGGCCCCGTGCGGATGCCCTGCCGTCGTTCCGTCCATCGTCGTCCTTTCCGTTCCGTGTGGTGCCGCGGCTCCGTGCCCGGCGCCTAAAGGCTAGCTATCCGCCGCAACTGCAGCCGCTCTTGCCCGGGCGGCGCCCCGGCGGGAGGCTCCGTCCGCCGTCCACCGGCCGGACAGTTACTGTCATCGGATCGCCAGGAAACACCTCGGGGACGAGCGCTTCCAAGCCGAGCTCGGGAAGTTCCATGGGAAACCAGCGCGGCACGTGGTCGCAGAGAACTTCCAGCCGTGCGAAGGAGACCGTTTCCAAGAAGGGCATGAGGAGGTCGCGCGAGACGTGGCAGTCGCCCTCGGAGAGGATCTTCATCAGATCGAAGCGATAGTTTCCCTCGGCCGGGTCGCCCACCGGATCGGGCTGCGGCAAGGCGGCATCGAGCGCCGCCTGCTCCGCCAGGGCCTCCTCTTCCTGGCGACGTGCATCCGAGAGCTGCGCCTCCAAGGGGCCGCGCGATTTCCAGACGCGAAAGCCCTGCTCCTCCAGGAAAACCCGCAAGATCCCACGCAGCTCCCGAGCCAGGAAGACGCGACTCTTCTTTCCAAGCTGCTCAATGGCCTCGACGAACTCCCCCTTGAGAAGGCCCAAAGGCG
>DAIPHW010000263.1:0-2873 GCA_036771135.1 Fibrobacterota bacterium | reverse complement strand
CGTCCAAAGAACGATTTTCTTTTTACTCGAGGAATCCGACGATCCGGAAGATTCCGTCGAAGCCGTCGCATCCGGAGCGCTAGCGACCGGGGTTGGCGGCAATACGACCGGCGCAGGAGCTGGAGCTGGCTCTACCGGAGCCGAAGCAACAGGTGCTGCAGTCTCGGCAGGTGCCGCCGCAACCGTTTCCGGAACCACAGGTGTCGGGGTCGGAGCAGGAGCTGCCGCAACAGGCTCAGGAACCGAAGGCGTTACAGCTGGCGTAGCTGCCACGGCGGCAGGAGCCTCGGAAAACGAAGGAGAAGAAACCGGAGCAGCTGCGACGGGTGCAGAAACCGGAGGAAGTTCGACGGGAGCCGCGACAGGAGCTTGAGCCACAGCCACGGGCGCAGATGCCACAGGCACCGAACTGTGAAGAGCCACGACCAGCGGATCGGTCAAGGCCGCAGCAAAGTCCGTCGCGGCAGCTGATGCTGTCCCGGAAGTGGAAAGTCCGGACTTGGATTCCATCGTCTCGCCAGAGCGGGCATCAACTAAGCGCAGCGTCATGATCCACTTGTCGTCTTCCTTGCGGACCACCGAATAGACGACATGTTCGGATTCCATCACACGACCGGCCTGGATAGCGCATTCCAGATCGGAGCAGCCCTGATCAGCACCTACGCTCTTGAGCGCCGAAGCATCGGGCGCGACATAGCGAGCGTCCGGATTGGACTGAAAGGTGCGATCGATCTCACTCTCGAAGGCCTTGGCGTCGTCAGGAGAGAGGTTCTTCGCCTGTGGAGGCAAGACCACCAAGGTCGAAGGTTGACTTTGCCCGTAGGAAATTGTTGCCAAAAGGGCGGCAACGCAAAAATATTGCAGGACATTTCTGCCCAGCTTTATGCCGATACGCTGATCGGCAAGTTTCTTCTGGCACATGAGAAGCTCTCTCCTTCGTCGTGGTCCTTAAAATACGTTCTTATCGCCTTTTCCACCGCTCAAGATCCGCGACTTTTGTTCTCAAGGTTCTACTGAGGAGATTCCTGTTTTTCGAGGCGCGATGACAATGAACAACAGGTTATACGGGAAAGTTCGCCGTCGCTGGCAAAAGGAATGTTTTCTCGCCGCTGCTATGGCCAGACAACAACTGCACGTCGCGCATCCCTAGCCCAAAGTGCCCAGCAAGGAGCTTTGCGACCGCCTTATTGGCCTTGCCATCCTCTGGTGGCGCCGCTGTGCGAACCTTGAGTCGATCTCCCAAAAGTCCCACCACCTCATCGCGCCGCGCTCCCGGTACCACCTTCACGCGCAGCTCAATTCCTGCAGCAACCACCTTGGCGTAAAGAGGAAGGCTCATGCCCTCAAGGAGGCGATAGCCGCAGCTCGATCAGGGGCGTTAAAGACATAAGTCCCTGCCACCAAGGTGTCGCAGCCAGCTTCGCGCACGAGCTTGGAGGTCCGTTCGTTGATGCCGCCGTCCACCTGCACGCGCGTTGCAAGGCCTCGCCGAGCGATCTCGTCGGAGATCACCTTGATGCGTCCTGGAGCATCATCACGGAACTTCTGACCGCCAAAGCCCGCCCAAATACTCATCACCAAAACTAGATCGAGCTGATCCAGGTACGGGTAAAGCTCTTCAGGAGAGCGCCCAGGATTGATGGCAATGCCCACCTGCACGCCGGCATCCTTGAGCCCCTTGATCACTTCGCCCGGATCCATGACAGCCTCCAGATGGAAGCTCACCAGATTGGCTCCCGCCTTGGCCAAGCGCACCCCATACTCCAGTGGATCGGAGATCATCAGATGGCAGTCCAGAAAGAGATCCGTGGCCTTGCGAAGCGCCCCCACCACGCAGGGGCCAAAGGTGAGGTTGGGAACGAAGTGCCCGTCCATCACGTCTACATGCAACCATTCCGCTCCACTTGCCTTACAAAGGGCCGCCTCCTCGCCCAAACGGGCGAAGTCGGCGGCCAAGAGGCTAGGAGCGATAATCAGCGGCTGCGGCATCAGCCGAGCTTGGCGCGCAGGGCTTCGGCTTGCTTCTCGAAGCCTGGCTTGCCCAAGAGCGCGAACATGTTCTTCTTGTAGGCCTCGACACCGGGCTGATCAAAAGGATTGACTCCGCCCAGGTAGCCCGAAACGCCGCAAGCGCGCTCGAAGAAGTGGATCAGTTCACCGATGGTGCCCTCGTCCAGGGTATCAATCAGGAAGGTCTGGTTGGGAATGCCGCCATCCGTGTGAGCTGCCGCCGTGCCGCGCCAGGCTTCCAGGTTGATCTCGCCCAAGGTCTTGCCGGCGAGGTATTCGAGGCCGTCGGAATCGTCGTTCAAGGCCGGAACCTCGATCTCGGAATCGGGTTTTTCCTCGATGAGGAAGGTCTCGAAAGCCGTGCGGTTGCCGTCCTGGATCCACTGGCCCATGGAATGGAGGTCGGTGGTGAACACGCAGCCGGCCGGGAAGATGCCGGTGCGATTCTTGCCTTCGGACTCGCCGAAGAGCTGCTTCCACCATTCTACGTAGTACTGCAGGCCCGGCTCGAAGACCGAGAAGATCTCAATGCCCTTGCCCTGGCGGTAGAGAGCCGCGCGGGTGGCCGCGTAGCGCAGGCAGTCGTTCTTGAGCACGTCGTTGTTGGACGAGTACTTGACGAAGGCCTCTTGGGCACCGGCAAGCAAGGCATCAATGTCGTGGCCAGCAGCGGCAATGGGCAGCAGGCCGACCGGAGTCAGCACCGAGAAGCGCCCACCGATGTCGTCGGGAATCACGAAGGTGGTGTAGCCTTCTTCATTGGCCACCTTGCGCAGGGCACCCTTGGCCTTGTCGGTGGTGGCATAGATGCGGGACTTGGAGCCTTCCTTGCCGTAGCGCTCTTCCATGTAGGCCTTGAGCAG
>DAIPHW010000262.1:1186-2889 GCA_036771135.1 Fibrobacterota bacterium | reverse complement strand
CGCATCCACGGCAAAGATGCTGTCATCTCGGTCAACTTCTGGGCAACAGGCCAACGCGACGAACGTTGTGTCATGGGACTCTCCTCTTTTCTCATCATACCAACACTCTAGCATCTCTTCGCCATCGATAGCATGCCTTGACGGCAAACTTGCTCATATCTTACTCGGCTAGAGAACGGGTGCATCCATGTGTCTCCCCAATTTTCTGCGGCGGGAGAGCTGCGAGTGGACGGCACTCGGTTGGGACGAATATAGATTCCACCTTTGCAGAAAGGAAAATTTCCAGCTGCAGAATCATCGTCCAGACCTTATATTGCGCCCCCCTTTGCCAACCTCTGGCAGAATACCTGTCCTAAAGAAAGGACGCTTAAAATCTGTAACAAGGTTTCAGTTCTGTTGCCTAGAGGAGGAAAAATGAGGAAAACATTCCTTTGGCTGCAGAAATATGTTATTCTCAAGGTAGCGCACTAGCGACAATTTCACCACCTCGCCCGCTACACCAATGACCTCCATGCCCGAAACACCTGTTCAAATTCTGCTCGCAGAAGACGAGGAAATGATCCGGCATTCCTTACTGATGGGGCTGCGACGAGCGGGATTTCGCGTCCAAGGCTATGCCAACGGGCTTCTGGCCTTTGAAGCTTTCCAGGAAAGCTCGGCATCGCTTGTAATCACCGACATCCAAATGCCCCTTTTGGACGGCGTCGAGTTGGTGCACCGCATCCGGAACCTGGTATCAGAAGTCCCCGTGCTGGTGATGACAGGATACGGAGAATGCGAACGGCAGCAAGCCTTCCAGAAGCTGGGAGGCTGCCAATTCATCTCAAAGCCCTTCCGCATGGAAAACTTCCTGAGCTCAATCCGCGCAGCCCTGAATACGTCCCTCGCGACGCAGTACGCCACGGTCCCTTAAGACTCGCCCCCCGAAGACACCTTCCATCCTCCTTGCCTGGCACCCGTCAAATGTGCTAGGATTAGCGTTATGGTTCCGTCTTCCCTCCAGGCCTTCGACAGCCACGCCTTCCGCGAAGTCGTCCACGAGATCAATAACGCCAACAATCTCGCGATGCTGAACGCCTCACTGCTCCAGAGACTGGCCACCGACCTTTCCCCCCTGCTCGACATGCTCATTGAGAGCCATCCCGACGTGCGGCTCGGAAACTTGCCCCTGGCCACCGTACGCAAGGAGCTGCCCTCGATTCTTGCTAGCCTGGGAACAGCCTCGGAGCGCATCCGCGTCGCCACCCTGGAACTGCGCGACCGCACCCTTCCCCTCTTCGACAAGCAGCCATGAGCCGGCCTCTCCGCCCTATTCTGCTGGTTGATGACGACCGGGAACTGCTAGAAGCCTTTCGCCGCGGCCTCTTGTGCGGCGGCTGGGACAACGTGACGTTGCTTTCGGAACCCGCCGAGGTACCTGAGTGGCTTGAGCACAACGACCCGTCACTGGTGACGCTAGATCTGCACATGCCAGGAGCCGATGGCACAGCGCTCTTGGAACACATCGCCCAGGCCTATCCGCACATCCCCGTGCTAGTGCTCACCGCTGCTGACGACCTAGCCACCGCCGTTGCCTGCATGCAGCGCGGCGCCCGCGACTACCTGGTCAAGCCCATCGCCATGGAGCGGCTACTCCAGGCCGTGACCACCCAGATGCGCCAGGAAGCCGCCACCGACGAAATCGTAGCGTTGCGCCAGCGTTT
>DAIPHW010000262.1:0-1086 GCA_036771135.1 Fibrobacterota bacterium | reverse complement strand
CTGGACGAGATCGGAGACCTTTCACCGGAAAGCCAGGTAAAGCTGCTGCGCCTCCTGCAGGAGGGAGAATACTACCCGCTGGGAAGCGATATGCCGCGCAGCGTGCACCTGTGGGTCGTGACGGCCACCCATCGCCCCATCGAAAGCCTCCCAGGTTTCCGACGCGACCTCTACTACCGACTGCAGTCGCACCGCGTGGATCTGCCACCGTTGCGCGAGCGGCCCGGCGACGTGGAGCTTCTGATTCGCCACACCTGCCTGGAAGCCTCCAAGACCCTGGGACGCAAGCTCTCCGAAGACTTCGCCGACCAAATGAACCTGGGACTCAAGAATTACCCGTTTCCCGGCAACGTCCGCGAGCTGGTGGGGATGGTCTACGACGCCGCCGGCCAGAGCCGCGACGGCAGATTCTGCCCGGAGTTCATTGAACGCTGGCAGCCCCACGCCACTGCTGCCGGAGACCCTTCCGAGGACATGAACTTCGGAGCCAAGTTCCCAACCCTGCGAGAAGCCACTCGTGTGCTGGTGAAGGAAGCGCTCGTCCGCACTGGCGACAACCGCACCGCTGCCGCTGCGCTCTTGGGCATCTCGCGGCAGACGCTGCTCAACCACCTGAAGCTGGAACCGGCCTCGCCCAATTCCTAGACGTCCAGATTCTGGACAGCTCCGCCAGTTTTTAGGCGCAGGAGCAAAGTTCCCGAGACGCAGTCCGCTAGTTTCCCCCTAAACTCCTCGCGGCACGGGTCTTGCAGAGTACAAAGGGCATGAACGCCCGAATCATTCTTGCGGATGATGAGCCTGACACCTTGCGCACCCTGAACCTGCTTCTGCAGTCGGAAGGCTACACCGTCATGTCCTGCATCGACGGCATGGGAGCCCTGGGGCACATCGAGGAGGCACAGCAAGCCGGAACTCCCTTCGACCTCTTGGTCACCGACATCCACATGCCCATGCTTGACGGCATCAGTCTGCTACAGGAGCTGCGCAAGGAGAACATCCACACGCGCTGCCTGGGAATCAGCGGCCAGAGCAGCAAGGATATGCTGCAAAAGCTGATGCGCTTCGGCTGCCTCGACTTCCTCGACA
>DAIPHW010000261.1:0-2899 GCA_036771135.1 Fibrobacterota bacterium | reverse complement strand
GTTCGTTTGTGATTTTGGTTGCCATGATAGTGGCAAAACAACGCATCAGGTAAGGGCGTCTCTCCCGGTTAAGCCCCTTTGGTGCGGTGCCTGAACCTGTCGAAGGCCGCAACATGGCTCTCCCATGAAAAGCCCATCATTGTGTCTCTCCGTCATTCCATTTTGACTCGGGGTCATTCGGTTGTGTCTCTCCGTCATTCCTGTTTGACTCGGAGTCATTCGGTTGTGTCTCTCTGTCATTCCTGTTTGACTCGGAGTCATTCGGTTCTGTCTCTTTGCCATTCCGTTTTGACTCGGAGTCATTCGATTATGTCTCTCCGCCATTCCGTTTTGACTCGGCATCATTTTTGGCTGGGAAACGAAAAAGGCCACACCCTGTAGTGAAGCGTGGCCCCAAAGACGATACCTGTCGTTGTGCGATGCTCGGCTCTGCGGTGCGGTGGCGTGTGCGCTGGAAGAAAGAGCCCAAAGCCAGAAAGCTGGGCGGTCTCTTCTGGACAGACTTTAAGGCGCACAAGATGGGCCTTTACCGCAACGGCAGCATTCTTGTCCCACCCGCCCAAATGGCGAAGTGGATCCCCTTCGACATGTTCGAGGACTCGAAATGCGCGTGCCCAGCAGCGTTCCAGCTCGTCTTGGCGATCACGGCCCCGGTGGCATCGCACAGCTCCACCGCTCCGTTCTCAGGCCCGCCGGACAGTTCGATCCCGGTGACCGTGCGGACAATTCGGACATTGGCGGCTCGATCGGCATGGGGCATCCCGATGGAACTCGACGGCTTGGCAAGGAGATAGGCCGTCACGGAGTACGCCGGGACGTTCGTGGTAAAACTCCCAGCATTGACGGAAACCGTGCCCTTCTGCAAAGCGTTCTGGGTGTGCGAGACGAAGGTTTCTCCGGTGAGGCCTGCCAGACGCAGGCTCGTGCCGGTGCTCGTCGGCGTGAAGCCGGAAAGCGTGACACTGGCCGTCTGATCAGAAGCCCCTCTGTTCACCAGGATCACGGTCATCGAATCGCTCTGCTTGGAGATGGAGGAATAGGCTGAGACCAACGTGTCGTAGCTGGAAACGGACAGCACGCGATCGGTCTGGGCGTAGTGGCTGAACAGGTTGAGGACTTCCCACATCCCCGCATCCCATTCCCATGGAGTGAAGAAGTCCCCGCCATGGTCGGCGAAGGTTCCCAACATTGATGCATACCAGACCGCCGTTTCGGAGGGGTACTGGTTGACGATTCCCGCAAGGCCCGATTCGCTCGCCCCGACCTTGATGCCATGTCCCTTGCCGAAGTACTTGTCCAGCCATCCTTCGACGCGATGGAAGAACATCTGATGTTGTTCGTTGCCGTTCCATCCGCCCGTCGCGAAATGGAGCCCGTTGGCATTGGGATCCAGGTAGGTGGTGTCCCAAAGCTGCCGATACTGGTTCTGCACCTGCTCCTTGGTGCTTCCGGAGAGATAGAGGTGGACATCGTACACGTCCAGCATCCGCACCCCGGAGGAGTCTTGGGCCTCGGAAAGCCGCTTGATGAGGTATTCCGGCCAGCAGTAGCTTGCTCCCTTGTAGGAGACCACGCTGCTCAGCCAGGTGTACCACTGCCACTCGCTGGGGGATGCCGGTCCCACCAGCTTGATCCCCGGGAAATACTTGCGGGCCGCCTTGGCCACCGCGACCCATCGCTGGACGGCTTCCTCCGCCGTGATCAGGTGCCCTGTCAAAGCGGGATCGACATCGTCATGGGTGCCGTTCCAAATCTCGATTTCATTGTCCATGTTCCAGTAGCGCAGCTTGGTCGAATCAAGGCCAATGCCGCCTTGACCGAACCAGTGTCCCAGGATTGCCGTTGTGGAATCTGCCGGCCAAGGCTGGAGGTATTTGTTCGGATCGCCCGCCACAAGAGCCGTCCCCCCGCCATTGGTATCGGGGGTACCACCACCGGCCAGATTCTGCCCAGGCACAGCCTGGTGCGTCAGCCCGTAGTTCCAATCGGCGAAATTATTGTCCGTATTGGAGGCGACCCATCCCAAGAGCTGGAAGCCGTACATCCCCTGGAGGACGCCGGGAAGCTTGGTCTTCAATTCATTCGCTGAAAAGTCCCAATCGTGGGAGTAGACGTTGTTGTACCAATCGGGATGGCTGGTCAGCTTCTTGCGCCAGTTGTACTTGGTGAGATTGTTCCCGGCGTTCTCGCGCGCCATGCGAAGGCCTGCCTCGCGGGAGAGGAACAGAGTCGTTCCCGTCGAATCTTTCGAGGGATTGTTCGGATCGTCCGACACCCCGCATCCGTTCTTCCCGTAGATCAGCGGCGAGATCGGGATTCGCCCGGAATCCGCCAGCACATTGATCACAACCATACTGGCCTGCGCCGATGCCACCGGCAGCAGGAAGCCTGCCAATACGATCCATCTTCTCATTGCATCCCTCTCTTTGCTGTGGGAAGCGGGACGCATCCAGAATCGCGCGCATGCGCACAGCCTAAGGAAGCTCCTGCATCGCCGGAAGGACGACGAATCCCCTCCGGCCCGATTTCGTCCTCCCCAGGACGGCATGAATTCACGTTATCGCGGGGGCCATCCGTCGGCACACCGATCCCCGTATCGGTGCTGCATTGGAATTCAGCAGTTTCGACACGCATCCTCGTTTATCCGGATGTGAATCGCTCGTGCGGTTTGATGCTGCGCTGTCTTGATGACGGGATTTGCAGGCGCTCCGCCCTGCACCTGGACCTCATCCCCCCCGCCCCCTCTCCGACAAGCGGCGAGGGGGAGCTGATACGGCGCGCCCTTGGATCCCCGATTAGGCCGCGGCTTCGCGGCGGGCAGGCGGTCAAGTACGGTTGGTGGGGCTCAGGTCGGTAAGACATGGAGTGCCGGTACAATTGGGTGCCGTTGTCGGGTACT
>DAIPHW010000260.1:0-2926 GCA_036771135.1 Fibrobacterota bacterium | reverse complement strand
CCGTGGAGTCTTTGACAATGCCTTCGTAACCGAGATTGGCTCCGGTGTCGTTGGCGGAGGCGTAGCCCGCAGCACGACTGGTAAACGAGAGGCGAACGGTGCGCTTCTTGTCGGCTCGCAGCTTTATGTGGATCGCCGTAAGCGAACGCAGGTCGGCCGAAGCGCCCTCTGGAAACTGAAAGCCGACGCCGGCCGAAGGATAGGGCTTGCCATCCAGCGTGAAGGACAGGTGGGCGTTCCAGGTGCCGGAAAGCGGCGCCACAGAATCTCTCCAAGCCTTGGCGACATGGAAAGGGGAGCGCTCTTCTGAAGCTTGGCGCGGGAACCAATAGGCGTTCAGACGGGACCCATCGATCGAATCGGGGCTTTCAAAGGTGAACTGCAATGGACTCGCCTCAGGCAGAGCCATCAGGACCAGCAGAGCGGCCAAGGTGTTGCAGAAGACCTTCATGATTCGGAGCTTGAGTCGCGGAACGCCCGCGGGAGGTTCATGCCTCCGAAAGAAGCCGAAGGAGCGCCGGCTCGACGGCCGTGCTCCACGTCTCTTCGGGAGGAGCCAAACGCGTGTAGGCGAGGTAGCCAATCAAAACCTGGGCCGAATGCTTCGCCTGCAGGGTTGTCACGGCGGCATCCACCACGTCTGAGGACAGCGGCTTGAGTTCGGCATCGTCGGCAATCTCGCCATCGGTGTGCGGGACGCTCCAGGCGTCCAGGAAGCCCGCGACCACATCCTTGCCCTTGCGCAAATACCACACTTGCAGCGCCTGCATGGCCGAATTTTCCAGCATCGGACTAGAAAGAGCTGCTAGAAACAGATCAATGCGCGCGGTCTTCGGAAGCTGCGAGAAGGCCTGGGGACGCATCTTGCGGAGATTGGCCACGGCGTGAAAGGTTTCCTTGGCCAGGGCTTGGGCTTCCTTGTCGCCAAAGAAGGTCTCGGCGATCTCCTTGCGGAAGACGGGGTCAAGGGTCTGCCCCAAAAGGGCGCGGAAAGTTTTTGGCAAAGATTCGATCGTCACGGACATAGCCCGGAAGAATAGCAAAGCCTTGCGATGGGCTTAGTGGGAACAAACAAAAAGGCCGCCCTCCCGCAATGGGAAGGCGGCCTGGATGCGAGATGGGCTCGATCAGTCCTTGATGAGCGCCTCGTACTGGGCGACGGATCCCTTGTCGAGGCAGCATTGGATGATCTTCTTGCCCAGCGGATCAAGGTCGGCTGAGAGGAAGCCCTTGAGTTCCTTGTGGAAGAACTCGTAGAGCATCGCCGCACCCTTGTCGTAGGCCTCTTCGCCCACGTCCGGCTGGGTTTCTACCTGCAGGAACCAGCGCGGGACGAGCGTCCCCTCAATCTGTAGGTGCCACGGCGTGCGGCCCAAAAGAGCGCAGCGCGAGTCCACCAGCTGGTCGTCGCGGAAGCGAGCACCACCGCGGCGCGCCAGGTATTCGCGCGTCAGCCACGAAGGCATGAAGTCCACCTTCCAGGCACCGATGTGCTGGTTGGGGATCAGGATGTTCTTGGTGTCGGGAGTGGACAGAATTTGCTTCAAGAGCAGGTTGGCCTGGTCCACCTTGCGGCCGGTGCAGAAGGGCCAGTAGGAGCCTACGCCCTCCGACTTCATGCCGCCGCCCACGTCTTGGATGGAGGGGTTGGCGTGGCCGCGGGGAGCCGTCAGGCGCCACAGCCAAGCAAGCGCCGGCGGGATCACATGGAAGAGACCCATGATGCCGTAGCTCGGATTTTCCTTGGTGGTCGGCGGGCAGCGCACGCCGAAGGAGCGCACGTTGATGGTGGCGGCACCGGAGCGGATGTCCGACATCATCTCGCGTGGGACGATCACGCGGGGATTGGGGCAGCGAACGCCCGGGGCGTCCTCGATGTGCTCCCAGATCAGCGCAAGGCCACCGGGTTGCACGAAGTGGTTCAGGTAGATCAGAGGCTGCGGCGAGTTCAGGCACATGTCTTCCATGTGCGGATCGGTGCCGTAGTGCAGGATGTTGTCGGTGCGGATGAACCAGCCGTCCTCAGCGTCGGCCACATGCAGGTGGGTCGGATCTCCGTTGATGTACTTGGGGTGGGCTGCACCCATATCGTCCATCATGGGGTAGAGCTTGCATGCCGTGGGCAGCACAAAGTGGCGCTTTTCGCCAGTGGCCGTGTGCGTACCCAAAAGCAGACGTCCGTCGGCCTGGCGATGGATGTGCTCGGTCATCTCGCTCTTGCCGCCGCCCGAAGCGCCTTCGTGCATGAAGGTCACGATGTTGTCGTAAGGCGTCTCTACCTGCACTGCCGAGCAGTGGTTGGTGACCCAGCCTTCCTTCTCGCCCTGATGAATCAGGCAGGAGTAGATGCCCTTCTTGGCGCTCGGGCCCGGGTACAGGTTCGTCGAAAAGATTTCCTGGTACTGGTCCAAGCGATTGTGGACCACCACCTGCTTGCCGGCAAAGGCGGTATGGCGGAAGGAGGGGGCCACGAAGACCACGCCACCGCAGAGCTTGAAGTCGGAGGGGATCTTGTCGGAGGGGATGAATCCTTGCAAGTCGGCAAGCATGCCAGCAAAGAAGGCGGCGCTTTGCGGACAGATCAGGAGCGAGCCGTAGCCGAGATCCTCCGGACCCGAGTAGAAGGCCATGACCACCAGAGGCTGGCTGGCGAGCCAATCAAAGATCTCCTGGCGCAGAGGAGCGAACTCGCCGCCGAAGCGCTCGCGGAAGCGAGGCTTGTCGGTGGGCAGTTCGTCGGCGATCACCATGGCGTTCGGGTCGCGACGGCGCATGGCCAGGTCGGGGAAGTTCACGGAAAGGCCGTTGCGGGCCTTGACCACTTCGGCTTCCACGACACGTCCCTTGCCTGGGACGTCGAAGGCGACTTCATAGGTGCCGCGGTCGGTGCGGTTGCTCTGCTTCCAGTCGGTCGAGCCCGCTTCGC
>DAIPHW010000259.1:0-2938 GCA_036771135.1 Fibrobacterota bacterium | reverse complement strand
CCTTCGAGCCTAAGGAGAACATCGTGATCCAGTGGTTTTCCAGACTCAAGCTCGCAACGAAGCTCGTCACAGCTTTCATCTTCGTGGCGCTTTTAGCGACGGTCATCGGCGTGATCGGCATCGTAGACTTGCGCCAGGCGGACGGCCGTTCGACGCAGCTCTACGAGAAAAACACCAAGAGCGTTGAGGTGATGTCGGACGTCTATGCGCGCTTCCAGTCGATGCGCGTAAAGCTGCGCGACGCTATCCTGGCCAACAATCCGCAGGACATCGAAGAGGCCGTGAAGGCCATGGACCAGATCTCGGATACGATAGAGATCGATCTCGCTCAGTACGAGAAGTTGATGTCCAGCCGCAGCGATTCCGATTTCTATGCCAAGTACAAGGATGCTCGCGTCGGGTATCGCAAGGCCATGGAGCTGGTGTTGGGCTACGCTAAGGCTGATCGGGATGCCGAGGCTGTTGCAGCCAACAAGAGCGGGGCGCCGGCCGTTCAGGCCTACAAGAAGGCCATCGCGGACATGCTGGCAAATACCATTGGCGAGGCGCAGGAACATGCCGATGTCATTCACGCTTCGGCGCAGACGGCAACGGTGGTTCTGTTGATCGCCGTTTTGGCGGGATTTGTCATGGCGCTAGGGTTCGGACTCTTCCTCACGAAGATGATCGTACGGCAACTCGGTGGCGAACCGGATTACGCCGCCGAGGTGGTGCGCCGTGTATCCACCGGTGATTTTGACATAAAGGTGGAGATCAAGCCCCAAGACACGACGAGCCTCCTCTTCCACATCAAAGCGATGTGCGAAGGCTTATTGAAGATGATTGGCGGACACCCCGACTATGCCGTGGACATCGTCAAGCGGGTCTCGGAAGGGGAGTATGGCATGGAGGTCAAGCTGCGCCCTGGCGACGAAGCGAGCCTGCTCTATCACATGAAGGTCATGACCGGACGCCTCAACTACGCTTCCGAGGTGGCTCGGCGTGTGGCTGATGGAGACCTTGCCGTGGAAGTCAATGTCCGTCCAGAGGACACCACCAGCCTTCTCTACACCATGAAGTGCATGATCCGCAAGCTTCAGGATGTGGTCCAGAAGATCCGCCGCTCCGTCGATTCGCTCACTTCAGCTTCCGAGGAGATCTCGGCCTCAGCCGAATCGCTCTCGCAGACGGCCACCGAACAAGCGGCAAACGTGGAGGAGACCTCGGCTTCGGTGGAGGAAATCGCCGCCACCGTGGGGCAGAATGCCCAGAACGCCAAGGTCACCGACGATATCGCAAGCCAAGCGGCATGCCATGCCGGCGAGAGCGGCCAGGCCGTCAAGGAAACTGTGGCTGCCATGAAGCGCATTGCCGAGAAGATCGGCATCATCGACGACATCGCTTACCAGACGAATCTCTTGGCCCTGAACGCCGCCATCGAGGCGGCTCGTGCTGGCGAGCACGGCAAGGGCTTTGCCGTGGTGGCCGCCGAGGTCCGAAAGCTTGCTGAGCGGAGCCAGGTGGCGGCCCAGGAGATCGGCTCAGTGGCCGGCAATTCGGTGACACTGGCCGAGCAGGCAGGTAAGCTCCTGGATGAGCTGGTGCCCTCCATCAAGAAGACGGCCGACTTGGTGCAGGAAATCAGTTCTGCGTCGAGGGAGCAGACCACCGGGCTCAACCAGATCAGCGCCTCGGTGACCCAGCTTTCGGAGGCCACGCAGAGCACAGCTTCTGCGTCGGAGGAGCTCACCGCCACCTCCGAGGAGATGAGCGGCCAGGCCGAGAATCTTCAGCAGGCCATCGGCTACTTCAAGACCGGACGTGATGAGGATGGAGAAGCTCTGCCGAAAACGGCATTCCACAAGCATTCTGCCTCGTATCATCATCCGCGAAGCCGGGGGACATCTTCCGGGTCACCCAGGACGGATGAATCCAACACTGGCGAATCCTTCGCGCGATTCTGAAAGGAAACGAAATGTCGAACGTGAAATCCAAGGAAAAAGAACTCCAGGCGCAGGGATCTGAGACTGGACAATATCTGACCTTCGGGCTGGGTGGCGAGACCTACGGCATGTCCATTGAGCATGTGCGGGAGATCATCGAATTCGACGGTCTGACCACCATGCCGATGATGCCTCCTTTCTTGCGCGGGGTGATCAACCTGCGCGGGGCGGTGGTGCCGGTCATCGATCTCAAGGAACGTTTCAAGCACGGCCAGACCGAGTTTTCTAAGCGCACCTGCGTGGTGATCGTGGAGATCGAACAAAATGGCGAGGCCTCGAGTCTCGGCGTGATGGTCGATACCGTGAATGAAGTGGTGGAGGTGGACCGCTCCTGCCTGGAAGCGCGCCCTTCCTTCGGGACCGACCTGCGCCAGGACTTCATCGAGGGAATTCTGGACCTGGGCGGACACTTCCTGGTTGTATTGGACGTGCGACAGGTTCTGTCCGTCGGGGAGATGGCTACGCTGATGGATGCTGGACTCGGAGAAGAGCAGCGCAAGGCGGCTTGAGACTTTCCGGAGGAGCTCCGCGCAGTGCGCGGGGCTCCTGGAAAAACCCCAAAATGTTCCGGTGCGCGCGCCGAAGCGTGGACTATATCCCCTACATGACCAAATCGTCGCCCTTGAAACTCCCGTCTTGAGCGACATCGCCCTGCCGGGGCGCATCGCTTTCCTGGGGGGATACGACCCTCGGCGCTGCGGCATCGCCACCTTCACCCACGACCTTTGCGAGGCGGTGGCGCGGGAGGTCCCCCGGTCGCAGTGCTTCGCTGCAGCGGTGAATGACCGCCCTGAAGGCTACGACTATCCGCCCCGCGTGCGCCTCGAGATCGCCGAAAAGGATCTTGATTCCTACCGCCGAGCGGCAGACTTCCTGAATTTTGAGAACGCCGAGGTGCTGTGCGTTCAGCATGAGTTCGGGATCTACGGCGGCCCGGCCGGAAGCCATCTGCTGGC
>DAIPHW010000258.1:0-2960 GCA_036771135.1 Fibrobacterota bacterium | reverse complement strand
GAAGACGAGCCCATGGAGATTGAACTGCTTTCCCAGATTCTTCCCGACGTGGAGCTGCTTGCTTGCCAGAATGGATTGGAAGGTCTGCGCATCGCTTCTTGGGAAGCACCAGATCTGGTCCTATTGGACGTTGGACTGCCCGACATCTCCGGTTGGGAAGTGCTGCGGATCCTGCGCGAGGAGCCGCGTACCCAGCGCGCCTTGACCATCTTCCTCACCGGCGCCGATAGCGAAGAAAATGAAGCGCGCGGCCTGGAAGCCGGTGCCATCGACTACATCACCAAGCCCATCCACCCATCCATTGTCCGTTCCCGCATCTTCAATCATTTGGAGCTGAAGCGCCACCGGGATTTTTTCGAGCAATTGGCCCATCTGGACGGGCTTACGAGCCTAGCCAACCGCCGTCGCTTCGATACCCATTTGGAGGCCGAATGGCAACGGGCAGTTCATATCGGTGCCCCTATCTCGCTCGTCATGGGCGATCTGGATCGCTTCAAGCTCTTTAACGACAATCAGGGGCATCTGGCTGGCGATGATTTATTGCGCCGCGCCAGTCAAGCATTTCAAGAGGTCCCTCATCGGCCAGCCGATCTGCTAGCCCGCTATGGCGGCGAAGAGTTCGCTTGTATCCTTCCAGATACTGGTCTTGCGGGTGCCCTCTTGGTCGCCGACCGTATGCGCCGCGCCTTGGAACAACTGCAAGTCGCCCATCCCCAAAATATTCATGGTATCGCCACCGTGAGCTTTGGCGTCTCCACCTTGCACCCTCAAGAAGGCCAGGAAGCCAGCGACCTGATCGCCGATGCCGACCACTGGCTCTACAAGTCCAAGGATCGCGGCGGCAACATCGTCACCAGCGTAGAATCCGGCGGTTCCGACACCACCGCCATCCACAAGCTGCTGCTTGCCGATTAGCGCAACAGCAGGAACAGCGCCACGCCCAGCAGGAAGATGCCGTAGGCATTCTTGAAGAGGGCAGGCTTCAGACCGATGGCGAGCTTGGTACCAAAAAAGGTTCCCACCACCAGACCGCCCACGATCCAGCCGACATTTCCCAGATTTAGATCGCCGTGCCTGGCATAGACCAGCACGCCCGGCAATCCCACCGGAAGCTGCAAAGCCGCCAGCGAGGTCCCCGTAGCTTCCTTGGGCTTATAGTGGAAGATCCCCATGAGCATGGGGACCACTACGATCCCGCCCCCTTTGCCGAAAAGCCCAGCGATGATGCCGGCAGCAAAGCCGACCACGAGGAACGCTGCAATAGATCCTTCTCGACGTTCCTGCTCGACGACAGGCCCGCGCTTCAAAAGCTTGAAAACTCCCAGGTAATTCAGACCGCTGTAGCAGAGAAAGGCTGCATAACTTCGCTCCAGGATCGCCGTCGGAGCATGCACCGCAAGTAAGGCCCCAAGCGCAGATCCACAGAGAAGCCCAGCTGAAATCCAGGCCGAACTGCGCCACTGGATGAGCCCTGCCTTGTAATACCCCACCACACCGAGGATACCCACCGGCAGCAAAAGTGCCGCAAGCGAGGTAGCGCTGGCATGCAGCACGTCCATGCCAAATACGGTGATGAGAACCGGAACAATAAGAATGCCACCACCGATTCCGAAAAGTCCCGAAAGTACGCCGGCACCAACGCCCAAGATCAGATAAGCAATAAGCATGGCCTGAAAAATTACATGGATCGCCTTTCAAAAGGACGATCCGAATAAGGATTGCTAGCATTCTCCAGCATGCGTCGTGTTGGAATCTCTCTGCTGGTTCTTTTTGCCCTCTTGATCGCCATTCTTCTGGGAATCTTCTTCACCCCGCAAGGCCCAGGCAAGGCCACCAATGTGCGTGTGGCTCGAGGCGAAACTTTCCGCTCTGTCGCCACCCGTTTGGAATCCCAGGGGGTCATTCACAACAAGCGAGCCTTTCGTGCTCTGGCTCGTTTGCGAGGTCTGGATCGCGAACTGCGCCCTGGCCGCCGAGCTCTTCCGGCCAACGCCTCCATCTGGAATGTCGTCCAAGCGCTCTACCGCAAACCGGTTCCGTTCAAGATCTCGGTTCCCGAAGGCCGGACCTGCTGGGATGTCGCCGGCATCCTGGAGCGCGCTCAACTTTCCGATAGCCTTCCCTTTGCCAAGCTCTGCGAAGACTCCGCCACCGCCAAGCGATTGGGCCTTCCGACCAAGCGCCTAGAGGGCTACCTCTTTCCCGATACCTACCTCTTCGACGGCTCCGAATCGAACGAAGAAATCGCCCGCACCATGGTTCATCATTTCCGTTCGGTGTGGGCGGGACTCGACACCACGCATTCCGCAAGTTTCCGCGAACTGGGCGCCAAGGGAGTGCTGACGCTTGCCAGCATCGTTGAGCGCGAAGCCGCCGACCGCTCGGAGTGCCCGCGCATCGCCGGCGTCTTCTACAAGCGTTTGCATGTCAACATGACCTTGGGAGCAGATCCAACGGTACGCTATGCCCTGCGCAAGTTCACCGGAAGCCTCACCGTCTCGGAGCTTGCCAGCAACTCCCCTTATAACACCCGAAAGTTTGAAGGCCTGCCTCCAGGCCCCATTTCTAATCCTGGTCGCCAAGCACTGGAAGCTGCCCTTCATCCCGACACCGCCCAAGGACTACTCTATTTCGTGGCTCGTGATGACGGTAGCCGCCGCCACGACTTTTCCAGCGACTACAACGCATTCTTGCGGGACAAGCGTGCGGCCGCTCACAAACGCGCCGAAACCGGCCGCCCAGACCTCTAACTCAAACTCAGCAGGCGCCGCCCTAGGGCATGGAACTGGGCATGGCCGACATTGCGCATCTCAATCTCGATGCATGGCAGGAAGCCCAGCCAAAGTGCCAAATCGCCCACAAGATCCAGGACCTTGTGAGCGGCACATTCTCCATTCATTCGCGCCTCGCCCCCGGTCCAAACCTCTTGTGCCGGATCCACGCCCAATTCTTGTGCTAAC
>DAIPHW010000257.1:0-2967 GCA_036771135.1 Fibrobacterota bacterium | reverse complement strand
ATCTCTCCGACGAAGTGGAACTAGAATTCACCAACACATCGCAGCGCATTCTGCGCCTGCGAGTCACCGGGTATTCGCAATGAAAAAATTCCTCCTACACATTGCCATCATCATCGTGGGAGCCTTCGGGACGGCCATGGCCGTAAATTCCCTGCGCCCCGATTCCATCCCAGTGGTGCGTCCTTCCCAGGCAGCCCTCATCCTGAAGGAAGGCATCACCCCACTGCACCTGGACACCGCCAAGACGCTGCACCAGGACACCAACTTCCTGTTTGTGGACGCCCGCCCGAACTCGGTGTTCAAGCGCGGCCACATCCCCCGCGCCGTGAGCCTGCCGGAAGAGGACTTCGACAGCCTCTATGCAACCTTTGCCGCCAAGGTTCCCAAGGACCGCCCGCTGGTGGTGTATTGCGACGGGGTCGAATGCCGCGCCAGCGAGGAAGTCTCGCGCCGCCTCAAGGAAAAGGGATATCGCTTCATTCATTGCTTCTTCGGAGGCTGGGTCGAATGGCGCGACGCCAAACTGGAGATCGAACGATGAACGCCCTGTTGCGCCACCCCGTAGTTCTTTTTCTCTTGCGCGTCTTCACCGGCGGCATCTTCATCTACGCGCCCATCGACAAGATCTTGCATTCAGGCGGCTTTGCCGATTCCGTCTGGAACTACCACATGCTGCCGCAAGCTCTGATCAACATCTGGGCCCTGTGGCTTCCCTGGGTAGAATTCTACGCCGGCGCGCTCATCCTGTTGGGCATCTGGTCGCGCGAAGCCACGGTCATCGTGAACCTGCTTTACGTGTGCTTCCTGATCGCCATCAGCCAGGGGTTGGCGCGCGGCATCGACTTTGAATGCGGCTGCTTCAGCCAGGGCGGTCACGGCGCCGCCGCTTCGTGGCACACCATCCTACGTGATCTGTGGTTCTTCGCCATGAGCCTATGGCTCCTGTGGGCAGAACGGCCGATAGCCACCTGGAAGCTGCTCTTCCTGATCCAGCATCCCAAGAGCCTCGAAGAATAGCCGCTTAGATCTTGGTCACGTCCTGGATCAGGATCCTGAGAGCGTTGATGGAGATGTGGATCTCCCACAGCGAGACGCACAGGGAGCCGATCAGGAGGATCTGGCAGATGCCGAAGGCGGCGTGCGCTAACCACCAGAACTTCATGTAGAGGAAGAGCATGGTGGCGGCGGCGCCCACGAAAGCGGCCAAGCCCAACCATTGCATCCAACGGATGAGTTTGAGCCGCTGCGACAGATTCTGCAACTGCCCCAGGATGTCGGGGTCACCGCATTTCTTGTACTCGGCATGCAGACTGCGCACCAGAGTGGAAAGCGTCAGAAAACGTCCGTTGTAGGAGAGGAAGAGCAACGAGATGGCCGGAAAGAGCAGAGCCGGCGTAGTGAGAGTCAGTTCCATGGCTCCAACGTACCAAGAAATCTAGGCACCAGCGCAACGGGGTCATGATGCCGCTGTTTTGGTAGACTGCATTCCATGACGTGGAAGAATTCTCCCCCGATCCGGCTCCTCGCCTCCCTGCGACTGGCCGTGGCGGTCCTGGCGATCCTGATCCTTGCTCTTGCCGCAGGAAGCTTTGTCGAAGCGCGGTTGGGAAGCGCTGCAGCGAAGGCACTAGTCTACCGCTCCTTCTGGTTCCACCTGCTCCTGGGTGCACTCTTCCTCAATGTGCTGGCGTCGCTCTTGGTGCGGATTCCGCTGCGGCCGCGGCAATACGGCTTCGCGGCGACCCACGCGGGCATATTGACGATTCTTGTCGGAGCCGTCCTCACCACGGCCTTAGGGACGGAAGGAGGAATCGCACTTTCGGAAGGCAGTACAGGAAACGAGATGCTGCGCGAATTCGGCGGTCGGGTACGGCTTCCCTTCGCGATATCCTTGCAGCGCTTCGACCTAGAGCTCGACCCAGCCTCGACACAGACCGCCGGCTATCGCTCGCAGCTGGCGCTGCTCGACGAGCGCGGGCGCCTTTTGGAGACGGCAAGCGTCTCCATGAACAGACCACTGCGCTACGAAGGCTACGCCATTTACCAGTCGGGCTATGAACGCCTTCCGGGAAAGCCAGCTCGCAGCTTCCTGGTCGTGGCGCGCGATCCTGGACGCTTTCTGAAATACCTGGGAGCCCTGATCACGATGCTGGGAATCGCAGGCCATTTTTGGTTGAATCGCCACAACGGAAAAGTCCCCCATGCCTAGCCTCCTTCTTCTCTTGGCATTGTCCTTCTTTCCGGGTGCCATGGCCTCTCCGCAGGGGCATGCGCTAGACCCTTCCGCTGCCCGCGGTATCCCGGTGCTGGACGGCGGTCGCGTGCGTCCTCTTGAGGCCGTAGCCCGTGAGGCCGTGGAGCTGATCCACGGGCGCGAGAGCCTGGATGGCCTCGACCCGCTCTCGAGCTATCTGCAGATTGCCCTCCATGGACAAGAAATGTCAGAAAGGCCGGTGATCCGCATTTCCCACCGCCTATTGCGCCAAGAACTGGGACTTCCGCCCGAAGGCTCCTACGCGAGCTTCCACGAGCTTTCAGAAAGCCCCAGATTGGGACAGATCCTGTCATCGGCGCGCCGGAAGCGCCAGGACGGAAAGCGCCTTTTGCCAAGCGAAGAGGCCGCTGAAGAACTTTTGCAGCGCCTGGAGCACTTTGCCGCTGCAGCTTCCGGATCCGATCTGCGTTGGCTGCCAGGGCCGCTCGGGAACCGCGGAAATTGGCGCTTCCCTGGCCAAGTGCCTTTCGCCGAGGCCGCCCAGTCCCCCTTGCTGGCGCGACGGCTGCTTGCCACCAACCAGATCCTGGAAGGTTTTGCCAGCGGCGACCAGAAAAACTTCGACAGCGGAGCACGTGCGCTCTCCGGTCCCGAGATGTTCGCGCCCGAGCTCAGGCAATGCCACGACGGAACGCTGCTTCCGGCAAGCCAGATCCGCCTTAAGGCAGAACTTGTCCTGATGCATCTGCAGC
>DAIPHW010000256.1:0-2968 GCA_036771135.1 Fibrobacterota bacterium | reverse complement strand
GCATCGAGCCACTGCACCGCCTCAAGGCTTCCGAAAAGGCCAAGCAAAGTGGACACCCCTAAGAGGACGATAAGCCCTACGGCAGCCAAAAAGACCGCCGCGAGACTGTACCAGTGTCCTTTCAGGAAGCTCTTGCGCGGCGTCCCGCAGACATCATCCATGCCATTGCGTAACGCCGAAAAGAGGCCCATGGCAGACCATAAGAGCCCTAAGGCCGAGAGCGTCCCCAAACCTCCAGCGGCCTTTTGCAAGGTCGTCAAATTGTTGGCCAGGAAATCACCAGCCACCGGGATGCGCTGGGAGAGGAACTCGATGGCTTTGCCGGCCAAAGCCGGGTTGCGCAGCACTCGCCCCCCCACCAAGACCACGATAAGGATGAAGGGAAAGACAGCCAATACCGCGTAGTAGGAAATGGCCGCAGCCCGATCAAAAGCCCCCGAAGCGGCGACAGCACGCAGACTTTCAAAAAAAGTCCGCAAGAGCAGTAACGCCTCGTTTTTCAGCAATTTCCAGAACCTTTGCACGCCCACTCCTCCCTCTCGCCACGAGAGCTTCAAGAAAGCAGATCCCGGTGGATACGCCAACCGACATAAACGCCAAGGGCACCACCCACCACACTTCCAGCCATAGCCGTGCCGATGCCGATTTTTTCCCCGACAGCCCACCCGACCCAACTCAAGATGGTGGTGGCCACGAAGATGCAGAATTTGCGCATCAAGTCGCCATCATGGCGAGGAGCTTTTCAGGAGGTCGGCGAGGACGCCCGGAGCGATCCATGCAGACGTGGAGTGTCCAGCCGGTGTCGAGAAGCTGGCCGTCGGCGCTACCGCGACGGGTCTCGTAGTCGAAGCGCAGCCGCAAGCCGTCCACCTGCGACAGAGTGGAGCGAATCCACAGCACATCGCCGTAGCGCGCCGGCTTCTTGTAGACGCAGTGAGCCTCCAGAACCGGGACGCCGTAGCCCTCTTCTTCCATCTGGTGGTAAGGGAAGCCGCGCGCCTCCATCCACTCAGTGCGCGCCACCTCGTAGTAGACGAAGTGGTTGGCGTAATAAACGAAGCGCATGGCGTCGGTCTCGGAGAAACGGACCTTGATGAGGCTTTCATGGCTTGAATTCACGGCATTTCCCCATTCGTGCGATGACCCAGACAGCGCAGCTTCTGCTGCAGACTCTGTCGGTGCATGCTCAAAGACTGAGCGGTGCGCGAGATGTTGCGCCCGCAGGCATCAAAGCGCCCCAGCACGAAAGGACGTTCGAACGCCTCCAACACAAAGGCCTTGGCCTCGCGAAAGGAAAGTCCGTAGGGCACTGGTGGCAACACCAAGGAATCTTTGGCGGCGGTGTCCCGAACTCGCGAAGCCAAGGCATGCGGAAGTCTCAAATGAGACGGTTCGACACCCCCTTCGCGGCACAGCACAGAGGCCCGTTCCACCACATTGCGCAGTTCACGGACGTTTCCCGGCCATGCGTAACGCTCAAGCGCCCAGCAAGCTTCTGGGGAAAAATGCAGTTCACGTCCAGAAGCGTAGCGCTGCAGGAAGACCTCGGCGATCTCAAGGATATCTTCGGGGTGATGGCGCAGCGCCGGCAATTGCAAGGGAAGCACGTCCAGCCGAAAAAAGAGGTCTTCGCGAAAGAGCCCCTTGGTCACCAGAGCCCGCAGGTCGCGATGGGTGGCCGCCAGCACGCGGATATCCACCGAAACGCTTCCGTGGCTTCCCAGCGGTTCCACCCGGCGTTCTTCCAGCACCCGCAGCAGGCGCACTTGGGCATCCAAAGGCATGTCGCCGATCTCGTCCAGGAAAAGCGTGCCGCCGTCGGCCTGGCGCACCCGCCCGTCGCGCGCGGCATGCGCCCCCGTAAAGGCGCCCCGTTCGTGACCGAAGAGCTCCGACTCGATGAGTCCGCCAGCCAAGGCTCCGCAGTTCACCGCCACGAAGGGACCGGATCGCCCCGATGCCTCGTGGATCGAACGAGCAGCGAGTTCCTTGCCTGTTCCCGATTCGCCGAGAATTAGCACGCAGGCTTGCGAAGGACCAATCAGTTCGATGGTCTCGCGCAGCTCCTGAAGGGCGCGACTGTGCCCCACCAACATAGAGTTGGATTGGGGCTGGGAAGAAAAACGCCTGCCGGAAACTCCAGTAGGCGTCTTAAAATCCAAGGTTTGCAACCTGCTCAGAAGGCGAAGCCTAGTTCTACGGCGCTGTTCAGGAAACTTCCAAACCGCCAGCCGTCCTTGTAGTAACCTTTGGATTCGGTTTGAAGGCTGGGATCAGCCTTAACTTCCGCTTCTGTCTTGTTGTCAGCTTTGCTGTTATCGAAAGCAAAACCGCCATCGTACTTGGTGTTGTAGATGCCCAGGGTGTAACCCACCTGAACGTTGACGAACCACTTTTTCTGGATCAGGAAGCTGTATCCCACCGCTGGCGAAACCTGGGGACCGGAAAAATCTACCGATTTGGATTTTTCGGCATCAATCGTACCGCGGTTGAACTTGGCACCACTGCCATACATGTATTCTGCCGAGAGCTGAAAGTAAGTAGCTGAAGCGATACCCGAGTAGTAACGAAAGAAACCGCCTCCCGAGACCGCTGTGAAGGACTTGTCGCCGCCAATGTCTACAGGATAGACCGAAACGGTAGGTCCAAAACCAAAAGATCCTTGGGCACCAGTCACATGTTCATAATGAATGGAGATGATATCAATGCCGGGCAGACCGTCGAAGTGGGACTGTGGCCCCTTGTAGATCTTGTCGGGGTCAATGCCGCCCACGAGCTTCAGGGGCGAGATGGCGATGCGGTCATGACGATACTCGTAATCGCCGACGGGATAGTCGTCATACTGGTACATGGCGGAGGCCATGCCACACAGAGCGAGCAGAGGGAAAAGAATCTTACGCATAGTGCTTGACTCCCAGAAGAGTGATACGGTCAAGAAAGTAGGTGTTTGCGCCCAAATCCGCAAGTG
>DAIPHW010000255.1:0-2992 GCA_036771135.1 Fibrobacterota bacterium | reverse complement strand
TGGGCAAGTACGAGTCCATGAAGGAGACCGAGGCCGAGATGCTCGCCTTCCTGGGAGAACTCGATCCCATGCAGACGGTCTATTTCGGATCATCCTTGGCCTTCCCGCACATTCCCCTGGTGGACCTCAACGCCATCCTCAACCGCCCGCGCTTCGGCTACCGCGGTGCTCTCAAGGTGGCGCAGTGCATCATCACATCGCTCAAGTACGCCTTCCGAGGCCGCAGTTCGCTTGCCCGCCGCATGGTCTTCCCGCACGGGGCTGGGCTTTCCACGGGCGCCTCGCTCACCCCTAAGCTCGCGCAGGACTTGCCCGACTGCACCGTGTACGCCAGCGCCCGAAGGAGGGGACAATGCATGATGAACTGACGTTTGAAAACTGCGCCCACTCGAGCGATCCTCTGGTCGGCTGCGCCCTGGAAGGGGCCGCCTCGGTGTTTGCCGGCATCCGCGGCGCCACTGTGGTCATCCACTCGCCGCAGGGCTGCGCCGCCACCGTGGCCGCGGCCTTCGACCAGCACGAGGTGGATTTCACCAAGCGGAAGATCGCCTGCACGCGGCTTTTCGAGAGCGACATCGTGATGGGCGCCACGCGCAAACTCGAGGACCTGATCCGCCAGTCGGACGCCAAGTTCGGCAATCCAGTGCTCTTCGTAGTGGGCACCTGCGCGGCCGATATCATCGGAGAAGATCTGGACGGAATCTGTCGTAACCTGCAGCCCGAGATCAAGGGAAAGCTCATTCCGGTCACCGCCGGCGGTTTTCGAGGCGACGCCTACGCCGGCATAGAGATGGGACTTGAGGCGCTGCTTCCCTTCGTGAAGAAGTCCGAGACGAAAATTCCCAACAGCGTGAACCTGATCGCCCCGCACGCAAGCGTCAATCCCACCTGGTGGGCCGACCTCGACTGGATCCAGGGGCTTTTGGAGGAATTTGGCATCAAGGTGGTGAGCCGCATCGTGCGCGACACCACCCTGGCCGAACTCGACAAGGCCGGCGAGGCCTCGGCCAACATCCTTTTGAGCCACGACGCCGGCTACGGCTTTGCCAAGAAGTTCGAGCGACTCCACAGCGTGCCGCTCATCCTCTCGGACATCCCGCTGCCGGTGGGCCTGGGCAACACCTCGCGCTGGCTCAAGGCGCTGGCGTCCCACTTCGGCGCCGAGGGGTTGGCCGACTTCATGATCACAAACGGCGAGGAGAAGGTGGCCGACATCCTGCGCCGCCGCGCCCTCATGATGATCCCGCGCTACCGCAACTGCCGGGTGGCGGTTTCGGGAGACGCCACCTTCGCCATCAGTTCGCTTCGCATGCTCTTCCAGGAGCTTGAGATGATCCCCGAGGCTGTGCTGGTGCGCTCCAAGTCCAAGGAGGCGCGGGCGCTTCTGGAGAAGGAATGCGCCGATCTCGGAATTTCTCCGAAAATTGTCTTCGGAGCCGACGGCTACAAGATCCAGCAGGTGCTCAAGGATATCCCGGTGGATGCCGTGCTCGGATCGGCCTGGGAGACCTACATGGCCAAGGAAGAAGGCATCCGCATCGCCTTCGACGCCTTCACCCCGACCAACCGCGACGTCTACGTGGACCGCGCCTACTTCGGCTACGACGGCATGGTGAACCTCCTGGAGATCATCGGCAACGACTGGGAACGGGCGCTGCGCTCGCGCGACATCCAGTGGGATCTTTACGAGGAGCGCCGCACGAACCTGCCGGCCAAGGAGGCATCCGTTGGCTGAGCTTGTCCGGGTAGCCGTCACCTCAAGCCGCGGTACGGCGGTGGATCAGCACTTTGGACGCGCCGCGCGCTTCCTGATCTTCGAGATCGGCCCGGGAGAAGCGCGCTTCCTGGAGGCGCGCCCGCGCCCCGACACGCCGCGCGAAGGCGACTTTGATCCGGTGGCCGAGCTTCTTTCCGACTGTCAGGCCGTCCTCACTGAAAAGGCCGGCCCGCATCCGCGCGAGCGGCTGGAAAAACGCGGCATCCTCTGCTTGGAGGCCTCGGGAGGGCTCATCCCGGCCTTTGAGAAAGCGCGCGAGATCCTCGACATCGGCTGAGCGGGAAAGCGTTTCATTCTTCACGCTGCGGTTGAGATGCTGTGGGCTTTGCTTGCAAAGCCGTGCAGAGGTGCCAAGAAGCGGGGCGCGGTGATATATTTGCGGACAGACGTCCGAGGTGTGATCGCGCACTTGTCTTCATGGATGCCTTTCTTCTTCCCCGAGGAACATCGCTATGATTTGCCAACTCCTGTTGATGCTTTCCGCTCTGTCTGGCGCGACGTCGCAAATCGCTGGCGGAGCAGGTGCTACTGCGCGTCTCCAGGCTGCCATCGACGCTTGCCCTGCGGAAGGTTGCGTCCTCGAACTTCCCGATCCGGTCTATCCGCTTTCGAACCGGCTTTGGATCGAAGGCAAGGATAATCTGAAGATTGTTGGCACCGGAGCGACTCGACCCGTCCTCATCTGGGACGACTCCCTCCTGACTCCGGACTCGGCGAAGATCGCGGCGGTGTTCCGTCTCGTCCCTCCGACGGGCGGCGGACGCCCGAAGCTTCCCAAGGGCTGGTTGATGTGGCCCTACGCATACAAGTCCGGGGTCGGCACGGCAACCGATCTGTCCGTTGACTACTCGACCACCGGCTACCAGCACAACGGTATGGTCATGATCAAGAATTCAAAGCGCGTCGTGCTTGAAGGCCTGACGTTGGACGGACGAAAGTCTGCCTGCTTCTGGAACGATTCCATCTGGGATGGCAAGTATTATCTCTTCTTCGGTTCGCTCGGCGTCAGTCTGCTCCGGAGCCTTGCCGTCGACATCCGCAACTGCGAGATCCTCCACTTCTGGTCGGCAGTGTACATCAACAATCGCAATCCCTCGTGCCAGGCCTGGTCCAACCTGCTCACCACGGCCGATGTCGGAGCCAAACCGTGGACAGCTTGCGGCACCATGGGGGGGCATCTCATCGAGCGCAACCGCATCCACGCCAATTGGTGGG
>DAIPHW010000254.1:0-3070 GCA_036771135.1 Fibrobacterota bacterium | reverse complement strand
CAACGGTGAAGCCGCGTCAGCGTAGCTCTTGGGTGCTAACCCCTCGCCGCTTGTCGGAGAGGGGTGGCCACCTTAGGTGGTCGGGGTGAGGCGTGCGAAGCGGCACCACATCTCCGAGCGCAGCGAGGTGACTGGCTCTACAGGACTTGTTACAGTCGTCCCTTGCGGGCGCTGCGCAGCATGCTGTTCACCTGCTTGGTGGAGACGTTGTTGACCTTGCCCACTGGATCCTGGATGTACTTCTCGCACCAGTAGTGCTGGTCGGCGGCTACCGAGACCACCCCAGTGGTGCCTCCGGTGCGCCAGCGGCGGAAGGTGTCGCACTTGTGGCGCGTCTTGCAGCTGTAGCAGGAGGCGGACTCTTCCTTGGCGTCGGCGCCGAACTCGGAGCGCACCACCGTCTTGGCCTTGGCGTTGCGCTTGTCCTCCTCGAAGGCCTTGGCCATGGACATGTTCTTACTCATGAAGCGGTCATCTGAAAAATCCATCAGGGAGCCTCCGTTGCGTATTGGATGAGGGAATGGACGGACGTCTCCAGCCGGGAGCGTCCGGAAAGGAAGGTGAGTTCAATCAGGAAGGAGCAGCCAAGGACGGTGCCGCCGAGCCTCTCCACCAGTCGCTTGGCGGCCGACATGGTACCGCCGGTGGCCAAGAGGTCGTCCACCAGCAGCACGCGCTGCCCAGGACGCACGGCGTCGGCATGGAGTTCCAGGGCGTCTTCGCCGTACTCCAGCGAAAAGCTTTCGCGAATGGTCGCGGCGGGGAGCTTTCCGGGCTTGCGAGCCACGATGCAGCCGGCACCGAGTTCCAGGGCCACCGCCGAGGAAAACAGGAAGCCACGGGCATCGATTCCCAGCACCAGGTCGACCTGCGATTTCCGCCACGGTTCGCAGAGCGAGGTGATGGCCCATTTGAGGCCTGCGGCATCGGCCAGGAGTGGGGTGATGTCCTTGAACTGGATGCCGGGCTTCGGCCAATCCGGTATGTTTCGGATCAGTTGGGATGGATCGTTCACAACGACTCCTTATGAATATCTCTGGAAGGATAGAATTCCCATCTCTCCATTGCCGAAGCTACCTTGGATGCGGTGCTGTGGTTTCTCTTGTTGCTCTTTGGCGCTGCTGCCGATACTATCCCTTTCTCTTCGGGAGAGCTGGCGGTGCGAGCTGGCGGACTTTGGCCACTAGGGAGCCTTTCACGTCATTACGATCCGACGCTGCGAGGTGGTGCTTCACTCACCATGGCGCATTGGGGAACGGTGTTCTCGCGGGCTGATCTTGCGTATGCGCACCTTTCTGGCGACGTCTCGGAGAGCTTCCTTTACGGCGGCGCCGGCTTTGACTGGCATCCTGCCTGCCTCCCCGTGGAACCGGGCGTCTCGCTTGCGCTCGTCCGGGTGGCAAGTACCCATCCCGATCCGGCCGTGCCGCGTCAGATCGACGGTGGCGAGACAGAATTTGGCATAACCTTCCGTACTGCCGTGCCGGTGTGGCGCCATGGTCCCTGGACCGTTCGTCTGGAAGGGCAGTGGGACGAGGTCTTCACGCGGCCACATGTTTCGGCGTTTGCCTGGGCCGGTCTCTCGCTGGCGCGGAGGGCGTGGTGATTCTCGCCGCACTGCTTGCGCTTTGTGGGGTAGAACTCCCCTGGGCCGAATCGCCCGTGCTTTTGACCAAGGCGACGGATCCTTCCTTTGTCGCCGTGCAGTCGATGCCCGTGATCTTGCATCGCGACTTCTGGGATCCGCGGCCGAAGAGCGATGACGCTGCTCCGGCGCTGCCCGGGGAATGGCTCTGGATGGGGCGCCGCGTGGTGGTTTTAGATCCGCCGCCGCTGGACAGCACTTTGCGCGGGAGTTTTGGCAACGAGGTGGGCGACGAGCTCTTCCGCGAGATTGACGCCATTGATGCCCAGAACCGCACGCCCGAGATGCTCTTCAATCTCGCCACGCCGCGGGTCGCAGGAGCGCGGGCGAGCCTCTACTTCGACCAGTCCGACCATTTCAGCGATGGCACCATGGGATTGCGACGCGCACTTTGCGGCAATCCCGACATCGAAAATGTGACGTCTCCGACGAGGCGGCGGGCCTTCTTCGGCGAGAACATGCCCGACCAGTCCTTCGTCGGCGGTGCCCTGGACGGCGGCTCGGTGCCGCTTTCGGGAGCCTGGCGCACGGGCTGGATCTGGCTTCCGACGCCTGCCGCCGGGATGCTTGAAGGCTGGCGTGCCACCACTGCGCGTGCGGCGCTCACGTGGGGACGCTTCTCGTGGGAACATGCCGAGGGATGGTTCGAACGCGCCGATACCGCCAACGGGGATCTTCTCGAAACGCAGGGGCGGATCTCGGCGGGAGCAGGAGATTCAACGCTGGGAGGACGGGCGGGAATCGCCTACACCGACCTTAGGCGTCATGGAAGTGCGGCATGGCACCCCCCCACAGGCGTCTCGGCGGAGCTGTGGGCTCAGCTTCGGGTGAGCCTTGGGGACTGGAGTTGGAGCGGATACCATCAGGCCGGGAACTTCTATCTGCTGCGCGACACCTTGGCCTGGCGTCGCTTGGCGGGCCCTTGGGAAACGTCGCTGGAGCTTTCGGGGGAGTGGAGTGATCGTCCTGAAGGCGTGGCTGGTTTCTTCGACTCCTCCTCGGCAGGAATTGCGCGCATGGAATGCCAGGCTTTGGAGCAGGTCTATGCCGTGCGCCTTGGCGTGAGGCGGCGCTCCGATGCCTGGAGCCTTTCGCTTGCCACCTCCCCATGGTGGGTGATCCACCCGCGCGCCTTCGCTGCCTCCCACTACGATACCCTGGGTATGGGCGACGATGCGCCGTGGATTCTGCGCGCCGGTGATGAAGTTGCCCTTCCCGGCGTGTTGTGGGGCTGGAAGGCTAAGGTCGCCGCGGAGCGCGCGCTGGTGCCGGGGATTTCCGTGGACGCTTCGGCCCAGCTCGACCCGGTCTTAGGGGGGCCGCAGTCGCGGACAGATCTTGTCGCCCCATTGTGGGGAACCTCCCTGGGGGCGCGCTTCCATCACCGCTCCGGGCTCTCGGTGCGGCCGCTTCTCCTGTGGCGCT
>DAIPHW010000253.1:0-3093 GCA_036771135.1 Fibrobacterota bacterium | reverse complement strand
CTTCGACCAGTGCACCGACGGCAACGCCTGGTGCCGCGACGCCAAGTACCACCTGGACCTGCACACCCCGAACCTGACCGCCTTCAAGCTGGATGGCAAGGTGGTGCCGCTGGCCACCCCCAACAGCACCCCGGTCACCATAGCCACCAGCTACACGGTCAACTCCAAGGTCTTCAACAACCGCAAGATCTCCTGGAACTTCGAGACGGCACCCAACTACCAGGGCGAGCCGCGCTTCTACTTCTCGGTGGATTCCAAGCCCTACTACATGCGCATCCTCGTGACTCACCTGCCCAACGGCATCCATGGCGTGGAGCAATACGTCAATGGAACCTGGAAGGCCGCCACCATGCAGAGCGACATGGGCCAGATGTGGATTCTTCCCGACGCCGGTGCCACCACCTTCAAGCTGCGCCTCACCGACGCCGACGACAAGCTCGTGATGGACGGGCGCACCTGGACTATCCATTACCCAGCGGCCTGCAACTCCAACTGCAGCGGAGCGGCCACTCCCGCCGACGACGTGGTGGGCGAAGGCGGCAACCTCAGCACCGCCGTGTCTAAGATCGCGACGACAATTTCTGTCCCTCGCCTGGCGACGCGAGGGCGCGAGGTGCAGGTCTTGGCCCCAGCGGCCACTCGGCTGGATTTTCTCTCGCCCAAGGGGACCCTGCTGGGAAGCGCCACGATTGCGGACGGAGCCGCCCATTGGACCGCCCCGCGCGCGGGACTCCTGATCGTGCGCTGGCACGGCGCGCAGACTTCGGGGACGTTGCGAACCATCGTTCCCTAAAGCAGCTCCAGCGTCTTAGGACTCAGAAGCGCACTTTCTCGGAGCGCTCAATCTGCACCACCTTGCCCTCGTGAACGGTGAGGATCACCTCGCCGTAGCGCAGATTGCCGATGTACTCGCGCACCACGCCGGCCCAGCGGCCCTCGGCGGTCTCGCAGTACTCGGGCCCCCCTGGGACATGGTCGCGCATGCGCCCGCAGGGACGCGTCTCGGTTTCCTTAAGGTTGGCTTGGACTTGCATGGTTCTCTCCTCAGGCAAAGACGGCCTCGCCGTCCGTGAGCGAGTGGCGGCGGAAGCTGCGGTAGTCGATGTTGAACTTGCTCATGCGAATGCCGATCATGCGCTTGGTCAGTCCCAGTTCCCGGGCCGCCCGCGTCATATTGCCCTTGCTGTTCTTGAGGGCCTCGACCAGCATCTCGTATTCCACAGCGTCGAGCTTCGACTCGAGGCTTCCTTTGAAGGTGGTGCCCGAGAGCTTGGCGCTCTGAAGCGACGGCGGCAGGTGGTAGCCGTGGATCACGTCGTCGTCCGAGAGAAGCACCGCCCGCTCCACCACGTTTTCCAGCTCGCGCACGTTCCCCGGCCAGTGGTAGCTCATGAGCATGTCTAGCGCCGGCGTGCTGATGCGCTTCACTTCCTTGCCGTTCTCGCGCGAGTACTCGGCCACGAAGTGGTCGGCCAGCGCCACGATGTCGCTGCCGCGCTCGCGCAGCGGCGGGATTTGGATGGGCACCACGTAGAGGCGGTAGTAGAGATCTTCGCGGAAAGTCCCCGCCGCCACCATGGCCGCCAAGTCCCGGTTGGTGGCCGCCAGGATGCGGATGTCCACCTTGACCGGCTGGTTGCCGCCCACCCGCTCGAAGCTCTTCTCCTGCAGCACGCGCAGGAGTTTTGCCTGCATGGAAAGCGAGAGTTCGCCGATCTCGTCCAGGAAGATGGTGCCGCCGTCGGCCTCCTCGAAGCGTCCTTTGCGCGCGGCGGTGGCGCCGGTGAAGGAGCCCTTCTCGTGCCCGAAGAGCTCGGATTCGATCAGGTTCTCGGGGAGGGCTGCGCAGTTGAACTGCACGAAGGGTCCATTCGCTGCTGGGCTGTTGTAGTGGAGAGCACTGGCCACCAGCTCTTTGCCCACGCCGCTTTCGCCCAGGATGAGAACGGTGGCCCGCGAAGGAGCGATCTTGGCGATCAGCCGGTAGACATCCCGCATGGGACGGGAGTTGCCGATGATGTTGGCCGGATGGAAGCGCTCCTTGAGAGCGTCCTGCAGCCGCTGGTTCTCCTGCTCCAGGTAGGCCTTTTCCTCGGTCTCCACCAAGTAGAGCTCGACGCTCGGCGCGATCATGCAGGCGATGGTGGTGAGCAGTTCGGCGTCCTGAGAAAGGATCTCGCGGTTCTCGTAGCACCGCTCGGCGCTGATGGTGCCGAGGAGCTTCTTGCCGCGAGCGATGGGCACGCACAGGAAGGAGAGATTTTCGTCCGCCGGCGCGGAATGGCTGCGGGTGCGATCCAGGAACCCCGGTTCGTCGCCGATCTTGGGAACCACGATGGCCTTGCCCGTCTCGACCACCTTGCCGGTGATGCCTTCGCCCGGCACGTAGACGCCGCGCGCCTCCTCGTTCTCCGAAAGCCCCACGCTCTTGTGGGTGAAGATCTTGCCGGTGCGCGAGTGGTACAGGTTGATCATGCCGCGGACGATGCCCATCTGGCCACCCATGATCTCCAGCACCACCTCGAGGATATTCTCCAGCCCCTGGCTTTCGGCGATGGTCCGGCTCAGCCGGAACATCAGCGGCAGAACCTTGGCACGGCAGATCGCATTTTCGCAGGATGTGTCTCCACCAAAGCTCAGCATAGCGTTCCCCCTTCGATCGCGTTCGTACGCGTCTCTTCGTGGAAGTGCCTCTTCCAACTTTTATCGATTCGCAATTAATTTCATATCGAGCACAAAGAATGCCAATCAGCCCGCAAGCGGGGCGAGAGTTCTGGAGGGAGGAAAAACCAGAAATCGTCAACAAATCAGTAACATTGTCAGCGCCGCACGGCTTTGGCAAAGGCCGAAGGCATCCCAGCCGCTCGCCTGACAAGAAACCGAAACGCGCCTTTGTCAGGCCATGTCAAGAAGCTTTAGTGGCGCGCAATCGCCTTGCGAAGGCTACTCAGGCCGAACTTGGTATCGAACGGAAGACTCCAGCGAAGAGGGCGGGTCGATGAGGCCCGGCACCACGTTGGCCTTGACGAGCCAAGCGATTCCGAAAAAGAGGAGCAGGGCGCATTCCGGAAAGAAGAGCGCTCCTGGCTGATC
>DAIPHW010000252.1:0-3134 GCA_036771135.1 Fibrobacterota bacterium | reverse complement strand
GGTGGCTTCCAGCTCCGCGATGGGGTGGTCCCAGGCGCCGGTTTCTGCGCTATCGCCGAGCTTCCTGGCGAAGGCGCAGAAGCGGCAGGCGTAGACGCAGATGTTGGTCGGCTCGAAGTGGATGTTGCGGTTATAGAAGGCCGCCTCGCCGTGGCGCTTGCGACGTGCACGGTCGGCGGCTTGCCGCAGCCAGTCGGAGGGTGCTTCGGAGAAGAGGAAGACGGCGTCTTCCTGGGTCAGGCGCTCCCCGGCGGAGAGCTTCGATTCGATGTCAGCCAGAGTCATGGTGGCAGTCAATCTGCAAAACCGTGTCTGCTCCGGCGGCGACTTAAGCCTCAGACCTTGAAGCGCCCCAAGAGCCCCTTGACTCGCGATACGCTGGACTCCAATTCCTGGGCGGAATTGCGCAGCGTGTGCGATTGAGCTTCCAGTTCGGTTCCCGTCTGCCGCACCAGGGCAATGTCGCTGCTCACTTCGCGAGCCGCCTGAGCCACTTCGCCAACTCCCTGGGCGGCTTCCCGCACTCCGGTGACGGCTTGGGCAATGTTGCCGGCAATCTCGCGGGTAGCGGCGCTCTGTTCTTCCACTGAGGCGGCGATGGTCTGCTGGGCGTCGGCAACTTGGGAAACCACGGCACGAATGCCCGAGATGCGTTCAACCACGGTCTTGGTAGCTTGCCGCATGCGCTCCACTCGGGCGGAAATGTCTCCCGAAGCATCGGCGGTGCCTTTGGCCAGCTCCTTGACTTCTCCGGCTACTACGGCAAAACCCTTACCCGCTTCACCGGCACGAGCCGCCTCAATGGTGGCGTTGAGTGCTAGCAGTTTGGTTTGCTCCGAGATTTCCACGATGAGCTCTACTACGCGACCAATTTCGGTGGAAGCTTCGGCCATCTCTTCGACCAGTTGCATCGCTTCTTGAGCCGAGCGCATGGCCTCTTGCCCGGTAGTGCGAGAGGATTCGGCGCCGCGGGCGATCTCGCGGATGCTGGAGTTCATCTCTTCTACGGCGGCGGCCACGTGCTCCAGGCTAATGCTGGATTCTTCGACGGCGGCGGAGACGTTTACGGCATTGGCGCTCATCTGTTCCGCAGCGGCGGCTACTGCTTGTGACTTCTGAGAAGCTACCCTAGCGCTGGCGTCCAGCTCTACGGAGATGCTGCCGAGGCTGGATGCCGCATGGGCAACTGGTGCGGTCTCGGCCAGCACCTCGGAAATGGTGTCGCGCGTCTTGCCGGCAAAGAGGTTGAAACCCTCGGCCAACTCCCGGATTTCCTGCGCTCCCGTGCCGTTCATGCGCAGCGTGAGGTTGCCTTCGCCGTGACCAATGTCTTGCATCATGTCGGCGGCCCTTTGAACGGGACGCACCAGACGTCCGGAAATTCCCCACAGCACAAGACCGATAAGCACGAGGGCCAAGAGTGAAAAGAGTACGATTTGGAGCTTAAGGGCCCTGATGGGTGCCTGCATCTCATCGATCGGGAAGGCGATGGCCAGCGACCAAGGTTTTCCTGTTTCTCCTAGCGAAACCGGGGCGTAGATGAGGCGGCTCTTGTGGCCGTTGGCCTTGGCCACCTTCTCGTAGACGAAGCTCCCGCCCTTGGCGATGGAATCGAGCAGCTCCCGTTGGTGACTGCCCATGTCGTCGCCGATGATCTTGGAAAGCAGCTCCTTCTTGGGATGGGCAAGTCGTGCACCTTGGTTGGAAAGCAGGATGGCATAGGCATTTGGGAAGGGATGGAACTTTCCCGTCATGCTCTGGAATTCTCCCAGCGGAATGTCGATTCCGGCCACGCCGACGACCTTGCCGTGCACTTTGATGGGTACGGTGACGGAGGTCATGAGCACCTTCGGGTCGTTTTCCTCGTAGGCGTAGGCATAGGGTTCGACGAAGCTCTCGCGCCCGGTGGTGCGCGAGATGTTGTACCAGTCGTCGCTTGGCTGGATGACCGTGGCCCAGCCTGTCGACTGAGGGAGCACTTGACCTTTGGCGTTGCGATAGAAGGTCGCGCCTGGCCATGTTCCCGCTGGGGAAGCTCCTGGGGCGTAGTATTGGTTGGGTTCGAAGCTGACGTAGGCGGCCGAAATTCCCGGGGTCGCCAGCAGGCCGCGAATCAAACTGTCGATGGCCGGACGTTTGATCTGGTCCGGAAGCGAGGCCATACCTTCCAGGGCATGGGCGAAGCTTCGGGTTGCACCGAGCTTTTCTAGCAAGCTTCCCTGGATTTGGGCCGCGCTGCGAATCGTGGTCTCCTGGGTCCATTCCTGCAGTTGCTTTTCCTGAAGCCGAATCATGCGGTTGGCTAGGATGCCGAAAAAACCTCCGAAAACGATGAAGGAGGTTGCCAACACGGCAAGCACAAGTTGCTTGCGGATGGATAAGGACGTAAACAAACGGAACATGAAGACTCTCCTATGACGCTGTCAGAAGAGCCTACCATGGCGCGGAGCGATGTGCAAACGAGGAAGTCTGCTCCTTCAGTCCACCTTGAAAAGTCCCAACTGCCCACGCACGCTTTCCATGGAGGAACTCAGTTCCTGGGAAGACTGGCGCAAAGTGCCGGCCTTGGATTTGAGTTCGTTCCCGGTGGCGCGCACTTCGGCGATGTCTTGGGAAACGGTGCGGGCGGCGCTGGCGACCTCGCCCACATTGCGGGAAATTTCGCGGATGCCGGTGACCGCCTCGGCAAGGTTGGAGGTGATCTCGCGGGTGGCGGCGCTCTGCTGCTCTACGGACGTGGAGATGGAGCTCTGCACTTCGGTCACTTGGCCGATCACCTCGCGAATGCGTCCGATGCGGGCGACGGCAGAATCGGTCGCATGTCGCATGCGCGCGACGCGCGAAGAAATGTCGCCAGTGGCGTCGGCGGTGCCCTTGGCCAATTCCTTGACTTCTCCGGCCACCACGGCGAACCCCTTGCCGGCCTCGCCGGCGCGGGCCGCTTCGATGGTGGCGTTGAGGGCCAGAAGCTTTGTCTGCTCCGAGATTTCCACGATGAGCTCCACCACCTGTCCGATCTCGCTGGAGGCCTTGGCCAGTTCTTCCACAAGGCTGGCAGCTTCCTGGGCGGCCTGAAAGGCCTCTTCGCCGGTGGCGCGCGAGGACTCGGTGGCGCGGGCGATTTCCTTGATGCT
>DAIPHW010000251.1:2014-3149 GCA_036771135.1 Fibrobacterota bacterium | reverse complement strand
TCCGGAGGGGCACGACTACTTGGTGGTCTCGGTCTCGCCGCAGCTCCTGGGGGAGGTCTCTGGGGAGGATGGAGCCTTTGTCTGCCCGCGCTCCGGTCCTCTGGAGGAAGCTTCGCTGCGGCGCCTCTTCGAGAGCGCTGAGAGGCGGGATGGCGAGGAGTTCCGCCAGGAGCTGAGACAATTCTTGGAAAACTGCCGCACGGAAGGGGCCAGCAGCGGCGCTGGGCTTCCGCCGCTGTGCGAGGACGCCTGCCGCTATCTGCTATCGCTTCTAGACGAGAACGTCTCGCTGGAGGAGCTTTCCGGCCATGTCGGGGTGAGCCCTTACTATTTCCACCGCCTCTTCCGGGCTGGCACCGGCATGCCGCCGCACGCCTGGCAACTGCAGGCGCGCGTGCGCGCCTCGCTCGACCGCCTGCTTTCGGAGATTCCCATCCAGCAAGTGGCCCTGGACCTTGGCTTTTCGGACCAGAGCCACTTCAACCGGGTTTTCCGGCGCGCCATGGGCGTCTCTCCGGGGCGCCTCGAAACCTAGCCGGCGGCGGGCACGAACTTGGCCAGGAGCACGAGCCCTTCGGGGCCGGCCTCCACCGAGTGGAGCTCTCCCTGCGGTAGCACCGCCACCGTTCCGGGCGCGTAGCCGCGGCGCGCTTCGAGCAGCGTCCCCGTTCCCGCGCCTTCCAGCACCTCGTGGAGCTCCCACGATCCCTCGTGAATGTGCCGCCCGATGGCCATGCCCGGGTCGATCCGGATCAGGTGGCAACTGAAGCGCCCCTGGGTGTCGCATCCGGGCACCAGCGTCTTCATGTGGACTCCGGGAAATTTCGGGTGGTCATTCCAGGGGAGATCTTCGCCGCGTTGGTCCTTGCCATTTGCGAGGATGCATTCGTTTCCGATTTCTGTCATTGGGCACCTCCTTAGTGCCCTTTGAATCTCGCCTCCGAGGGGAGTGGAAGTCTTGGACGATCTTGCTCTTTGTTGCGGCAGGGACACCGCCCGATAGGGCCAAGACACGGCGTGGCTTTAGGGCTCGGCCGCGGCTTGGCAGGTGGCCCGGCTCCCGGCGAAGCCGGGAGAGCCGCCCTTTCCTTTTGCAGGAGGTCTCGGAGTTAGCGCAGCCCGAAGATGCCCTTGT
>DAIPHW010000251.1:0-1914 GCA_036771135.1 Fibrobacterota bacterium | reverse complement strand
GAGATCAGGAAATTGTGGGACCAGGTCTGGAAGTCGCCGGTGACGCCGGGAGTGCCGGCCGGGACGCTGCGGATGAGGCTAGTGTTGACCGAAAGGGTGTTGTAGCCCAAGGTACCGTAGCGGAAGGGCGAAGGGGCAGTGACCAAGGAGCCTGTCTCGATGTCGGTTAGGGTGTCAGTTCCGAAGACTTTCTGGGCAATGTCGTTGGCATGAAAGTGGCCGGTGAACATGACGTGTAGGCCCTTCTGGGCGAACATCTGCGAGAGGTTGTCGTGGTCTGCCACCACGTAGTCTTTCGAGAGATCGTTCGTGGCTTCGCCGGTGAAGTGTTCGAGGATGCCGTGGTGCATCATGCCTACCACGGTCTTTCCCTTGGCCTTGGCCGAATCGAGCTGGGCTTTGATCCAGGTCACCGTCTGAGGCAGGTAGCGTCCGCCCACCGTCTCGGTGCCGCCGGGCACGTTGTCTTTCCAGCGGCAGGCGTCCAGGGCCAAGATCCACACGCCCGAAACCGGCTCGACCACGTAGGAGAGCGATGCCGTGTCGCGGGCGATGGCCTGGTTGAAACCGCAGTCGGCGTAGATCTTGGCAAATGTGGTGGAGGTCACGTTAGGCGTGGCGGTGGCCACGTCGCTTGCGTACTGCTGGCTTTCGGGATTCATCACGTCGTGGTTGCCGGGAATCACGTAGACCTTGATGCCCATGCCGCGCAGCTTGGCCAGCGAGTCGGCCATGTCCTGGTGGCTCTGTGCCTCGCCGTCCTTGGTGAGGTCGCCGGTCAAAAGTAGGATGCCGGGGCGGCGGGCCCGCACGCTGTCGAGGAAGGCGTGCAGCAGTTGCGGGCTCTGCAGCAGCATCTTGCGGTCTTCCATCAGGTAGGCCTTGAGGGCGGCCGAGCCGGTGTCGGTCATCAGGCTCGGGCTGAAGTAATGGAGATCCGAGGCCACCATGATGGAGGCCGAATCGGAGTTTCCCGATGAGGAAATCGGGGTGCTGGCCGCGGAATTCGACGAGTTGTCGCAGGCGGAAATGCCTAAGCAGGCCGCTCCGAGGATAGCTAGGGACATCAATTGGACAGGACGCATGAAGGACTCCTTTGGTGGAGTCGCAAAGTTGGGACGCGGCTGTTTCAGTCGCTTTGCTTGGGGGTTTCTTCCCGCAACATCAATGCGATCTGGCGTTGCGGGGCGGCACCATTGCCGCCCCGATCCTTTACGCGGCCTTGAAGACGAAGAGCCCTTCCCGCACGCCCACCTGGATGATCTGTCCGGGCTTAGCGTTTCCGGAAAGCAGGAGACGGGCGATGGGAGTTTCCAGTTCTCTGGCCACGGCGCGCTTCAGGGGGCGCGCTCCGTAGGCCGGATCCCAACCCACTTCGGCCAGGCGATCCAATGCCTCGTTCGTGAGCTCCAGCGACAATTTCTGTTCTGAGAGGCGTGTGCGCAGCCGCTCCACCTGCAAGGCGGCGATATGACGCAGCTCTTCCTTTCCCAGCGCCTCGAAGATCACCGTCTCGTCCAGGCGGTTCAGGAACTCGGGCCGGAAGAAGTTGTGAAGCTCTTCCTTGGGGAGGTTCGAGGTGAGCAGCACCAGGGTGTTGCGGAAGTCCACCGTGCGCCCTTGGCCGTCGGTGAGGCGGCCGTCGTCCAAAAGCTGCAGGAGCACGTGGAAGACGTCGGGATGGGCTTTCTCCACTTCGTCAAAGAGCAGCACCGAGTAGGGGCGGCGCCGGACAGATTCCGTCAATTGCCCGCCGTCCTCGAAGCCCACGTATCCCGGAGGCGCGCCCAAGAGGCGGCTCACCGAGTGCTTTTCCATGTACTCGCTCATGTCGATGCGCACCAGGGCGTCTTCGCTGTCGAAGAGCGCCTGGGCCAAGGCTTTGCCAAGTTCTGTCTTGCCCACGCCGGTGGG
>DAIPHW010000250.1:0-3161 GCA_036771135.1 Fibrobacterota bacterium | reverse complement strand
GTCGTCAAGATCGTGAACGTGATCGTCAACGAGGCTATTGCTTTGGGCGCCTCCGACATCCACCTGGAGCCGCAAGAGACTCACTTGCGTCTGCGCTACCGCGTAGACGGCGATCTGATCGAGCGCAACCACATCCCGCCGCGGCTGATGAACCAGATCATCTCGCGCATCAAGGTGCTTTCCAGCATGGACATCGCCGAGAAGCGAAAGCCGCTGGACGGGCGCTTCACCATTCGCCACAACGGCAAGGAGGTGGACCTGCGCGTCAGCTCCTTCCCGGTGTCGCTGCGCAACCGCGGCGTGTGCGAGAAGATCGTGATGCGTATCCTCGATCCCAACGCCAACAGCATCGCCATCGAGAAGATGGGCTTCCTGCCTTCGATGTACAAGCAGTTCGAGGAGATCATCAACCTCCCCGACGGCATCATGCTGGTGACCGGTCCGACAGGTTCTGGCAAATCTTCCACCCTCTACTCCTGCATCCGCAAGGTGCTCAATCCGGAAGTCAACATCGTCACCATGGAAGATCCGGTGGAGATGAACATTCCCGGGATCAGCCAGGGGCAGATCAACAACGCCGCCGGATTCTCCTTTGCCGCCGGCATCCGCGCCATTTTGCGCCAGGATCCCGACATCATCATGCTGGGAGAAATGCGCGACAAAGAGACGGCCGAGATGGCTGTCCAAGCGGCCCTGACCGGCCACATGGTCTTCTCGACGCTCCATACCAACGACTCGGCAGGCGCTTTCACCCGCATGCTCGATATGGGGCTCGAGCCCTTCCTGGTGGCTTCTTGCGTGAAGGGCGTGTTGGCCCAGCGCTTGGTGCGTCGCCTTTGTCCCAAGTGTACTGAACCCAAGGCCTACCCCGACGAGATGTTGGTCAAGCTCGGCATCCGTCCTGGGACCATCTTCTACCAAGGCAAGGGCTGCAAGCTCTGCAGCGGCACGGGCTTCAAGGGGCGCATGGGCATCTTCGAGCTCCTGGTCCCTGACGACCACATCAAGAGCATGATCCTCGGCCGCGAGAGCTCCGACGACATCAAGGCCTACGCCAAAACCAAGGGACTGGTCACGCTGCGGCGCGACGGTCTCATGAAGGCCATCCAGAAACTCACCACCATCGAGCAGGTCATCGCGGCCTCGCAGAACGACATTTGATGCCCACTGAAGAACGCCTAGCTAGGATGCGCGCCGTTGCGGCGGCCCGCACCCGTCATTACACCTTCGTTCTTGAGGACTTCAATGATCCTCACAACATCTCGGCGGTGATGCGCACCTGCGAGTGCTTCGGACTGCAGGACGTGCATGTGATCGAGGAAGTCCGCAAGTTTCGCGCTTCGCCGGCCATCCTGCGCGGTGCCGGCAAGTGGCTCACGCTGCACCGCTGGGAGACCCGCTCCGCCTGCCTTGAGTATTTGCGCAAGGAAGGTTATCGCATTGCTGTGGCCTCCTCCAAGGCTGAAAAGTCCTTTCATCAGTGCGACATGGAGCCTAAGACGGCGATCTACATGGGCACCGAGTTCTTTGGGCCGTCGCAGCACATTTTGACACATTCTGACCTCGTTTTCCGCATTCCTCAGCACGGATTCACCGAGAGCCTGAACGTTTCGGTGTGCGCTGGCATGCTGGTGTTCCATCTCGATCGCCACATGGAGATTTGCGGTCGCGAGAACTTCGCCATGCCGCTTGCGCAGCAGGAAGAACTTGTCTCCACCTGGGTCGCCTCGCACGGCACTGGCGAGTTGTTTCCGGGGTCCGAACCGGAGTGAGCGACCTCTTTCGGGAGGACGCCCCCGCCTTGGTTGCGCCGCTTGCCGAGCGGATGCGGCCGGCTGGCTTCGCCGACCTCCTGGGAGATGCTGGGCTCTTTGCTTCCGAAAGTCCTTTCCGCATTGGGGCTGAATCGGATCACTTGGGCTCTGTGATCCTTTGGGGGCCTCCCGGTTGCGGCAAGACCACCGTGGCGCGGCTTCTCAAGGGGCTTTCGCGTCGTCCTTGGCGCACCCTCTCGGCGGTGGAGTCGGGGCTCCCGGAGCTTCGCAAGCTCTTGGCCGAAGCTGAAGGCCTGCGCAAGCTCGGCTCGCCCGCTCCGCGGCTCTTCATCGACGAGATCCATCGTTTCAACAAGGCCCAGCAGGACGGCCTGCTACCGGCGGTGGAGTCGGGCACGGTGCTCCTGGTGGGGGCCACCACCGAGAATCCGTCTTATTCGCTGAATCCAGCTTTGGTGAGCCGCTGCCAGGTCTTTCGGCTGGAATCCCTTTCGCGACAGAATCTGTCGTTGTTACTGGAACGCGCCTGGAGCAGCAGCGAGCAGGGCCTCGGACGTCGCGAAACCTTGGAGCCGGAGGCCTTAGAGCGACTGCTCACCCTCTCGGAAGGGGATGCGCGGGCTGCCCTGAACCTTTTGGAATGGTGCGCTGCCACCCTCTCGGAAGGACAGGATCTGACACCCGAGCGCGTGGAGGCCTGTGCCCAGAGACGTCCGCCGGCCTACGATCGTTCCGGGGACGGTCGCTATCAGGCGATCTCGGCGCTGCACAAATCGGTGCGCGGCTCGGATCCGCAGGCGGTCGTCTATTGGCTTGCCCGTATGCTAGAGGGGGGCGAGGATCCGGTCTACGTGGCGCGGCGGCTGATCCGCATGGCGAGCGAAGATATCGGTCTTGCCGATCCGCAGGCGTTGCCGCTGTGCATTGCCGCTCGCGACGCGTGCGAGCATCTGGGACTTCCCGAATGCTCGCTGGCGCTCCTGGAAGCCGCTGTCTATCTGGCGCTAGCACCCAAGAGCAACAGCCTGGAGGTTGCCTGGGATGCCGTCCGCGCGGCTGTGCGTGAGTCCGGTCAACTGCCCGTTCCCGAGGCCTTCCTCAATGCGGTTACCAAGTTTGACAAAAAACGTGGGGTGGGGCAGGGTTATCTTTATGATCACGACAGCCCCAACGGCTATTCGGGACAAAATCACCTTCCCGAGGCGCTGCGGGGGATGGTATTCTGGAGCCCTGTCGAACGCGGTTATGAGCGCGAACTGAAGAAACGTTTGGATTGGTTTGAGTCGCGGCGCGATGTGCCGCCCCCATCAGAAGGAACTTCCCTATGAGTCGTCGTGTGTCCTCCCTGATTCGCCGTTACATCGGCTTTTCGCAGCGCCACAAGGG
>DAIPHW010000249.1:0-3172 GCA_036771135.1 Fibrobacterota bacterium | reverse complement strand
GCGTCGAGCTCCTTGCGGGAGTAGGCGCCGTGCTCGGCGGTGCCCTGCACTTCCACTAGGTGGTCGGCGTCGAAGGCCACCACGTTCATGTCGGTGCCGGCTTTGGAGTCCTCTTCGTAGCAGAGGTCCAGCACGGGAACGCCGTCCGAGACGCCCACCGACACGGCGGCAAGCCAGCCCTTGAGCAGTTGCTTTTGAATGCCAGATTCTGCCTTGAGCTTTTCCAGCGCCAGCGAGAGAGCCACAAAGCCGCCGGTGATGGCCGCCGTGCGGGTGCCGCCGTCGGCCTCGATTACGTCGCAGTCGACGATGATCTGCCGTTCGCCCATGGCTTCAAGGTTCGTGGCGGCGCGCAGCGAGCGCCCGATCAGGCGCTGGATCTCCTGGGTGCGGCCCGAGGCGCCCTTGCGCTCGCGGTCCACGCGGGTGTTGGTGGAGCGGGGGAGCAGCGAGTACTCGGCTGTGACCCAGCCGCGCCCTTGGCCCTTGAGCCAGCGGGGCACGTCCTTGTCTAGAGTGGCGTTACAGAGCACGCGGGTCTTGCCGCAGCGCACCAGCACCGAGCCTTCCGCCTGGCTGACAAATCCCGTCTCCAGGGAGACGGGGCGCAATTGGTCGGGAGAGCGGGAATCAGGACGCACGGGACTTGCCTTTCTGCTTGGTCTCGACCCAGTCGGCGCAGGCCGGATAGGAGCCGATGATGGAGAGCTCGGAGGTCATCTCGGAGAGATGCTCCAGGGCGCGGCCGAGGCGCTGGTCGTCGCGGCCGCCGAAGACGTCGATGAAGAAGCGGTAGCGCCAAGGCGAGCCGGGAATGGGGCGCGACTCGATGCGGGCGAGATCCACGTCGCGCAGCGCGAAGCAGCCTAGGGCACGGAAGAGACTGCCGGGGCCGGCGTTGTCCAGGGCGAAGACAAGACTTGTCTTGAGCGTGACCCCGGGTGGCGGCGGTTGCGGCTCGCGCGAGGCGAGCAGAAAACGCGTGAAGTTGTTGGGGTCGTCCTCCATGCCTTCGCGCAGGACCTCAAGGCCGTAGATCTCGCCGGCTAGGCGGCTTGCCAGGACGGCCACGCCTGCCTCGGGCTTTTCGATCAGGTCCTTGGCGGCGCCGGCGGTGTCCCACCAGGCCTGGGCGTCGGCGCCGGGCAAGAGCTTACGGATGCTGCCGCGGCACTGCTGCAGCGCCTGCGGATGGGAACGCACGTGGCGGATGTCGCGCAGCTTGGTGCCTTTGGGGGCGAGCAGACAGTGGCGCACCTGCAGGATGACCTCGGCCACCACGTGGAAGCCGCCCTGGGCAAAGACATCCCAGTTGTCCTGGAGGATTCCGGTGCCGGCCAGGGAGTTTTCTACCGGCAGGAGGCCGCGGTCGACCGAACCTTCGCGCACCGCCTCCCAGATGGAGGCGAAGTCGGGAAACGGGACCGCTTCGATCTCGTTTCCCAGGAGCTTGCGGACGGCTTGCTCGCTGTAGGCGCCCGGTTCGCCCTGGAAGGCGACCTTCAACTTCGCAGCGGCGCCCTTGCGGGGGCTCACCAGCTTACTCCCACGGCCTTGCGCATGGCCTCGAGGTTGGGGCGCAGGAGGTCGCGGGCCTTCTCGGCGCCCTGGGCCAGGATCTTGTGCACCGCCGCGTCGTCGTGGGAAAGCTCCTCGCGACGCGCCCGAAAGGGAGCGAAGTAGTCGAGGAAGGCCTGCACCAGCTCCTTCTTGGCGTGACCCCAGCCGTAGCCGCCGGCTTTGAGCTTGGCTTCCATTTCGGCGGCGGCCTCGGCGGAGGCGACCTGGCGGTACCAAGAGAGCACCGGGTTGGAGTCCGGGTCCTTGGGGGCTTCCAGCGGCGTGGAATCGGTGGCGATGGCCATGATCTTCTTCTTGATGAGCGAAGGGTCGGCGAAGATGCCCACCGTGTTGCCGTAGGACTTGGACATTTTCTGTCCATCTAGCCCCTGCACCACGGCCACGTCCTCGGGGATCTCGGCCTCGGGCTTCACCAGGATCTCGCCGTGCAGGTGGTTGAAGGAGTCGACCAGGTCGCGGGCGACCTCGACGTGCTGCTTCTGGTCTTTGCCCACCGGCACGCGGTTGACGCCATAGGCGAGGATGTCGGCGGCCATCAAGACCGGATAGGAGAAGAGGCCGTGGTTGGCGCTCACCCCTTTGGCGATCTTGTCCTTGTAGGCGTGGCAGCGCTCGAGCAGGCCCATGGGGGCGTAGTTCGAGAGGTACCAGGAAAATTCGCACACCTCGGGCACGTCGCCCTGGCACCAGAAGACGCTCTTCTCGGGATCGAGGCCCAGGGCCAGGATGTCGATGGCCATCTGGCGCGTCCAGATCGCCATCTGGGCGCCGTCAAAGGCGGTGGTGAGGCTGTGGAGGTTGGCGATGAAGCACAAAAGTTCGCCGCGCGACTGCGAGGCGATCATGGGCTTCAACATTCCCAGGTAGTTGCCGAAATGGATCTCGCCCGAGGGCTTGATGCCGGATAGGATTCGCATCGGCTAAAAATAGCCCCCCGGCAACGCAAGCCGTGTCAGAAACGCCTGCGCCAGGGATGCCGGCTTCGCCCGGGACACCCGCCTTTACGCCGACGTAGGGGCGAGGCATGCCTCGCCCCCACAAACGGGAAGGGCGGGGGCCCGGCAGGCAGCCCGGCGACGCGCAGCGGCGGGCGCCCATTTCTTCTGGTGCGCGCAGGGGCTGGATTACCGCTCTCGGGGAGCCTTCTTGAGGGAGCCGCCGCCGCCGCCCACGATGGCGTCGATCACGTTCTCGTCGTCGTTTTCCTGCAAAGATTCGAACGGAACCTCTGTTGGCAGGGTGTCGCTTTTGATCTCGCCGTCGGGAATGCTCGTCAGCATCGAGAGCTCGGTGCGCTCCTCGTCGTGCGGGCCGCTTACCAAGAACGGCTCGCCGCCGGAGCGGGAGAGGATCCAGCGGTCGTCCACGTGGACGCCGCGGCAGGCCTTGGCGCTTGCGACCTTGGGGAGCATCCAGACGGAGTCGCTTCCCTTGGGGCTCAGCGTCCAGTCGAGGCAGCCTTCGGGAAACTCCGGCGCGCGGTAGAGCCGGGCGCGGGCGAGGTGCGCCTTGAAGGCGCTTGCCAGGGCCTTATTGTCAGAAATTGTCTCCGCAGGGGCCAGGCAGAAGCGCCCGGCAAGGGTCACGAGAC
>DAIPHW010000248.1:0-3184 GCA_036771135.1 Fibrobacterota bacterium | reverse complement strand
AGCCACAAAAACGCCAAACAATGGACCAGATAAGCTGACGATCGCCTCATTTCTCCGGTTCAGGCTTGACATCTTGCCTTTCGTGATTGCACCGAAGAATGGAATAAAGAATATTGCTACGTTTTCATATCCTAAGATCTTCATCGCAACATAGTGACCAATTTCGTGAATGAAAACCACCGGAATAATAAGCAGTGCATAGCGAAGTCCATATTGGTCCGAAGCTGCTGCACCAAAAAGCACAACACTCAGGACCGCCCACAAAACATAATTATGCTTTTTCGCATCTTCTCCAAAAATCGATTCTCGTATTTCTTGAGGGTGCAAAGAAAAAGTATTTCCCATGGCGTTTGCATGGGAATCCCCACATTTTTGCTGCCCAACGTAATCTGTTGAACTTCTTGCTTCGATTTCTTTTGTCAGCGCTTCATAGTTATCAGGAAATCGCTCACGATCGATTCCATCCAGGCATTCCTTTAGCTCGGCATCCGTACATTTCGAGTAGTCAATCATGAGATTCCATTTGGCTAATACTTACGCTTGGCATGGCTGAGATTTCCCAATGGGCCACATGCACGGCACCGCGCCAAAGGGGACGTCTTGTCCTTTAAGCCCTCTTGCGCAGGAAAGGTACCAGTGCAGGAGTGTTGAGCAGCATCAAGCATCGGGAAATTTCCTCACCCAGAGGTTGAAAGAATTGCTGGCGAAAAACTAACCCCTCCACCACTGCGCACGGAACAAACACCTGCGCGCTTGCAATCAGAACCATTTTGGTTCTATTTTCTTGACGTGATTCGCCTAACACGACAAGCCGACTACGCCATCCTGCTCATGAGCCGCTTCGCGGCCCTGGCAGAAGCGACGCTCCTTTCCACTTCGGAACTGGCGCGCGACACCGGCGTATCGCCGCCGATGGTGAACAAGACGGCAAAGCTGTTGGCCCGGTCGGGGCTTTTGGTCTCGCAGCGCGGCGTGCAAGGGGGCTATGCGCTCTCTAAGTCTTCGCGCGCCATTACGCTGGCCGAGATCATCGCCGCCGTGGACGGGCCCATCGAGCTCACCGAATGCACCCAGGCCGGCGGCGTTTGCGAATTGGCCGGCCAGTGCCCCACCCGTCCCAACTGGAACCTGGTCTCGGAAGCCATCCGCCAGAGCCTAGAGAGCGTCACGCTCTTTGAGATGACCCACCCCCTCTTCCTGAAGGCACGGCCGCGGGAGAAAGGACCATCATGACAGAATCTGTCCCAAACGACGCGCTGCAGGACGCCGTGGAAGGCGCCTACAAGTGGGGATTCTCCACCACCATCGAGACGGAGATGGCGACCGTGGGCCTCTCCGAGGACACCGTGCGTTTCATCTCGGCCAAGAAGGAAGAGCCCGAGTGGATGCTTGACTGGCGCCTCAAGGCCTTTCGCAAGTGGAAGACCATGGAGGAACCGCACTGGGCCAAGGCCGATCTTCCCAAGATCGACTACCAGGGCCAGAGCTACTGGGCCGCCCCCAAGGAGAAGGAAGGCCCCAAGAGCCTCGACGACGTCGATCCGGAGCTTTTGGAGACCTTCGAGAAGCTGGGCATTCCGCTCGACGAACGGGCGGCGCTGGCGGGCGTAGCGGTGGACGCGGTATTTGATTCGGTTTCTGTCAAAACCACCTTCCGCGAAGAGCTGGCCAAGGTGGGAATCATCTTCTGTCCCATCTCGGAGGCCATCAAGAACTATCCGAGCCTGGTGCGCAAGTACCTCGGCTCGGTGGTGCCGCCGGGAGACAACTTCTTCGCAGCCCTCAACAGCGCAGTCTTTTCGGACGGCTCCTTCGTGTACATCCCCAAAGGGGTGCGCTGCCCGATGGAACTTTCCACCTACTTCCGCATCAACGCCCAGAAGAGCGGCCAGTTTGAGCGCACGCTCCTGATCGCCGACGAGGGCGCCTACGTGAGCTACCTGGAGGGCTGCACCGCCCCCCAGCGCGACGAGAACCAGCTGCACGCCGCGGTGGTAGAACTGGTGATCCTGAAGGACGCGAGCATCAAGTACAGCACCGTCCAGAACTGGTACCCCGGCGACAAGGACGGCAAGGGCGGCATCCTGAACTACGTGACCAAGCGCGCCCTGTGCGAAGGCGAAAATTCCAAGGTGAGCTGGACCCAAGTGGAGACGGGTTCGTCCATCACCTGGAAGTACCCCAGCTGCGTCCTGAAAGGGGACCGCTCGGTGGGCGAGTTCTACTCGGTGGCCGTGACCAACAACCGCCAGCAGGCCGACACCGGCACCAAGATGGTCCACATCGGCAAGGACACCAAGTCCACCATCGTCTCCAAGGGCATCTCGGCGGGGCGTTCCCAGAACACCTATCGGGGCCTAGTGAAGGTGAACCACGGCGCCGACGGGGCCCGCAACTACAGCCAGTGCGATAGCCTCCTGATGGGATCGACCTGCGGCGCCCACACCATCCCCTACATCGAGGTAGGCAACGACACCGCCTTGGTGGAGCACGAAGCCTCTACAAGCCGCATCGGCGAAGACCAGATCTTCTTCCTGCAGAGCCGCGGCCTCTCGGCCGAGGACGCCGTCCACCTCATCGTGAACGGCTTCTGCAAGCAGGTCTTCAACGAGCTGCCCATGGAATTTGCCGTGGAGGCCCAGAAACTCCTCTCGGTGAGCCTGGAAGGATCGGTGGGCTGAAGGCACCCGCCCTCCTGCTTGCGGTCCTCGTCCTCTGCGGGTGCCGCGATGACAGGAAGCCCGCGCAGGCGAGCTTCTACTTCTGGCGCACCGTACTCTCCCTCGCACCCCGGGAACGCGCGGCGCTTTCCCGCCTGGGCGTGCGCCGCCTGCGCGTACGCCTCTTCGACATCGGGAGCGATTCCTCCGGAGCCCGTCCCGTAGCACGGCTGCGCGTTGCCGTTCCGCTCCCGCCTGGCCTCGAAGTCCTGCCCGTGGTCTTCGCACGCGAGCGGGCTTTTCGCGACGCCGGCGCGGCCGAGGTCCTTGCCCGACACATTCTGTCAGAGCGCGACGCGATCTGCCGCGAAGGGAACCTCCCCTGCTGCGGCCTGGAAATGGACTGCGACTGGACGGCCTCCTCCCGCGATGGCTACTTCCGCGCGCTGCAGACGCTTTCAGATTCCCTGCACCGGCGCGGCGAAAGCCTCCACGCCACGCTGCGGCTGCACCAGTACCGCTCC
>DAIPHW010000247.1:0-3205 GCA_036771135.1 Fibrobacterota bacterium | reverse complement strand
GCCAACGACGCCCTCAACATGGCCGCCTACGTGGCCGAGAACCGGCTTTCCGGGTACTCGCCCTCGCTCTCGGCCGAGGAGGTCGGCGCCTATCTCGCGGCAAAGGCCCCGGTGGTGGTGGACGTGCGCGATCCCTTCGCCTTTGACAAAGGACACCTGGAGGGGGCGGTGAACCTGCCGCTGGAAGTTTTGTCAGAAACTGCCGCAAAGCTCCCGGCCGGGCGGCCGGTCCTGGTGATGGACGAGACCGGCAAGAAAGGGCACCAGGCCCTGCGCATGCTCTTGGGATTGCGCGGCGGCGAGGTGGTCAACGTGAGCGGGGGCTTCCGCTCGCTGGAGCGCCAGGCGCGCGCTGTTGGGGTTGCTGGCCTAGCTTCGCTTCCGGTGGCGGCCAAGACTTCCGATTCCAAAGCACCCGCCGCGACGCCCTCGCCAGTGACAGATCCTGTCGCATCGGCGCCGGGCCCGTTGGTGGTGGACGTGCGCACACGTCGGGAGTTTGCCGGCGGCGCCTATCCTGGGGCGGTGAACATTCCCGTGGACGAGCTGGAAGGGCGCATCGTGGAACTGGGCAAAAGGGATCGCGAGATCACCGTCTACTGCGCCTCGGGAGCGCGCAGCGCCTACGCCCAGCAGATGCTGGTGGCCCATGGCTTCGAGAACGTGACAAACGGCGGGGGACTGGTCCACATGATGCAGCGGCGCTGAAAAGAAAATCCCTCCCCGGGCTCTTGCGCCAGGGAGGGATTGGCTTGGTCTTGCTTTGGTCTTACTTCTTGAGCTGGTCGCGCAGCCAGTTTTCCACTTGCGAGAGGGCCACCCGCTCCTGGGTCATGGCGTCGCGCAGGCGGATCGTGACGGTGTCCTTCTTGTCTTCCTCCCCTTTGCCCACGGTGTCGAAGTCGACGGTGATGCAGAAGGGAGTGCCGATCTCGTCCTGGCGGCGGTAGCGCTTGCCGATGGACTGGGTCTCGTCGTACTCCACCTGGAAGCTCTCGCGCAGCTCGTGGAAGAGCGCCTTGGCCACCGGCTCGATCTCGGGCTTCTTGAAAAGCGGCAGGATGGCGGCCTTGACCGGAGCCACCCGCGGAGAGAGGCGCAGCACGGTGCGCTCCTCGCCGTTTTCCAGGGTCTCGACGTCGTAGGCGTCGCAGAGCGTGGTGAGGGCCAGGCGGTCGGCGCCCAGGGCCGGCTCCACCACCCAGGGGATGTACTTCTCGTTACTGACCTTGTCCTGGTAGCGCATGTCCTGGCCGGAGTGCTCCATGTGCTGCTTCAGGTCGTAGTCGGTGCGGCAGGCGATGCCCCACAGCTCGCCCCAGCCGAAGGGGAACAGGTACTCGATGTCGGCGGTCCCGGAGGAGTAGAAGGAGAGCTCGGCCTTCTCGTGCTCGCGCAGGCGCAGGCCGTCGGGCTTGATGCCGACAATATTTGTCAAGAAGGCCATGCAGTACTCCTTCCAGTGGGCGTACCAGCGCGCGTCGTCTCCCGGGTTGCAGAAGAACTCGAGCTCCATCTGCTCGAACTCGCGGGTGCGGAAGGTGAAGTTCCCGGGAGTGATCTCGTTGCGGAAGGACTTTCCGATCTGCCCGACGCCGAAGGGGATCTTCATGCGAGTGGCCTCGACCACCGACTTGAAGTCCACGAAGATGCCCTGGGCCGTCTCGGGGCGCAGGTAAACCTCGGCACCGGCGCCTTCTACCACGCCCTGCTCGGTCTTGAACATGAGGTTGAAGGCGCGCGGCTCGGTCCACTCGACGGCGCCGCAGGTGGGGCACTTCACCTTGTGCTCGTTGATGAGGACGAAGAGCTCGGCGTTCGACTTGCCGGCCACGCCGGAGGTTCCGATCACCTTTTCCAAGAGGTTGTCGGCGCGCTCGCGGCTGTGGCACTTCTTGCAGTCCATCAGCGGGTCGGAGAAGGACTTGAGGTGGCCCGAGGCCTCCCACACCTTGGGGTTCAGGAGAATGCCCGAATCAAGGCCCGTCACGTCGTCGCGGCGGGAGACGAAGTGCTTCCACCAGAGGTCTTTGAGGTTCTTCTTGAGCTCCACGCCGTAGGGACCGTAGTCCCAGGTGTTGGCGAGTCCGCCGTAGATCTCCGAGCCCGGGAAGATGAATCCGCGGCGCTTGCAGAGGGAGACGAGGTCCTTGAGATTGTCGAGTTTCTTGCCCATGATGGGTGCTGTTTCCTTGGGTTGCGGGCTTCCGGCTGGATGTCGGTCCCGAAGCTCCCAAAGGTAGCCTCACGCTAGCTCAGGAATAGCCGTAGAGGCGCTTCAAAATGTCAGACTGTCCCTGAGTGAAACTGACGTGTTCCCACAGCGAGGAGGGAATGCGGCAGCCCACGGATTCGAGCACCTTCTCCTCTTCCTGGATCGAGTCGATGCCGTTCTTGCGAAAGAAGTCTGCGATGGTGGTTCCGTCGGACTGCGCACTTTCGACAGATTCTAAGGAAAGATCATCTTGGTTCGGCATCGTCTGCCTTTCGCGGGTTTGGCCTGAATTAAGGAAGCTTGTTCCTAATCTTCCTATTTGTGAGTGGGATGGCAAGCGCATTCCGCGAAGGTGTCCGCCGACTTGCAAAAACTACTCCCTAGAATCGTGCGAAGGTGGTTTCGTCCAGATCTGTGGAAGAGGGGGGGATCATTGGACGAGGCTTAGCGGCGGTGCGCTGGGACGGCTTCTTGGCGCCTGCCGGGCGGTCTTCAACATGCCCGATCTGGAAGAAGCGGACGTCCTCTTGGAGCTTTAGGGCCTGGGCGCTCATCTCCTCGGAAGTGGCCGAAAGCTCCTCGGACGAGGATGCCGTGCTCTGGGTGGCCTGCGAGAGCTGGGTTACCGAGGTGTTGATCTGCTCCAGGCCGGCGTTTTGCTCCTTGGAGGCCGAAGAGATCTCCTGTACTAGGTCGGCGGTCTTCTTGATGGAGGGCACCAGCTCTTCCAGGAACTTTCCCGCTTGCTCGGCCAATGTGACAGATTCTGTCGCCACCGCGCCAATTTCCTGGGCTGCCACCTGGCTGCGCTCGGCGAGTTTCCTGACCTCGGCGGCCACCACGGCAAAGCCCTTGCCGTGCTCACCGGCGCGAGCTGCCTCGATGGCGGCGTTCAGCGCCAGGAGGTTTGTCTGGTAGGCGATGTCGTCAATGATGCGGGCGTTCTGAGAATTCTGGGCCACGGTGGCGGTGATCTCTTCTACAGCGGCC
>DAIPHW010000246.1:0-3248 GCA_036771135.1 Fibrobacterota bacterium | reverse complement strand
GATCGCCGGCGGCAAGAGCTGGATGCAGATGTTCGCCACCCATCCCGACCTGGAAGTCCGCATCCGCGCCCTCGAGGACGCGCGGTATTAAACCGATATAACCCGTTCTAAGGATCGGGCATGCCCGATCCTACAAACGGGTCGGGGCTCCCACTAGCGGCGCCTCGATGACCGCTCCCGGCCCCTGCATTCGGGCCTGCGCCAGTGCCTCTTCGGCCTGGTGAATGAGCAACCAGGAATCGAGCTCTTCGCTATCCACACCGGCGAGGCCCGCGCACAGATCTCCTGAGAAGAAGCCGGCATCGGTGGCAAACGGTTGCGCTTCCACAGCTTGATGAATGTGCGCAAAGGCTTCCCGCATCTGCGCAACGGGCGAGTCCGGGCAGACGCCCAGGAATTTCCCGTCCGCCCAGGGCACGAACAGATCCTCGGGACGCAGGCACGCATGGATGCGCTGCGTCCACTCTGCCAAAATTTGTCCGTGGATGTGGGCCCCAAAGCGCTGCCCGACGGCGTCCAGGCCTTCGGGGGTGCATAGGAAGAGCCACAGTTCGTGGCCTTTGGCAATGGTTTCGAGCTGGAGGTCGAGATAATGCAGCGCGCTGCGCTGCGAGGGTGCGCTGGGAAGGGGGGGCGCAGGCACGGCCGACTGTGGCACGGGCGGCTGGGAGTAGCGCAGCCCGGCCTCAATGCGGGCCGCCAGGCGCTCTGGATCTACGGGCTTCACAAGGTATTCGTGCGCCTCGTCCAGCCCTTGCACGGCGTCGCGGGCGCTTCGGCGCGAGGTGAGGAGAATGCAGTAATGGAACCCTTTGCCGTGCCAAGTGTCGTCGCGCACCTGGCGACAGAGGTCCAGTCCCGACATCTCCGGCATCATCCAATCGGTGACCACTAGAGCGCCGGGGTGCTTGCGCAATTGCAGGATCACGTCGGATGGGTCTTGGAAAAAGCGCGTGTCCCACGGGACGTGCAAACTTGCGAAGGCCTGCTCTAGGACTCCCAGTTGGATCGGATCGTCGTCCACGACGAACACCAAAGGCTTTGTGTCCATATCGTTCCTCCTGCGCGAAGAGTTCTGCGCATTGTCGCAAAACTCCTCGCCCAGGCGCCACGATTAGAACAAGGTCGGCTTTTTGCGGTCGGGTGCCGGGGCGACTTGCGGAGCCTTGGCCTCGGCATGCTTGGGCTTTGGTTCGGGCTTCTTTTCTGCGTGCTTGTCGGCGTGCGGGGCGGGCTTGGAAGGGACTGCTGCCTTGGGCTCGGAAGCTTTGGCCGGTTTAGCGTCCTTGGCTTCCTTGGGCGCGGTTGCCGCCGTTGCCGCGGCGTGAGCGGAATCGCCCCCAATGCGGTCCCAGGCCTTAGAACCGCGCACGACAAATTCCGTTTGGGTGGGAGCGCAGGTGCCGTCGGCACTGGGACGTCCGCAACCCATAAAGGTCGAGATGTTGGAAGGACGCGGCCAGTCGACGCGAGGCTGCGGCCGCTGGGCGACCTTCATGATGTCCAGCCACACCGGTAGCGCAATGATGGCGCCCGTCCAGCCGGGGCCGAGTTTCTTCTTCTGGTCGAAGCCGATCCAGATGCCGCAGGTGTACTGCTTGGTGAAGCCGATGTACCAGGCGTCGGTGTAGTCGTTGGTTGTGCCGGTCTTGCCGCCAGCCGGCCACGAGAATCCGGAAGACGTGATGGCACTGCCGGTGCCGCGGCGCACCACGTCGCGCAGCATGTCTAGGGCAATGTAGGAGTAGCCGGAGTCTAGCACCTGCACGGCCTTGGGCTGGAAACGCTCCAGCGCTGATTCCTGGCGGCTCATGATGCTATCGATCATGTGCGGGGTGCGCTTGGTGCCAAGGTTGGCAAAGACCGAGTAGGCTGAGACCATGTCCCAGAGGGTTACGTCGGCCGATCCCAGGGCCAGGGCGTAGACTTGCGGCAGGTTAGAAGAGATGCCGAAGCGGTGCGCCAGCTCCACGGCATTTTTCACGCCGTACTTCATGCCCACCTGGATGGTTGGCAGGTTCTTGGAAAGGGCCATGGCGCGGCGCAGCGTAATGGGCCCCTCGTACTTGTTGTCGTAGTTGTGGGGCGTCCAGATGCGCCCGGCGCCGTCGTCGATGGCCATGGTGTCGTCAAGCACGATATCCGAGGGCAGGGCGCCCTGTTCAATAGCGCTGCCGTAGATGAAGGGCTTGAAGGTCGAACCGGCCTGGCGCAGCGACTGCATGGCGCGGTTGAACTTGCTTTCGTCGAAGTTGCGGCCGCCAGTGAGGGCGCGCACCGCGCCGGTGGCGTTGTCGATTACGATGGCCGAGGCCTGCACCGTGTTGTAGCCGATGGAATCCGCCACTCGGGCGCTGTCCTGGGGCTTGGAGACGCCGATGCGCTTGAGGTAGAGCGAGAAGAGCGAGTCCATGTGGATAGCCACGACAGAATCTGGCATCATGAACATCTTGCCCATTCTGGCAAAGGAGCTGGCGCGCTGGTTGACGCGCTTTTGCAGCTTCATGGCCTGGGCGGTGACGGCGCGGTCGGCGGCCATCTGAATCTCGCGGTCCACGGTGGTGTAGGCAGTGAGCCCTGAATGGTACAGGGCGTCCTCGCCCCAGGTCTTCTCAATGTGCTGGCGCACCGCTTCCAGGAAGTAGGCGCCGTCGCTGTTGGCACGCCGGAACGGCTTGATGTCGAGGGGCGAGCTGGCCAGCTCCTGGTACTGGTCCTGGGTGATGTATTTCTCGTCGGCCATGGCCTTTAGGACCATGTTGCGCCGCCGCTTGGCGCCGTCGGGGTTGCGGTCTGGCCGCAGGCTTTCGGGCCGTTGGATGAGTCCCGCAAGCAGTGCGGCTTCCTCGGGCCGGAGGTCCTTCACGTCCTTGCCGAAGTAGACGTGGGCTGCCGCCTGCACGCCGTAGGCGCTGGCGCCCAGGTAGACCTGGTTCAGGTAATATTCCAGAATCTGGTCTTTGGTGTAGTAGCGCTCCAGGAGGACGGCGGTGATCGCCTCCTTGATCTTTCTCCCCATGTTCTTCTTCTGGTCCAGGAAGACGTTGCGGGCCAGTTGCTGGGTGATGGTGGAGGCACCTTGCGACTTGAAGCGATGCAGGTTGGCGAACACCGCCCCGCCCAGGCGGGACATGTTGATGCCCCAGTGGTCGTAGAAGCGGCGGTCCTCGATGGAGATTACCGCCTGGCGCATCACCGGAGGAATGGAGTCAATAGGGCACCAGGTGCGGCGTTCGACGAAGAATTCT
>DAIPHW010000245.1:0-3256 GCA_036771135.1 Fibrobacterota bacterium | reverse complement strand
CCTTGTCGTCGGATTCTTGGGGCTCGTCCATCTGCACGCCGCTGTGGCGGGCGATGCCCTGGACGTCAAGGATCAGAGCCACGTGGCCGTCCCCGAGCACCGTGGCTCCTGAGTAGATGGGCAGATCCTTGAGAACCCGGTGCATGGGCTTGACCACGATCTCCTCGGTGCCGACGATGCGGTCGATGACGAGACCAAAGCGGGATTCGCCAATCTTGAGCACAGCGAAGCCCAGTTGCCAGTCGCAAGGCTTACCAGCGATGCGCGATGCCTGGAACTCGGCGTGTCGGCTCTGACGTGCCTTGCGGTGACGCTCGGTGGCCTCGCGACGAGCTTCCTCGGTAAAGGGCTCGGCCCTTTCCAGCACTTCTTGCAAGTGTACGAGTGAAAGCAGCGTGTCGCGCAGTCGGAAGACTTCGCGTGATCCGGCGCACTCTATGCGGCCAACCACGTCTTCGTCGTAGAGAGTCACCAGCTCCTCGAGGTTGATCTGGGGGATGGCGAAGCGCTGGCCGCAAGTCTCGACGATCATCGAGGGGATGATGGCCAGGGTTAGTGGCAGGCGCAGCTTGATGCAAGTGCCGTCACCCTCATCGGACTCGACTTCAACTACGCCGCCCAGGTTCTCTACGTTGGACTTCACCACATCCATGCCTACCCCGCGTCCCGAGACGTCGGTCACCTGGGTGTTGGTGGAAAAGCCAGGCAGAAAGATGAGTCCCAGAAGCTCTGGGTCGGTGAGGGTGCGCAGTTCCGCTTCGCTCTTGAGCCCCTTTTCCAGGACCTTGCGACGGATGGCCTCGCGGTTGACTCCGGCGCCGTCGTCCTGGATCTCCACGTTGATCTGTCCGCCCTCGTGGTAGGCGCGTAGCGTGATGGTGCCGACGCGTGGTTTCCCCATCCGCTCGCGCTCCTCCGGCGCTTCGATGCCGTGGTCGCAGGAATTACGGACGATGTGGGTCAGTGGATCGATCAACGCCTCCAGGATGTTCTTGTCGATCTCCACGTCGCTGCCGACGGCCTCGATCTCGATCTCTTTTCCGAGCTTCCTTCCCAGGTCGCGCACCACGCGCCCAAAGCGCGAGAAGACTCCGCCGATGGGCTGCATGCGGGTGCGCATGATGGTTTCCTGTAGGTCGCTTGTGACGATGTCCAACCGCTGGGTGATGCCCCGCTCCTCGGCGTTGTCGAGGTCGGCGATCATAAGTTGCTGGTTGCGCACCAGCACTAGTTCCCCGGCCAGCGCCATTAGCTTGTCAAGGATCTCCAGCCGCACCTTGAGAAATTCCGCCTCGGCGTGCCGTTCGCTATCTGCGGGCTTGACAGGTTCTGTCAGTGAGGATGCTGACTTGGGAGCTGGCTGCGGGGCGAGCGCCTTGATCGCCGCCGCATCGGGCGCGGCGTAGGCTACCTCGGAGATCTCTTCGGGTGGCAGCAGTACGGCGTCGGCGATGAACTCCTTCTCCAGCACCGAAGAGAAGTAGAGCTGGTAGCTCACCCCCTCGGGGATGCCTTCGCGCAGATTCTGTCCGGTGGGTTCCAGCGTTCCGTCGAGGATGCTTCCGAAGGAGGCGAGCCTTTCCACCAGGGCCATAGGGCCGAGCTGATGCTCCTTTTCCATCTTTCTGAGCCCGTAGCTCAGGTGGTAGAGATGATGTCCGCAGGGAAGCTCTTCCAGGATCTCTGGCGGTACTGCTGTCTTGTCCGCCGGCGGTTGCTGAATCTTGCTGCACGGCTTGGACGTTTCGGCTTTTCCTGGCAGGAAGGCGCGTATTCTTCCTTCCAGTTCCGAGGTGTCGACGTTGTTGCTGTTCTCGATGTCGGAGAAGAGTGCAGAAAGCTGGTCGAGCCCCTCGAACAGGACGCTGATAAGTTCTTTGGTAGGCTTGATTTGACCTTCGCGCAGCCGGTCCAGCAGGCTTTCCATGGCATGGGCCACGGCTCCGATGCGGGCATATCCGAAGAACCCGGAGCTTCCCTTGATGGTGTGGACAGCGCGGAAGATGCGGCGCACCAGCTCGCCGTCTTCGTCCTCGCCGTCGCGTTCCAGGGTGGTGAGGTCTGCTTCGGTGTGGGTCAAGTGCTCGGCGGATTCGGCCAGGAATTCCTCCAGGAGCGAGGCTTCTTCAGACATGGATAAGTTCCTCCTGGGCGGCTCGAATGTCGAAGAGCCGCTCAATGCGGGTCATTTGAAATAGCGAATAGAGGCGCTGGTTCACGCCTGTGATGTGGAAGCTTCGTGCCGGGCCGTGCGCCTCCAATTCACGGTGGAAGGCAAGCAGCACGGAAAGTCCAATGGAGTCGATGCCTCGCACCTGCGAAAGGTCCAGTACGGCCTCGGGAACGGCGCCTTCCAGCCATTCCAGGAGGGCCTCGCGGAACTCTTCGGCGGTGGCGGCCGAAAGGTCGCCGTCAGGACGGATCAATGTGCGCCCGTCGGTCCCGACGACGGCACTCACGTGGACAGATTTTGTCAAAGTAATCCAAGCGGTCACGCGGCCCTCGTTGGGGGATACCTGGAACTCGTCGCACAGGGTATGTACGATGGCTAGGCCCCGCCGTCGTTCCGATGCGCCGTCGGGCATATCGGGATCGCCGTCGCCATCCAGCAGAAAGCCATGTCCCTGATCATGCACCACGATCTGGAAACGTCCAGGCGACTTGCGTAGCAGTTCTACCGAGACTTCTTGCTCGGGCCGGGTGTCGTTGCCGTGCTCGATGGCGTTGAGCAGAAGCTCGCGCAGCACCTGAATTAGCGGCTCGCAGTCGCCTTCATCGGTGGGCACGAAGTCACGGAACTGTCCGACGGCACGCTCAATGAGCGGTATTGAAGACGAAAAACGGCATTGCGCCCGCTCGGGGGATTCTTCCCATTGGAACATTTCGCAACCTTCCTTTACGGAATCTCGAAGACAGCCAGCAGCAGGTCGTCCTGCGCCTTGTGGCGGGCAAACGTCAGGGCATCTTGCCAAAGGCGCTCGGCGAAGTCCGGAAACGCTAACAGACGGTGATTTTGGGCGGCCTCCAGGAGGTGGTCGACCCCGTATTCTTCTTCATGCCCCGATGCGCCATCCACTCGCAGAAGGCTGTAGATGCCGTCGGAGCAGACGATGAAGCGGTCCCCAGAAGAGGCCTTGAACTTGTCGTGGGCGATGTCTGGATCCTCGAAGAGGCCCAGCACCAGCGAGGGATACGACAGGGCCTCGGGTTCGCGTGTGAGGTTTGCAGGAATTCGGATCATCGGGACGTGGCCGGC
>DAIPHW010000244.1:0-3267 GCA_036771135.1 Fibrobacterota bacterium | reverse complement strand
TCACTCCTCCACGCAGCGGAACCCCTGCTTGGCGTTGAAGGAGTTGCGCACTCGCCCGTCGCTCGCGCCGGACTTGCGGCACCGGAAGTAGATGCCGCCGACCTCGTCGTCACCGACATCATTGTCGGTGCACCACTCTTCGGCGTTTCCGGCAAGGTCGTAGATCCCCGGCGGGACTGGACGCAGCGAGCCCGAAGGCATTAGGTCAGGAAAGGGGTCCTGTCCATCGGGGCGCCAGCGGTCCATCTGATTCCACCAGGTGTTGACGGGCCAGCTCTCCGTCCTGCGCGCGCGCAGCGAATCCACCACCACGCCCGCCAGCAGGTGGAACTCGCGGTGGGTCGGCAAACGCCCGTGGCTCCAATGGCAGAAGCGCTCGGCAGCCTCTAGGTCTACACAGCCGGCCGGCATGGAGGCCATCTGGTGCCAGGCATCAAAGCGGCCGGCGCGCAGGGAATCCTCGGGGCGCGAGGTTCCAATCCAGGTGCGGCAAGAATCGGACTTCAGCTGCGGGCAGGCGCCCGCAGACACGCAGGCCTGCCAGCGCGCTCGCGAGACCTCGACGCGGTCCACCTTCAGGAAGTGCGTCCCGAGCCGCACCGCCACGCGGCCTTCGCGTGGCGGCAGCGCTTCGGGGCGACGGGATTTGCCCAAGCGGCGGATCTCTCCGAGCGGCTTCCCATGGCCATCGAATTCGGCGAGCGAATCTGCCGCAAAACCCCAGGCGTCCCCACCGCGAAAGAGGGTCACGCCTTGGGCGCGCGCCCGCAAGCCCTGCACCCGCGTTCCGTCGGTGAACACCGTCACAGCCAAGGGCTCCTTGGCCCGCACCCGCGCGCCGCCCGCCACGGGCAGTTCCAGAGGACGCGCCAGCGGTTCCCACTCCTCGCGCGCCGAGACGAGGTTTCCGAGGCTGTCGCCTTCCCACAGGAGGCCGCGCAGAATGGCCATGCCGGTGTCGGGCACGGCGGGGCGCCCGATGAGGAACGGCCCCTCCAGCACGGGGTCCGGCCAGCGCCGCTCAAAGCGGAGCCGTCCCTCAGAGCTAGAAAGCACGAAGGTGTCTCGCGCCAAAAATGTCTTGGCATGGAACTTTGGCAGAATTTGTCCAAAACCCGGGAGCAGCGTCAGAGCGGGGCGGGGCCCGCTTGTGAGCCGCCAGCGCCCTAGGCTATCCCGCTCGGGGCGCACCTGCAGGCGCGCACAAATGTCGCTCTTCCCAAGCACGCCGCTCCAACTTTCGGATGGGACGATTTTCCCGGCAAGAAGCAGCGAGGTGTCGTCCTTGAAAAACAGCGTGTCGCTGGACAGAAACCGTCCAAATCCGGGCCACGGCTCCCCGCGCAGGGTTCCGGCCGCCAGCGGCACGGCGATCGCGGGGCAGTCCCTCCCGCCGCAGGCCATTCCTTTTGAGGTCGGGTAGTACTGGCTGCGGGCGGCGACCTTCACGTAAGGGCCGCCGTTCCAGGAGACCTGCAGGCTGTCGGGCACCAGGACAAAGGAGCTGCCGCGGAAGCTCAAGTGCGGCCGGAAGCGCCACGAAAGCCAGGGGCGGTTCGGTTCGCGCCATTGCCGCACGGGAAGCGAGGAGCGGAGGTCCCAGTACGTCTCTCTAGCAAGAAGCTCCTGGGAAAATGGCTCGGAAACCACTTCGGCGGCCTGCCCGAGCGTGTCCTGAAGCCCCGGGAAGAAAGCGATGCCGGAATCCAGATGCGGCTGGAATTTGTCCACCGCAAGCTCGGGGCGTCCCTCGTCACGAAAGACGGCATCCTCCGCGGAGTTGTCGCGCTCCGCTCCCAGGAAGCCTTCGACCACCACGTTTCCCCAGCGCAGCCGCAGACGGCGCGAAGAGTGCGCCTTGCGGCTGCCCACCCGCTCCCCCTGGAGGCGCAGGTGCAGATTCTTGGATAGCGAAGAGTCTTCCAGCGCCACCTCGCCGCCATCATACAAGTCGATAAAGAGCTCCCGACTCCCCGGACCTCCCAGAGCTGGAAGCCCGCGAACAAGGCGCGTGCCCGGCGAGAAGACGATCCGCCCTCCTCCCGCCTCCATCAAGAGCGTATCCAGGAGAATCCCAGAGCGTGGCGCGCCCGTCGCATCCACCACCGGATCGAGCACGCGCGCAGATCCCCGCTGCCGCCCCCCTCCGAAGGACGACATGTAGTAGACATTTCCGTGGATCATCGCCGTGTCCAGACGGAGCTGCCCGTTTTCGAAGCGTCCTTCGGCGCGCCCGAAGCCGCGGCGCCAGCGCGTCTTTCCCAAAAGCCTCACCGTCGCGGCCTGCTCCGAAAGCCGAAGCCTCTGCAGACTTTCCTGAAAGCGCTCTTCGCGGGCGCGGTCCCAGCGGCCTCCACTGGCGCCTCCCCACCCGACGATGCGCGACTCAGATTCTTCCAGGCTGTCGTCAGAATCCGTCAAATTCTCTGCGTTTGCGGCCAGCTCCAGGCGCAGCCGCCCCTGCAGGGTGTCAACGCTTCCCTTGGCCGCTCCCTCCTGCCACTCGACGAGGTGAGGCCCGTTCCCAAGCTCCCATCCTCGCTTGTTTAGCTGGGCCTCCCCGACCCGCAGTAATGCCAAGTCCTTGCCGACCTGCACGGGAATGTTGAGCTCCCCGGCTCCCGCACAGATCGTGACCGGCGCTTTCCAGCCGTTTTTTGTCCACTCCAGGGTCTGCGGCCGGCGAGGTCGGCTGGAAATCTCGGGCAGGCGGTCACTTTCCAATATGCCAAAAACTGTCTTGACGGCCCCAAAGCGCAGCGTTCCGGCGCGCGGATCCAAGGCGATGCGCGAGAAGGAGGCCAAAAAGGCAAGGCTCCCCTTCCCCCAATTCAGGAGTTCCTCCTCCAGGACGCCGTTCTTCGCCACCTTGCGGACCACGTCGAGCAGGATCGGCTGCAACGGCTCCCCCTTCGGATCTTCGAGTCCCGCCTTCTTGAATACGAGCGGCGGCGTCAGCCGGAAGTCTCCCACCGAATCGAGCATGGCTAGGCTGTCGCCCACGGCAATGTGCAGTCCGCGCTCCTTCCAGAAGGAGGAGTAAGCGACAGAATCCTCCCCGGGCTCGGTGGCGTTGTCGGCGGAGAAGAGGGCGAGAGCGCCCAGGAGCGCAGAAAAGAGCATATCGAGCCTTCGTAAATGGAGGTGTGCCCTGAAGTTAACTTGAGAAGCCACCCTATCTTCTGGGAGCCCCCAATGCGATCCAAGACCGTTTTCTGTCTCGTGACCCTTGCCGGGCTCTTCTGCCTGGCCCCTGCGGAGACAATT
>DAIPHW010000243.1:0-3315 GCA_036771135.1 Fibrobacterota bacterium | reverse complement strand
CGCGGAACCTTGCGACTAGACAACCTGGCGCTCCTCGGGACCGAAGGCGAGTCGCTCCCCCTTTCGGTAAAGCGAACGTCGGGGCTTCCCGCTTGGCAGGTGCTGCAGCGAAGCGGTATCCTTATGGTGGAAGCGCCCATCGGGGCCAAGAAGGCCTCGGTACGGCTCATGGACGCCTTTGGACGCGAGCTCTTCCGCTCCGAAGGAAACGGAGTCGTCGGCATTCCGGTTGGACGCTCCGGCATCGCGTTCCTGGCGCTTGAGGCCGACGGAAAGCGCGAGGTGCGCAAGATCAACCTCATTCGATAAGGAAATTCATGCTGGCTGCCCTCCTTGGTTTGGCGACCCTGCTTTCAGGGGCGACGGTGGACCACACCGGCTGGTTCACGTTCTACCTGCCCTGGAACGACACCTCGCGCAATGTCACGGACCAGTCCTGGTCGGTGGAGGCTCCGGCCGGCAAGCGCGGCTTCGTGAAGGTCGGAAGCGACGGCCATTTCCAGTTTCAGGACGGGACGCGCCTGCGCCTCTCTGGCTTCACCAGCGTCGCCCAAGCCAATCTCCCCGACAGCATAGATGCGCCGCTGATCGCGGCCCACCTGCGTCGGCTCGGCACCAACTTCATGCGTGTCCACCTGACCGACGTGGATGGCGTCTCCGGGCTCTTTGCGAACTCCTCCGCAAACACCCAGGATCTCGATGCCGCCAAGATGAAGCGGCTCGACTGGTTCCTGAAGTGCCTGCGCGACAACGGCATCTACTACAACTTCTGCGTGCAGTCCGGGCGCGTCTTCAAAGCTGGCGACGGCATCCCGGCCGAGATCACCAACGACCAATCCAAGTACCAGACGCTCTTTGACCCCAAACTCATTGCCCTGCAGAAGAGCTTGGCCAAGAGCCTTGCAACCCACGTGAACAGCTACACGGGCCTGGCCTACAAGGACGACCCAGCGGTAGCCACCTGGGAACTCACCAACGAGAACCAGCTCTTTCTGGGATGGCTCTCGTGGGGATCCCCCGCCTGGGATTCGGCTTCGGCGAGCAACCCCACCGGCATGAACAGCTACTACGTCCGGGAGCTCGACACCCTCTGGAACACCTGGCTATTAAGGCGCTACGGCAGCGATGCGGCGCTTTCGCAGGCCTGGGCCCCGATGACAGGAACTGGCACCAACCTGGTGAAAACCCCCTCTTTTGAGGCGAATACCTCAGGCTGGAGCTGGTGGGCCGACGCGACGGCCGGAGCCGGCATCACCGTGTCGCGCGTCAAGGGTGGTCTCTCGGGAAGCTATGCGCTTTCGGTGCGCGTAGACTCGAACGGAAGTCAGGCCTACAACGCAAGCGTCAACTGCCCGGGCTTTTCGGTCGCCAAGGGAAAGAGCTATCGGCTGCGGTTCTGGCTCAAGGGAAGCGAGGCCACCACCGTCCTGGCGGAGTTTCTCAAGGAATCGGTGTGGACGTGGTACGGATCGCACACCTGCGCCGTGGACACCGGCTGGAGCCTCTGCGAGGCCTCGCTCACCGCAACCGAGGACATTGCCGATTCGCTGCGCTTCAACATCGACTTCGGCCTATCGCAGGGGACCATCCTGGTCGACTCGGTGGACTTCCGCGAATACGCTGGTGACGGCCTCAGGACCGGCGAGTCGCTTGAGACAAATTCCGTCGCACGTTCGTCACGCTCGGCAGTCTCTGCGCTTTCGGTCGCGCGCGCCGCCGACGAGGCGCGTTTCTACTACGACCTGGAAGGCGACTACCTCTCGGGATTAAAGGGATACCTCAAGGACAGCCTTGGGATCAGTGTGCCGGTCACCTTCACCAACAACTGGTACGGCCTCGCCTCCCTCGCCTCGCAGGCGCGCGCCGACTACACCGACGCCCACTGGTACTGGCAGCACCCGAGCTTCCCCAACGGCTGGAGCAGCACCAACTACACCATCGGCAACACCCCCATGGTGAAGGACGCCGACGGCGGCACGGCGGCCCAGTTTTCCTGGAGCCGGGTGGCGGGGAAGCCCTTCGTGGGCAGCGAGTACAACCACCCATTCCCGAGCCAGTACCTGTGCGAGGCCCCGGCCTTCTACTTCGGCTACATGGGCCTTTCGGACGCCGACGGAGCGCTCTTCCACGCCTACATCGACTACACGCCCCACTTCAAGGACACCTGGAACGACCAGTTCTTCAACGTCGGGACAAATCCTGTCCTGTTGACGCAGAGCCCGCTGTGGCGGCTCTTCCAGACCGGCTCGATCGCCTCGGCAAATCCGGTCACGGTGGACGTGACAGATTCTGACTGGGCAAATTCCGCCAAAGGATCTGGAGAGAAATGGGCACTGGCGACCAGCCCGCGCGCCTTCCTGACCACCCCCATGCGCTGGGGAAGCTTCCATGCGGCGGCAGCCACCAGCCTGTCGCTTGCCGATCCGGGAGCCCACTCCGTCTCCAGCACCGGCGAACTCGATTGGGATCGCTCGGCTGGCCTCCTGAAGGTGGACAACCCCCATTGGCAGGCCGCCGTGGGCTACCTGAACGCCGGCGTCTCCACCTCGCGGCTCACGGTCGCGGGCATTAAGACTACCGGTGGCCGCGACTTCGCGGCCATCCATCTGGTGAGCGCCGACTCGCTGCCCTTGGCCCGGACCCGGAAGCTGCTACTCTTGACTTCGGCGCGCATCGAGAACAAATCCACCGTCTGGAACAGCGCCTACAACGCATTGACGACCATCCACCGCACCGGGGACACGACGATCTGCGAGCCGGTCACGGGCATCGTGAAGCTCGGCCTAGGGCGCTCCGATTCCGTGAGCGTCTACCGCCTAGACGCGCGCGGCAATCGGCTGGAGGCGCTCCCGGTGAGCTTTGCCGACGGCCAAGTGGCCGTTACGCTGCCAGGCACGTCGCTCTGGTACGAGGTGGCGGTGGGCGACGCCACTTCGCCAGTCGGGATCGCGGCCGCGGCCCGCAGCGCGACGAGTTCCCTGCAGTTCCAGAACGGTCCCCGAGCACGCCTCAGTTGGTCAGCAGCGCAGTCGGGAACCTTGGACGTGCGGCAGTTCGACCTGCGCGGCAAGCTGCTCTGGAGCAGCCGTCGCACCGTCGCGAGCGGGACAGGAAGCCTGCTCTTGCCGCGAAACGGTGTTTCGGTGGTGAAGGTCCGCTTGGTGGCAGGGGAACCCCTGGAACGCACCTTCTCGGCTATAGGGTGGTAAGGGGGCGTTCAGGAACGGAAGGTGGCACCGCCGCGCCAGGGATGCCGGCGACAGCCCGGGACACCCACCCATTCACCGACGTAGGGGCGAGTCATGCCTCGCCCTT
>DAIPHW010000242.1:0-3318 GCA_036771135.1 Fibrobacterota bacterium | reverse complement strand
GGCAAGCCACGCGGCGATTTCCTTGGCCGAGGGGACCCGACCGGAAACCAGCACCTTGCCGTCCTTCAAAAGCGCCGGGGTGCTCATCACGCCGCGCTCCATGATGGCGGCGATGTCTTCCACCTTGCGGACCTCGGCGGCCACGCCCGCGACCTTCACGGCCTCCAGCACGGCGGCGTGGAGGGACTTGCACTTGGAGCACCCGGTGCCCAGGACTTCGAGGATCATGTCGTTTCTTTCGCTAAGGGTTTTCTGACAGGATTTGTCTTGATCACAAAAGCAGGTTGAAAAGCCAGCCCACCAGCAGGATGCCGCCGGCCACGATGCCGAAGAAGATGCCAAGCAGGCGGGGCTTCAGCACCTTGCGAAGCAGGATCGCCTCCGGGGCCGAGAGGGCGGTGACGGCCATCATGAAGGCGAGCGCAGTACCGAGCGCCGCTCCCTTTTCCAGAAGCGCCGAGACCACGGGGATGATCCCGGCGGCGTTGGCGTACATGGGCACGCCAATCACGACGGCCAAGGGCACGCTCCACCAGGCGCCGCGTCCCATGAAGGACGAGAGGAGCCCGGTGGGCGCATAGCCGTGGATGAAGGCCCCCACGCCCACCCCCGCCACCACCCAAGGCCAGACCTTGCCCACGATTTCCTTCACGGCGGCCCATCCGGCCCCGAGCCGCTCCCCCCACGACAGCTCCGCGTCCGCCGCATTTTCTCCGCTGCGGATCTTCATCACCCAGTCTTCCACACCGCTTTCCATGCGCAGCCTGCCGATGCTCCAGCCGCCCGCGATGGCGACGACGAGTCCGGTGACCAGGTACAATCCGGCGACCTTCCATCCGAACATTCCAAACAGCAAGGCCAAGGCCACTTCGTTCACCATCGGAGCCGAGATGAGAAAGGAGAAGGTCACGCCGAGCGGCACGCCTGCGGTGAGGAATCCCACGAAGAGCGGCACGGCGGAGCACGAGCAGAACGGAGTGACGATGCCCAATAGCGCCGCCAGCACGTTGCCCACGCCTTCCGGGAATTTCGACAGAATCCGTCGCGTCTTCTCCGGAGAGAAGAAGGACCGCAGCACGCCCACCCCGTAGACGATGATCACCAGGAGCATCAGCACCTTGGGAACCTCGAAGAGCAGGAACTCAAGCGACGCCCCCAGATGCGAGGCGCGGTCGAGTCCGAGTCGAGCCACAGCCCAGCCAGAAAGGGGCGCGAGGAAGTGATACAAGGTCCACCAGAGCCCTAGGCCGGCGATCAGAAGCAAGTTTGCCTTGCGGGAATTCATATTGCCCTCGTTTGCGAACTTGCGAAATAACGCAAGATTGAACCAAAAGAAATCATGAGGCGGAGATCCCGTCCAGGCAGTCGAGGAAGGCGGGCAGGCAGGTGGCCTTCAGCCTGTAAAAGACCATGTTGCCGCGACGATCGTCCTCCAGCAGTCCCACCTGGCGCAGCTGCACCAAATGCCGCGAGGCAGTCGATATGTCCAACCCCACCTCTGCAGCCATCTCGCACACGCACTTTTCGCCCTCAGCCAAGGACACCACCATCTTGAGGCGCGCCGGATTGGAAAGCGCCGCCAAGACACGTGCCCGGTCCTGATACCAGGCGCGATCGCGCGGAGCGGTCGATACGGCACGGCAACTGGAAGTCTTGCAGCTCATGTCCTTAATCTATGCATACTTGCAACATTACGCAAATAGTTTTTTCCCTTCCAGGGCACTCACCCCCAGCGCACGCAGCGCATGCTCATGGAGCGCACCACCTCCTCGTAGGGGAAGGTCGGCATCTCCCCTTCCAAGGCCGCCCCGAGGCAGGGGAAGAGCGGCAGCAGATGATCGTCTGAGGGCTGAGCCAATCGTGCCGCACCGCCTACCCGCTCATAGTGCTCCAGGGCCTCAAGATCGCCCCTGAGTAGGGCCTCGCGCACGTAGGCGTCAAATTCTGTCGCCCAGGGAAAGGGAGACTCGTCGCGCTTGCCGAAGTACGCCCCCACGTTGTGGACCACGTTGCCGCTGCCCACGATCAGCACGTTTTCTTCCCGCAAGCCCGCAAGCGCCCGCCCTTGCGCCACGAGCTCCGCCGGCGAGGCCCCGATGTCCAGGCTCACCGGCACCACCGGCACGTCGGCCGCCGGAAAGAGGAACTTGAGCACCGTCCAGACGCCGTGGTCGAGTCCGCGCGAAGGGGCCAGGGCGCTTCCCGACAAGAGCGATGCGATGCGCGAGGCCAGGGACGGATCGCCGGGAGCCGGATACCGCTCCTGGTAGAGCGCCTCCGGGAAGCCTCCGAAGTCGTGGATGGTCTCGGGATGGGACACCGCTCCCACCAGCGTGCCGCGCGAGAGCCAATGGGCCGAAAAGACGGCCACCGCGGCAGGTTTGACAATTTCCGTCCCAAGCCGGGCAAGGCGGCGGGTGAAGGCGTTGTCGTAGAGGGCGTTCATGGGATCACCGTGAGCCAGGAACAGGACCGGTTGCTTTGTCATGGAGGTTCCTTCCGTTGTTACTCTCAGAAGGTACCGGAATAGCAGAGGTCCGCGTTAGGCGGAATCGGCCGCAGGCTGGGACTTTTGGGCATCCGCCAAGAATCTCCCAATGAGGTGCCAAACGGCGAAAGAATGGGTACAATGCACCCCTGTCTGGAGGTGTATCATGGGATATGGGGCTACCCGCGCTCGCTCGCGGATACGTAAAATTGCGTCGCAAGAATGGCTGCTGGAACAATTGGCGAACGTCGGACGCCAGTACCTGGTGGCCTGTTCCGGGGCATTTTCCCTCTACGCCATCCATATCATGCTGCGCACCACGGGCTTCCAGGGCATCCTGGCGGCATCGGGTACTCCTCTTGCCCCGGAAGATGCCCGCGGCGCCTTCTGGAGCGGCTTCCATCTGGTCTTCCTAGGCGGGATGGCCTTCCTGACGGCTTATCGAGCCCCTGGGGACCTGCGCTTTCTCGGCTGGCTCCTAGGCGGCCGGCGACGCAGGCTGCGCAACTAGGTAAGCAGCAAAAGTCTTACAAAAGCACAAAGGCCCAGCTTCCTTTCGGAAACCGGGCCATCTACAGAACTTTGCGAAGCTTTAGGCCTTGTGGTGCGAGCCGTCGCAGAAGGGCTTGTTGCCGCTCCTGCCGCACTTACACAAGTGGACCGTCTTCTTCTCTTCGAGCTTGAAGTGGAGCGGTCCGACCCCGCTTCCCTTGTGGGCCGAGCGGTCGCATAGGGGGAAGGTCGAGCTGCCGCCGCAGGCGCACCAGAGGTGTTCGCCGGCTTCCAGTTCAATTTCCAAGGGACCGCTATTTGTGTGCTTGTCCGTCATC
>DAIPHW010000241.1:0-3325 GCA_036771135.1 Fibrobacterota bacterium | reverse complement strand
GGTGCGCGGCAGCACCCTTAGGCCGGGTGCAGGGCGGAGCGCCTGCAAATACCGTTCAAGCCACGAAGCCGCACCAGACAAAAATTGGCACCCACGCGCCAGGGATGCCGGCCGGTAGGCCCGGGACACCCGCCCGTAAACCGACGTAGGGGCGAGGCATGCCTCGCCCCACAAACGGGATTGGGCGGGGGCCCGGCAGGCAGCCCGGTGCCCCGCCTCGGGGCAGGCGCCCCAAAAATTCCGCAAGGGCGACGCGAGGATCGCCCCTAGGCCCGGCAAATCGTACCCTGAAGGCATGATCGCCATCACGGGAAGCTCTGGCTTGGTAGGACACGCCTTGTGCGCCGCCTTGGAAGCGCGCGGAGACGCCGTGGTGCGACTGGTGCGCCACGATGCGACAAATTCTGGAGAACGCCGCTGGGGCCTTTCTGGAGGCCCCGACCTCACAGGAGTGAGAGCTGTAGTCCACCTGGCTGGCGAGAGCCTTGCTTCGGGGCTCTGGAGTCCGGCCCGCAAGCGGCGCATCCGGGAAAGCCGGGTAGCAGGAACCCGCGCCATCGCCCAGGCCTGCGCTCGCTACGAGGTGCCGCTGGTGTGCGCCAGTGCCGTGGGCTGGTACGGGAACCGGGACGAGGAGGAGCTCGACGAGACCTCGCGGCCGGGAACGGGGTTTCTGGCCGAAGTGTGCCAAGCGTGGGAAAGCGCTGCCGAACCAGCCCGAAAGGCTGGGATCTCGGTGGCTCATGCCCGTTTCGGACAAATTTTGTCATGGAGCGGCGGATCGCTGGCTGTGCAGGCGCAGTTCTACCGCTGGGGACTCGGAGCCCGGCTGGGATCGGGACGGCAGTGGATGCCCTGGATCTCCCTGGAAGATGCCGTGACGGGGCTCTTGCACCTCATCGACAAGAAGTCCGAAGGACCGTTCAATTTCGTCGCTCCGACGTCATGCCGCCAGCTAGAGTTTCACCGGCTCATGGCCCGGCATTTCCATCGTCCGACATTTCCTGTCGCGCCGTCCCTGCTGCTGCGGCTCCTGCCGGGAGGCTTCGGGCGCGAGCTGCTGCTTGCCTCGGCGCACGTCCGCCCCGCTTACCTTGCCGAGACAGAATTTGTCTGGAAGGCTCCCGATCTGGCGACGGTCCTGAAGCGGGCATGAAAAAAGCCCGCCCGCAGATTTGCGGACGGGCTCGAAGAGAAGCCTAGCTAGGAATCTACTGCAGCGGCGCCGATCCTTCGGACACGGCCACAGCATCCTTTCCGGAGCGCAGGCGGCGCCATGCCTTCAGGCGTCCCACCAGATGGTAGTAGGTGTAGTACATGACCGGCGTGACAACCAGCACCAGGATGGTGTTGAAGAGAAGTCCCCAGAAGATGGCCCATGCAAGCGGCGCCCACATGGTGGCCGAGCTGGTGCGGGTCATAAGACCGAGGTGCACGAAGTCGATGCCCTTGCCGGTGGCCATGGGCACCAGCGCGATCATGGCCGTCACGGCCGTGAGCATCACCGGGCGAAGGCGCGTCTTGCCGCCTTCCAGAGCCACTTGCCGCAGCGGCAGCCCCTCGGCCTTCAGGTGGTTCATGTAGTCGATCAGCACGATGCCGTTCTTGGCCACGATGCCAGCCAGGGCGATGATGCCGATGCCGGTCATCATGATGGACATCTGGGTATGCACGATGAGCAGCCCCCAGAATACGCCACCCAGCGCCAGCACCACACCCAAAAGGATGAGCATGGGCTGGAAGATGGAGTTGAACTGGATCACCATCATCATGAACACTAGCGCGATGGCCACCACGAACACAAGTCCCAGGAAGCTCGTGGTCTCGGCCTGATCCTTGCGTCCCGAGCCCGGCCCGATGATGTAGCCCGCAGGCACCGTCAGCTTCTTGACGTAGGCGTCCATCACCTTTTGTGGCCCCTGCTCGTCTTTCTGGCCAGCAGCGAGCTCTGCCGTCACCTGCACGGTGCGGCGGCGCCCCACGCGATTGATGATAGCGATGCTCGCATCCTGCTTGACCGTCGCCACCGACATGAGCGGAATGCGCGCGCCGTCCTTGGGAATGGTGATCTCGTCCAGGGCGCGGAAGTTCTCACGGGTGGCGGTGTCGAGCCGCACCATCACCTTCCACTCGTCCTCACCCACGCGGTACTTGCCAGCCTCGATGCCGTACATCGAATTGCGCACCGCCATGGCGACGTCGGTGGCCCCCAGTCCAAAGCGCTTAGCCTGCTCGCGATCGACCTGGATGTTGACTTGCGGCTGGGCCGGATTGTAGTCGGTCGTCACGTTAGTGAGCTGCGGCATCTTCTGCATCTTCTGCATCAGGGAATCGGCAATTTTGCCCATGACCTCGAAGTCATCGCCCGAGATCTCGTACTCGATGGGCTTTCCTGTAAACATCTTCTGCTGCTTCTTGACATTGACCTTCCAGCCCGGGAGAATGCTTGACAGATGCTTCTGCATCCAGGCAAGCGTCGTCCAGGTGGGCACCTTGCGGTCATCAAAATGGGCAACGTTGACATCCACGAAACCCTTTTGGCGCTCGGACTGGCGACCACCAAGGGCATTGTCGCTCTTGCCGTAGCCCACCGTGGTGGAAACGGTCGCAATGTCCGCCTGGTCCTTGGGAATCTTCATGCAGGCGCGCTCCAGGATCGAAATGGCGGTATCGGTCTTGAAGATGTCCAGGCCCAGCGGCCCCTCGGCCTCCACCGAAACCTGCTCGGGTTCGCTTTCGGGAAAGAAGGAAGTGCCCTTGCCGAAAAGCACATAACAGGTGATGCCCAAGATGACAAAGGTGAAGCAGCCGGCAAGGAGCTTGGCAGGATGATCCAAAAGCCGCTCCAGTACGTTCCCGTACAGGCCCTTGAAGCGTATGAACAATCCCCCGCCCTCCTCGTCGTGGTGGTCGGGGTTGTTGTGCATGAAAAGCGAGGCAAACACCGGATTGAATACGAAGGCCACGAACAGCGACCCCGTGAGCGTCACGATAATGGTAATGGGCAGGTACTTGAAGAACTGGCCCATGGTGCCAGGCATGAAGAGCAGCGGAAAGAAGGCCGAGATGGTCGTGAGGGTCGCGGTGGTCACCGGGACCATCACCTCGCGAGTGCCATCCAGCGCCGCCTGCTTGCGACTCTTGCCCATAGCCAAATGGCGATAGATGTTCTCCACCACCACGATGCCGTCGTCCACCAGCATTCCCAGGGCCACCACAAGCGAGAAGAGCACCACCATATTGAGGGTGATCCCGAAGGCCTTCAGGATGATGAAGCCGAGCATCATCGAGAAGGGAATGGCTGTGGAGATAAAGAGCGAGTTGC
>DAIPHW010000240.1:0-3331 GCA_036771135.1 Fibrobacterota bacterium | reverse complement strand
ATGCGCGTGATGCGTTCCATCGAGACGTTAGGGCTCGACATCGCCCGTGCCGTCTTCACCAGTGGCCGTCCCCCTTGGCCCTTCCTTCCCTCCTTCAATGCGAGCCTATTCCTCACCGCCTCTCCCGAAGACGTGCGAGAAGCGCTGGATCTCGGAGAGCCAGCCGGTTGCGTGCTCCACGGCGACTTCCAAGACGACAACCAGGACGAACTGCGGGTGGCTTTCGACTTCGATGGTGTCCTCGCCGACGATGCCGCCGAGCGCGTCTTCCAGGAAGAGGGGCTGGAGCGCTTCCAAGAAAGTGAGAAGGCAAAGGCCGCCGAGCCACTCCACCCGGGCCCGCTCAAGCGCCTCCTGGATGGCCTTTCAAAGCTCCAGCACGTCGAACAAGAGCGCTCCCGGCGTGATCCCGCCTACAGATCCCGCCTGCGCACGGCCATCGTCACTTCGCGCAGCGCCCCGGCCCTGGAGCGGGTGGTGACCACGCTGCGCTCCTGGGATCTGCGCGTAGACCAGTCCTTCTTTCTGGGCGGCATGGACAAGCGCCGCGTCTTGGACGTGTGGCGTCCGCACCTGTTCTTTGATGACCAACTGGCCAATGCCGGCAGCACCGCCGCCACCGTGCCTTCGGTCCACGTGCCTTTTGGAGTCGCCGGCCGCTCGCGCTAAGCCGATTTCCGTCCCCTTTCTTCACCAAGCCGAAACGGAACATTGGTGCGGCAGGGAAACGCGGATGCTAACTTGTCCACGTGGCCATCGATATCATTCGTTCCATGAAGAACCTGCTCGGTGGAGAAGAAGACCCGCAAGGGCCGTCCGATCCGCCCACATCGCCCATCCCGGTCTCCGAGACCTCGGCGAAGAACGATGCCTATGCGCAGTTCAAGACCGGCAGCATGCCGGCCCTGCCGGCGTCCTCCAAATTCCGCTGCCCCGAGCGCGGTGAAGAATTTGAAGTCTACGCGCGCACCCTGGAACGCGATTTCAAGGCCTACGATCCCGATTTCACCCTGGAGCGCTGGCTCGGTTCCGGCGGCTTCTGTGATGTCTTTTACGTCCCTGAAGTCAAGATTCCCGGCAAGGGGCGTCGGCGCGCGGTGCTGCGCGTGTTGCGCCCGACCAAGTACCGCACCACTGACCCTGAAGCCAACAACCGCAACATCCGTCTCTTCCTGACCGAGATGGGTTACAACATCTACCTCTCCAGCCAGAACGTGCCCAACGTGCTGAAGATGTACGACTTTGGATTCTTCGGACGCGCCCCGGGCCAAGGCCGCGGCGGCGAAGGGCCGCGCCACCTCTACATGCTGATGGAATATGTGGACGGCGAAGACGTCTCGGTGCGATGGCGCAAGAAGCCTTCCGACGAGAAGGAGCTGATGAAGCGCGTGGTGCTGGTGAACCTGATCGCCGGCATCGTCGGCGACCTGCACTTCCGTGGCATCATCCACTGCGACATCAAGCCCACCAACATCCTGCTACGCGGCAACATGCCTTTTCTCACCGACTTCGGATCAGCTCGCTGGATGAACGTCAAGGACGACGTGGGCGGCATGCAGATGATCATGCCCGGCACCCAGACCTACATGTCTTACGAACAGCTGCAGGGCGATGTGTTCCGCCTAGATCAGCGCACCGATATCTTCTCGCTGGCAGTGCTCGCCTGCTATGCCTTCACCGGCATAAATCCGTTCCAGGCTCGTTCCGAAATCGACATCAACGACGAACCCATGGGCCTTGCGGCGCTTTCTATGGTCGACCCCGAAGTGCCCAAGATTCCCTACCGCAGCGGCGACAAATTGCGGGAATTCCTGCTGGAATGCCTCTCGCGCGATCCCGAACAGCGCCCGAACTCCATGGTGGCCTTCCAGCACCGCCTGAATAGCTGGATTCTGGAAAGTTGACGCGTCTTTCGTTCCTCTCCCTCCTGCTGGCGGCACCGGTGCTGGCCACCACGGTGGCCCTTCCTTCCGACGCCCCCACCGCCGGAAAGGCTTTGGACGAGGCCTTCCTGGCTGGCGGCTCACCGCCCTACCGGACCTCGGCCGACCAAGACGGCGTACATGAATTCTGGTACGCCGTTCCGGGACTTCCCACGTCGATTTCCCTGGGTGGAGTCGAGGGACCTGCGCTTTCTGAAGGTCAAGGCAATGGCTGGGTCGGAACCGCGCTCTTCGACTCGCTGGACCTGGAACCGCGAGCCGGCCTTGGCGGATCCCCTTGGCTTGAGTTGCGTCCCGCGCCCCTGCTCCCTGACACGCCGCGCACCCGCATCACCTTCTATCGCGGTGCCGTCGGAGCCTACCGCTTCGGACTAGATCTGGAACGACGTCTGACCTCCTCGATCGGCCTGCGCGTGGCCGTCCAGACCCGCGCCTACCCGTCTCGGAGTTGGGCCTATAGCGACCAAGTCAACAGCACGTTCATCACCTCCTCGCGCTCCATCGACTCGCTTCCCAACCACGGAATCACCCCAGGGCTCGACGACATGCGTTGGGAGGTCGCCCTGGGAACCGCACTTCCCGGCGGCCACCTCGACGGCGGCTGGCGCATGATCGATAGCCGGCGCGGCTATCCTGCTCCCTTATCCGACACCGCGACCTTTCCTCCACAGGGCGAGCAATCGAGCCAGGAAGGCTTCCTGAGATGGAGCTCCGCAAGACCTTCGTGGAGCACCGAGGGTGGCTTCTCTGTGGCAGCCCTGGACATCAATCGACCACAGTGGCAGACAGACACCTTGGGCACCCGCTGGAGCAGCTTCTCTGGTATCCAAACCCAAGGAGCCGGCGGCATCTTCTGGAAAGGCGAGACCTGGAAAATCGGCCCCGAAGTGCTCTTCCTGGCCCATCAGGGAACCCGTGACAGCGTGGCCAACTGGTCGGAATGGGCACGCCGCGAGGGACTGCGCGGCACCTGGGATCTCTCCAACCTTGCCCTGGCAGCAACCGGCGGCGCCACCTCGGCAGAAGTCGGCGACAGTGAATACGGGATCCTGTGGGACGGATCCGCCCAGGCCGGATGGATAGGCGCTCTGGGCGGAGCCGAGTTTTCAGCCAGCCGCACCCATCGCATTCCCATGCTGACAGAAACTGTCCTGGGAGATCCGGCCACCCGCTGGTTTCCGAATCAGAACCTGGTACCGGAGCACACCACCCTGTACCAGGCCACGCTTCGCGCCACGCCTTGGCATTTCCTGCAATTGGACGGCTCGGCCACCCGCATCGTCATCGAAGATCGGCTGGCGCCCAGCGCACTAGACAAGGGCAACTTGGGGGTGGACACGGCCACACTGCAACTCGGCAACATGAGCGGGCAATCGGATGGCTACAGC
>DAIPHW010000239.1:0-3372 GCA_036771135.1 Fibrobacterota bacterium | reverse complement strand
GCAACTCGCAGCATTCACAAGCATCAGCTTGTCAAGCTTCGAGGTCTCGATCACGATCACAGTGTCCTTCACAAGTTTCACCACACGACTGCGAACCGCCGCGGTAAACAGTGGCTTGAGATCTGCGTCCAGATTCTTGCCCACAAGTTTGGCTTCCAATACGCCCATCGTTGGGCGATCTTGGGCAAAGACGGAAATCGTCAGAACCGCCAGAAGCAAAAAGATGCGTCTCATCGAAAGGCCCTCGCGGTGCGCCGCGCGATGGCCTCCACCTGATGAAGGCGTGCGTCGGTCAATTCGTCGAAGAGCTGCACCGTGCCGTCAGGATCCACCAAAATCGCCTGTGGAACAGTCTTGATGGCATAGGGCTTGGCTACCGCGTGCGTGGAGTCAAACCACACGGGAATGTCTTCTCCCAAAGCCTCCAGAAACATCGTAATCTCGGGACGCGTGGTCGCGTAAGTGGCAATGCCGCCCACTTCCAGACCCACGCTGCGGGCGCGATGAGCGAGGTCAATCACTTTGGGCCACGCCTCGGTGCAGTGGCTGCACTCGGGAGAGAAGTAGACGTAGAGCGTGGTGCGATGTCGGTTTTGGGAGAGCGGCGGGTCAATCGGACGCACCGGAAGCACGGCAGCGTCCCAATCCCAGGCGGGAAGCTCGGCGGAGCACAGAAGGCGCATGGAAGCGGCAAAGGCAAGCAGTGTCATCATTGGGAAATCCTCAAGGAATGGGAAAGGCCGAACGCAGCAGCGCCTGTAGGGCCGGCTCCAGAGGAGCCGCATCCACCTTGTCCATAGCATCAGCGCAAGCGCCGGTAGGATCGCGCACCTTGTAGCCCTCGCCGGCGGCGTCCTGAAGAGACGGAGAAGAGAAGTTCGTGCCCGAAACGTGCTGGAGATCGAGCGTGGGCACTAGGCGGCAACGGCTAATCTCGCCGATGGCCGATTCAGATTCTGTCTTTTCCCAGCGCAGCGAGAGCGTCCATTCGGCGCGTTCGGCGGCCACAGGAATGCCGGCGTTCTTCAGCACTTGAGCCGCCTGGGGTTGGAAAGCGGGGAAGTTGTCCAGCTTCAAGGAGACGCGCTGACGCGCCAATTGGCTGGAACGGGCCGAATCCAGTTGCTGCAGAAGCAACATATCCGAGCCGTAGAAGAGCGCGTGCGGATGCTTGGCAGACATGGTCTCGGAATTCAACGGCAAGTTTGCTATCGACAGAAAGCGCACTCCTTGGAGCTTCAGCCAGCCGCCAAGGCGCATGGCCTCGCGCCACGGAGACGTGAAACTGCCCAAGTCGCCGGCAGCAAGAGCCGCCCGGCCTCGGGTGCGAAACCGACGTGCCGTATCCTCGTAGGCTTGAGTCAAGGCACCCAGCGCCTCGTCGCGCGAAAGGCTTGCCGTCACGAGCCAGCGCCCGTCGGAAACCTTGTGTGGCGCATCGCAATGGATGATCTGGGCGTTCTCGAAGCGGGTCTCAGCGCTATTTTCCCAGACCACCTTCGATGAAAGAGCACTGCTCTTGCCCTGCGATTCCTCTTGCATCAAGCTGGTCATGGTGGATTTGATGGCCAAGTCGATCTGTTCCGAAATCCTTGTGCGGGCTCGCATCTCCGCCTCGCCGGCGCTGGTCCGAGACTCCCCAATACCCCAGAAGTAGCGCTCGACCGGGTATTTGGCACGGGCGTCAGCCTCAGCTTTCTCCAGCGGATCAGGGCCATTCTCACCGAACCAGGCAGAGGCGAAACTTACTAGAAGCAATGGCAGCATGAAAATCTTCATTTGGCTTTCTCCAGAATTTGTCCAACGATATCTTGCTCTCCCCCTTGCCAAGCGGCATCCAGGACCATGGCCCCTTTGGGACTGCGAGAAAGGAGCACCGCCGTGGGAAGGATCAATTCCTCTTTCTTGTCGAAGACCCCGCACTGGTGGCTGTAGTCGCCGTCAAAGCGGTCGGCTATCACCGGGAAGTCCCACTTGTGCTGCTGCACCATATGGCGCAGAGCGGCAGGCTCCTCCTTCACGCCCACCAACAGCACTTCAATGCCCTTTTGATGCAATCGCGCCTTTTGCGCCTGCAACTGGTTGATCTCGGTCACACAGTTCCCGCAGGTGGTCTGGAAGAAGGACAGAAAGACGTATTTGACGCTCCGTCCTTTCAGCATCTCCAAAGGGGAGACGAGATCGTCCTTGGGATGCATCACATCGAACCCAGTGTGGTCGGGAAAGGGCTTGCCCACCTTGTTGGAGCCCAACTGATTCACTTCTCCAGAAAACGCAAAACCTGCCGCCACGAGAAGCAACGGCAGGACCTTGGACACGGCCATTTCAAATCTCCTTTTCTGAATCGCGCCCCGCCTCACTCCTGCGCGGCTGGCGGATTGCCTTTCAGGGCGCGGTCGAGCTCATCCTGAGAACTTGCCGCATCGCCTTGGAACTTCCCAGCCTGTGCGGCCTTTAAAGCGGCAACGGCTTCCTTGCGACCGAGATAGCCCAGCGCATAGGCGCGGTAACTGCCGTCGACATCCTGGCGATCCTCGCGTTTCTGGATCTGGCAGGCCACCGTAGCAGCGACTGTTCCCGCCTCGATGCCGGCGAACTCGCCCTTGCCCAAGCCATCCTCCTCGGATGCCCAGGCGGCCACCTTGCCGGGCAGCAACCCTGCCACTTCACGGCAGGCGGCCGAATCGGCCTGCGCCATCACCTCGGGGAGTTTGGTCCCCTGAGCCACACCTACGCCATAGACGCCCTTGCTGGATGTGGGAGGCTTGGTCGCCCAACCAGGACCATCGACCTTGCGGCCATCCTTGGAGCCGGCCAGGGCCGACACGCACAGGACAGCGATTGCCATATAAACTCGCTTCACGAGAACCTCCTCCGGCCGCACGAGAGCGGCCTTTCAAGTTCGCTGGATTACTTGCCGGCGGCATCGTCCTTCTTGAGGTCGCGCTCCAGGAGGTGGTCCAGCTCGTCAAAGCTCTGCTTCGACTGCGCCAGCGCCTGCTGGGCATCACGTGCCGACTTGGCGGCAGCGACAGCGCTCGTCGGATCGAGGTAAGCGAGAGAGTACACCACATAAGCGCCATCCGAAGTCGTACGCACCTCGCGCTTCTTGTTGATGCAACCAGTCAGGTTGACGCTCACGATCGAGCGCGCCGCACCGCTCAGGGCTTCCTTGGCTTCGCCATTGCCGACGGCGCCTTCCTGCCCCAGGTACTGCTTGGTCAGGTCTTCCACCTTCTGAGAAAGGCTCTTGGCGATTTCCTTGCAGGCAGCAAAATCAGCCTGTTCCTTGGCTAGCTGGAGACTCTTGGACTGAATCGTACCCGTTCCATAGAGGCCATTCCCCGTGGGCTGATTGAGATACCAGTCCGG
>DAIPHW010000238.1:0-3377 GCA_036771135.1 Fibrobacterota bacterium | reverse complement strand
GGACGCGTTCGCGGGTGGCAGCACAGATGCGCGCATCCCCTCGCAGGGCCCACGAGACGGTGGTGTGGGAGACCCCTGCCTCGCGCGCCACGTCGTATAGGGTCACGCCGCTCACTAGGCCTGCGCGTGCTCCTGCGCCCGGGTCAGCACCCCACTCTTGCCATCGGCGGCAAAGACCGGCACGAGGGCGCCGGGAAGGACGCTTTCTACGGCACCAGGAGCCTGGGGGCCGCCGAGATCGGTTCGCAGCCATCCCGGATCGAGCAGATTCATGGTCACGCCAGTTCCCAAGAGTTTGGGGGCGGTATCGAGGACGTACTTGTCGAGCGCCGCCTTGGAGCAGGCGTAGGCCTGAAGTTCGGGCTCGTCCCGAATACCCGAGGTCACGTTCACCACTCGCCCCCAGCCACGCTGGAGCATGGAGGGCAGAAGCGCGTTGGCAAGCAGGATGGGCGCAATCACGTTGACTTGGAAACTGCGCTCGTACTCCTCCGGGACCGCCTCCAGCCATTGCGTGTGGTAAGCCGTCATAAGGCCTGCATTGTTGTAAAGGATATCGACCCCACCGGAGACCTCTTGCGCTTGACGGGCGAGCTCCCGAACCGCCGAGGCATCTTCAAGGCGAGCCTCCAAAGCGACAGCCATCCCGCCTTCGGCAAGGATCTCGGCCTCGACACGCTCGGTGTGTTCTTGGGAGCGGCTGTGCAGCACCAAGTTGCAACCTTCCCGTGAAAGGGCGAGAGCGATCTGGCGCCCCACGCCGCGACTAGCGCCAGTGACCAAGGCCCACTTTCCGGCAAGGGGACCGTGCTTGGGAAGGAGTGTGGAAGTCATGCATTTCCTTTCTACGCCTGGAACGGCACCTGCCGCACTTTAGTTGAGGATAAACTTATTTTAGCGCTAAAATAGCGCATTCGAGAGTTTTGCACAGGAAAAGTGAACCTGACTTCTAAGGAGGCATCACCACATCTCTGACTAGGAGCTGCGGTTTTGCAAACCGTTAGCAGCTATTTGGCCTTGCCTCTGCGGACCCTGCCAAAATGGATGGACGAAAAGGCCCCCATCAGGAGGAAGCCGACTATAGCGGCAGCGAAAACGGGAGTGAGCGCGACGCGCACCCCCGCGGCCGAGCCAAGCAAGAGGCCTGCAAGCAAGTTGGCGGACCCCCACAGGAAATTGACGAGAGGGCTCGACATTCCGACTCCGTGCGGCCTTGCGAACGGCGTGGGAAAAGCCTCACCGCGCAGGCCGGCGGCAAGATGCGGAAGGGCGTTACTCAGGAAGACGGCACCCAGAAAGGCAAGAAGCAGGGTCATGGGATTCTCCGGCTGATTGGACGAGGTGAGGTCGCAGGCAGATGACGAGCAATGAACTTTGAGAGCGAGGGACTGATCGCAAGCATCACAAGCAACCGCACGGTTTGCATCGACATCACAAAGGAGCGATCGACACGGCTTGAAGCGGCAATGATCGCGGCGGTGTCCGCGCCGCCGGGGCTTGTGGCGAGATAGGCCGTGAGCGGATCGATGCCGGCCCACCGAGAGAGAAGCATTCCAATTCCTGCGCAGGCCGTGAGCAGAACTGCCGAGGCAGCAAACAGGACGGGAAGCAGACGCAGCACATGGCGCAGGAGAGGCCGATCGAATCGCATGCCGACGATCCACCCCATGACGGCAAAGGCGGGAATGAGCAACCAGCGCGGCAAGGCGATCGAGATCCAGCCCTGCGCCTGCAGCAGCCAACCCAGCGCCAGTGGAACCAAAAGCGCTCCGGAAGGGATCCTGACGACCCGCGTGGCGCCCACGCCAACGGCGACCAGGAGAACGGTCGCCCCGAGATTTTCCCAGTGGAAGGCTGCCTGCTGGGCCATGGACCGCGCCGCGCCGACGGGATCGATCCCCGCGAAGCGGGCGACGATCGACGCGGTAATCGCCACCAAGAGGACGCGCATGTACTGCATGAACGCAACGAGCCGAGGATCCGCGTCGTATTCCGCCGACAGGAAGATCATCACGGTGGCCGCCCCCGGACTCAGCCCCCACACCGCGGTTGACCCGGGGAAGATTCGGCTGTGCGCAAGAAGCCATCCCAGCAGCGCGCTGACGCCGATCACAGAGAACGTGCCTACGGCAAAGACCGCGCCGTGCGCGAGAATGGAGGCAACCATCGAGCTGGGCATCATGGTGACGATCATGCATCCGAGGATGGCTTGGCAGATCGTGGCCGCTTCGCGGGGGATTTCCAGCGGACCGGCGGTGACGGCAAGGCCTATGGCCGCCACCATGGGCCCCAGCAGGAACGCCGCGGGAAGATGGATCGCCAGCAGGAGCCCGGTGAGAGCCGCCGAAAGCGCAAGCAGCAAGAGCCATCTCGCAGCGAGTGGCATGCGGCGCTCCGAACCATTCGCATCGTTGCCTTCCATACACTCCCTCCAAGCAGTTAAATTAGAGGATGAACTCTTATTCTAAATTAGAGGAGATCCTCTCAATTGGCAACAGAAAAGACGCAGGTCGGAGCCGTCCCCAAGCAGAAGCGCGGACGCGAGCGCGTGGAAGCCATCCTGGGGGCGGCATCGGAGCTCTTCGTGGCAAAGGGCTGGGAAGCCTCAACCATGACCGAGGTGGCCGTCCGCTCAGGAACCGCCATCGCATCGCTCTATCGCTTCTTCCCTTCCAAGGAAGCCTTGGCGGATGCGCTCCTGGAGCGTTGGATCATCCTGGCGCGCGCACGCCTGGAGCAGGCATTGAGTATTCCCTGTGACCGCGACCCCGCGGCGGCGGCCGCCATCCTCGTGCGGCTTGGAATGGACATCCAGTCCGAGAAGCGTCCAGCGATCGCCCTGATGGAAGCCCGCGACGCGGACCAAGAGATGCGCAAGCGCTTCCGTGCCGAGATCGCCGCGGGGATCGCCTCCATCGTCGTTCGGGCGGTACCGGGAACCTCTGCTTCGCAGGCGCGCCTATCTGCCCTTCTTCTGCACGGCTTCTTCAAGGGGATGTCCGCCATGCTGCGGGACGCACCTCAGCAAAAGGCCGCACTTCGGGAGATGGAGACGTTCGTGCTGTCCTACTTGCAAAGTCTGGGCAGCGCCACTGGCGCTTAAGACGCGCCAGGGATGCCGGCCGCAAGGCCCAAGACCCCGGCGAAGCCGAGGCTTGGCAGGCAGCCCGGCCCATCGGCCCAAGAATGCGCTTCCGACACCGGGCCGATGGGGGGTGCCCAACGATAGAGTTCGCTCGCTTTGCAATAAAGCGCTGCGGATCCCGTCTGCAGGGAAAGGGATGAATGGCCGGGAGGTTTCCGGAACGCATCCGCGGAGGGCACGGCAGTGCAGGGAAAGACAGACCGGATCATTGAGGTGAGCCATTTCTCCAAGA
>DAIPHW010000237.1:0-3411 GCA_036771135.1 Fibrobacterota bacterium | reverse complement strand
GAAGGCGGCCGCACTATCGGTGCTGGCACCGTCACCGAAATCGTCAAGTAAGAGCGGCTCGCCTCAATCTGAGGCGAGCTTTTAGGTCAATAGCTCAATTGGTAGAGCAGCGGTCTCCAAAACCGCAGGTTGGGGGTTCGAGTCCCTCTTGGCCTGTCTACGAAAGGCTGAGGCGTGAACAAGCTCAAGGCATATTTCAGCGAAGTTTTGATGGAGGTCAAGAAGGTTACTTGGCCGGCCAGGAATGAGCTCGTCGAGAGCACCTGGGTCGTCATGGGCTTCAGTTTGGCCTGTGGTCTGTTCATTTACGGGGTTGACTTAGCGATGGGCTTCCTCGTCGAGATGTTGCTCGGCGGAGGAGTCTGAAATGTTTTGGTACGCCCTGCATACCTACTCTGGCCAAGAAGCCAAAGTTAAGGCTTATATCGAAGACATCATCGAACGCGATGAACATTTGGCGCAAGATATTGGCCAAGTGCTGGTGCCTTCGCAGGAGATCGTTCAAGTCCGTGGCGGTCGCAAGATCCGTCAAGTGCGCCGCGATTTTCCGAGCTACGTCATCGTTGAGATGAACGACACCAAAGAAGTTCAGCACGCCATTTTGGGAATTCCTGGCGTGACCGGCTTTATTGGCGTGAACGGCAAGGCTTCGCCTTTGCGCAAAGCCGAAGTTGATCGCATCCTTGGCCGCCTTGGCCATGATCGTGGCGATGCAGCTCCGGTGGTGGGTATGGTGCAGATCCCCTGGAAGCGGGGCGATTCCGTGCGCATCAACGAAGGCCCCTTCAAGGACTTCGACGGTACCATTGAAGAAGTCCATCCCGACAAGGGCAAGCTTCGCGTCATGGTCTCGGTCTTTGGCCGCTCCACGCCGGTGGAACTCGATTTCCGTCAGGTCGGCGACGTCTGACGTTGGTTTAGGCAAGTGCTTTAAAAAGCGTCCATCTCCTTTGCGGGGCGGGCGCTTTTTGCTTTTTGCCCTGTGCCTCGGTTGGATGCTTTGGGGTTGCCATCGCGATCCCGCCGATGTTTTCGAGACGGCTTCGCGCTCTGTGGTGGTGATCTGGACCAGCGATCGCGCCGGTGAAGATCTGGGTCAAGGAAGCGGTGTAGTGCTCCCTGACTCGACGGTGGTGACCAATTGCCATGTGGTCGAAGAAGCGACGCGCATCCGTGTTTCTCAAGGCCGCGATACTGTGGATGCTGTGGTCATGGCGCGCGACGAAGGGCGAGACCTGTGTTTGCTCAAGCTTTCGCGCGCTTTGGGAAAACCGGCACATCTGGGATCTTCCAAAGACTTGCGGATTGGGCAGCGGGTGTACACCGTCGGGGCGCCGGCCGGTATGGAACTGACCATCGGTGAAGGAATCCTTTCGGGATTTCGGGACTTTGATTCCTCCAGCTACCTTCAGACCACTGCTCCCATTTCTCCCGGTTCGTCTGGTGGTGGCCTTTGGGATGATCAAGGACGTCTACTGGGCATTACATCCTTCTATGAAGAATATGCCCAAAGCCTCAATTTTGCGGCGCCGGTAGAATGGATTGCCCAAATTCGCGGGCGAGCAGGAAAGGATGCGGCAGAGCTTCAGGCTTCCCATTGGTTTGTTCTCTATCCTCAATTGATTGCAAGGCACGATTGGGCCGGGTTGCGAAATCTTGCCCGCCGCTGGACGGCTCACGAGCCAGAAAGTGCTTGGGCTTGGTATGCTCGCGGCGTGGCGGCTCGCTATCTACAAGAACCTTTAGATACCGCTGTTGATGCCTTTCGCAAGTCGCTTGGGTTGAATGAAGAATTCGGTGAAGCTTGGGAGCAATTGGCTTTGGTATGGGGAGAACATGATAGTGTTTCGCTGGAACTGGAATCGCATCGCCGTGCTTCGCTCTATTTGCCCACATCTTCGGCCGTTTGGTTCAATCTTGGTTCGGCGGCATCCAATCTTGGAAGCCATGCCGAAGCTGTAGAAGCCTTCCAGAAGGCGGTACGGCTGAATTCAAAGGATGTCAAGAGCTGGAGTCGTTTGGGGTATTCGCTTTTCCGAATGGGACGACAGGCCGATGCTTCGGATGCTCTTACCCGTGCCTTGCGTCTTGATTCCAACGACGCTGAGGTACATCGAACTCGGGCGCTGGTCTTTCAAGGACTGCACCGTTCTGATAGCGCCATTGCGGCTTGGCGCAAGACTCTGGATCGCGACCCCGAAGAGTGGATCGCATGGCACAATTTGGCTGTCGCCCAATACAAGGCTGGTCGCTGGCAACAGGCTGCCCTTTCTTTCGAGGAAGCTGTGCGTCTAGATCCGACCGATGAAGAGGGGTGGTATACCCTTTCGCAAGCTCAGGAAGAGATGGGTGAAAGCCGCAAGGCCATGCAGACGCTTCGCAAGGCTGTCCAGGATTCTGGAGCTTCAGCTCGGCTTTGGGGGCGGTACGGAGAGGCCGCCCTGCGTGCGGAAGAGTCTCAGGTCGCTTGGAATGCTTGCTCGCGAGAAATTGCCATGACTCCCCGCTCGGCGGCCGGTTGGGCATGTCGTAGCGAAGCTGCTTTTTGCCTGGGGCGTTACCTAGAGGCGCGGCGGGATGGCTTGCAAGCCGTTTCCATAGAGTCTTCCAATCAGGAAGCTTGGCTGACTCTGGCCATGGTGGCGCAACACCGCGGAGACGATGCGCTGCTGCGCCATTCTTTGAGTCATCTTTCCAAGGAGGGACGTTTGCGCTTGGAAGGAGCTTCGCCACTGCTTTCGCATCGTACTCTTCGGGAGTAAGCTGCGAAAGAAGCGAGAAGAAACGGGTGAACCCGTTGCGTTCGGATGCCTACATTTAGGACAATAGAGTCCATAGCTGGGAGAGCTTCCGAGAAGCAAGCTCCCTTTGAGCACGGTTGTTGTTACGACGTGCAGAAATGTTCTGCGAAGAACTGGCGTCGTCGTTAGGTTGGAACCATCGTATCCCAGGACCATGTAGGGAATGAGCGAGGAGTCAAAATATGCGGACGTGGATGCAAGTGCAGAAGAATGAGGCGCGTAAGAGCCGAGGATGCGCTGCACGCGTAGTCATGATGGCAGCACTGTTTGTGCTCAGCGCAACGGCCATGGCCGATCAGAGGACGTTCACGGTCTCCTCAAGCGCAGCCAAGGGCGATCACAAGACGATCCAGTCCGCGATCAACGACTGTGGGAGCAACGACGTTTGCACGATCAATTTGGTCGATGCGAGCTATACGTTGTCGGCTCCTGTTTGGATTGAAGGCAAATCCAATCTGACGCTGGTTGGTGCCAACAAGACGGGGACGCCGACTCTGAAGTTCGACAACAGCCTGTACACGTACGTCGCGAATCCGAATGCGGGGCAGGCCGCGACCGTGGCCAAGATCTTCACCCTTTCGTGGCAGGACATCATGGGCGTCGCCGATCC
>DAIPHW010000236.1:0-3432 GCA_036771135.1 Fibrobacterota bacterium | reverse complement strand
GATTTGTTACTAAATTGGCCCGGGTTGCCATCGGATCTGGGATTTCCCGATCGCGACAGGCGGCCTCCACTTTGTCTTTCCGGAGAGCTGCACGAAATGCCCAAGCGCACAGACATCCAGTCCATCCTGATCATCGGCTCGGGTCCGATCGTCATCGGTCAGGCCTGCGAGTTCGACTACTCAGGCACTCAGGCCTGCAAGGCGCTGCGCGAAGAGGGCTATCGGGTCATTTTGGTCAATTCCAATCCCGCGACCATCATGACCGACCCCGAAACGGCAGATCGCACCTACATCGAGCCCATCACGCCCGATGCCGTGGCTGCCATCATTGCCGCTGAGCGCCCTGATGCCATTTTGCCCACCCTGGGTGGTCAGACGGCCCTCAATACTGCTATGAAGCTTGCCGAGCGCGGCGTGCTGCACGAATTTGGCGTCGAGATGATCGGTGCCACCCCCAGCGCCATCCAGAAGGCTGAGAGTCGCGAACTCTTCAAGGCCGCCATGGACAAGATCGGCCTGGAGTCGGCCGTCTCCGAGGTGGCCCACTCCATGCAGGATGCCCGCAAGATCCGCGACCATCTGGGGTATCCGCTGGTGATTCGCCCGGCCTTCACCATGGGCGGCGCCGGCGGCGGCTTTGCTTATGACGAGGAAGAGTTTGAACGTATCGCCTCCAACGGCCTGGCGCTTTCGCCCACCACTGAGATTTTGGTGGAGGAGTCGATCCTGGGCTGGAAGGAATACGAGATGGAAGTGATGCGCGACAAGGCGGACAACGTCGTGATCGTGTGCTCCATCGAGAACCTCGATCCTATGGGCATCCACACCGGTGACTCCATCACGGTGGCCCCGGCGCAGACTCTTACCGACAAGGAATACCAGCGCATGCGCGATGCCGCCATCGCCATTCTGCGCGAGGTGGGTGTCGAGACCGGCGGATCGAACGTGCAGTTCGCGGTGAACCCTGCGGATGGCCGCATGGTGGTGATCGAGATGAACCCGCGCGTGTCGCGTTCCTCGGCGCTGGCCTCCAAGGCCACCGGTTTCCCCATCGCCAAGATCGCCGCCAAGCTCGCGGTGGGCTACACCCTGCCCGAGATCAGTAACGACATCACCAAGAAGACGCCGGCCTGCTTCGAGCCGAGCATCGACTATGTGGTGACCAAGATCCCACGCTTCAACTTCGAGAAGTTCCCGGGCGCCTCCAACACCCTGGGCACCCAGATGAAATCGGTGGGCGAGGCGATGTCCATCGGCCGCTCCTTCAAGGAATCCCTGCAGAAGGGCTTCCGCTCGCTGGAAACCGGTCGCGGCGGCTTTGGGGGCGATGGCAAGGACGAGACTCTTACCGATGCCGAAGTGGAGCACCTGCTCGACGCTCGTCGCCCGCAGCCCGACCGCCTCTTTGGCGTGCGCGCGGCCTTTGAGCGCGGCTGGAGTGTGGAACGCGTCCATGAACTGGGCAAGTACGATCCGTGGTTCCTGGTCCATCTCAAGGAAATGATCGACTTCGAGACCAAGGAGCTGAAGGGCAAGAAGCTCTCGGAGCTTTCCGTGGCCGCGTTCCGCAAGGCCAAGGAATGGGGCTTTGGGGACGGTCAGATCGCTCACAGCACCGGCTCCAGCGAAGCCGAGGTCCGCGCAGCCCGCAAGGCTTTGGGAGTGAATGCCGTCTTCAAGACCGTGGATACTTGCGCCGCCGAGTTCGAGGCGGGTACTCCGTACCACTATTCGAGCTACGAGGCCGAGAACGAGTCGGTGCGCACTGATCGCAAGAAGGTGGTGATCCTGGGTGGCGGCCCCAACCGCATTGGCCAGGGCATTGAATTCGACTACTGCTGCTGTCACGCGAGCTACGCGCTGCGCGAAGAGGGCGTGGAGTCGATCATGGTCAACTCGAACCCCGAGACCGTTTCCACGGACTACGACACCTCCGACAAGCTCTACTTCGAGCCGCTGAATCGCGAAGAGCTCTTCAATATCCTGGAGCACGAGAAACCCGACGGCGTCATCCTGCAGTTCGGCGGCCAGACCCCGCTGAAGCTTGCCAAGGATCTCGAAGACGCTGGCGTGAAGATCCTGGGCACCTCGCCCAAGTCGATCTGGCTGGCCGAAGATCGCAAGCTTTTCAACGCCCTGATGGAGAAGCTCGGCGTGAAACAGCCGGCGGGCGCTACCGCCTCCACCGAGGCCGAGGCTTTGGCTGTGGCCGAACGCATCGACTTCCCGGTGTTGGCGCGCCCCTCCTTCGTGCTGGGCGGTCGGGCCATGCGGATCCTCTACTCCAAGGAGGCGCTGCACACCTACATGACCACTACCGTGCAGCCCACTCCCGAGTACCCGATCTTGATTGATCAGTACCTGGAAAATGCCACCGAGGTGGACGTGGACTGCATCCGCGACACCCACGGCAATGCCGTGGTGGCCGGTATCATGCAACATATTGAAGAGGCCGGCGTTCACTCGGGCGACTCGGCCTGCGTGCTTCCCAGCATCAGCCTGACGGATTCTGTCTTGAAGACGCTGCGCAGCCAGACCATCAAGATCGCCCACGCCCTGGACGTCATCGGCCTCATGAACATCCAGTACGCCGTCAAGGACGGCGTGGTCTACGTTCTGGAAGTGAACCCGCGCGCCTCGCGCACCGTGCCTTTCGTTGCCAAGGCCACCGGCGTTCCTTTCGCCAAGCTTGCCACCAAGGTGATGCTCGGGAAGTCGCTGCCGGAGCTCGGCTACACCGAGGAGAAGGTGCCCAAGCACTTTGCGGTGAAGGAATCCGTATTTCCCTTCGCCAAGTTCTACGGCACCGACACCGTGCTCGGCCCCGAGATGAAGTCCACCGGCGAAGTGATGGGCATTGATCACACCTTCGGCGCGGCCTTTGCCAAGAGCCAGATCGGCGCTTCCTCGCGGTTGCCGCTCAAGGGCACCGTATTTGTTTCGGTGAATGATCGCGACAAGCCGGCCATCGTGGACGTGGCGCGCCGCATTGCCGCCATGGGCCTGAAGCTCGTCGCCACTTCTGGTACCGCCGACTACCTGCGCAAGCAGGGAATCGAGGTGGAAGTGGTGAAGAAGGTCTCGGAAGGCCCTGACAACGTGGTGGACGCGCTCCTCGCCAAGAAGATCGCGCTGCTCATCAACACTCCGATGGGCTCGGGCGCTCAGGCCGACGACGCGGTGATCCGCCAGGCGGCCTTGCGGGCCGGCGTTCCGTATACGACGACGCTTGCGGCTGCTTCGGCGGCGGCGGAGGCCATCGCCACGCTGCGCTCCACCGACCTTGAGATGCGCTGCCTCCAGGACTGGTACGCGGCGTCTTAAAGAGGCGTTGCTTTCTCTTTCTGAAACGGCGTTCCTAATGGAACGCCGTTTTTTGTCTTAAGTCCATTTGGTCAGGAAGCAGTAGGTCGTGTGGTATTTGCGCATCCG
>DAIPHW010000235.1:0-3441 GCA_036771135.1 Fibrobacterota bacterium | reverse complement strand
CGCGATCGGGAAATCCCAGATCCGATGGCAACCCGGGCCAATTTAGTAACAAATCAGCACCGGGAAAGCCTTGTGCCCTGCGAAGCGCGGCAACCGTCAGATTAGGGAGCCAAGAACACTCGCTGCGCTGGAAGCGCCGACGCCTTCAGGAACCAGGTTCCGGCATGAACACCGGAAACATCCAACCTCCGACTGGTCGCTCCGGTGCGGGTCTGGGCAAAGGCCATCGAACGGCCAGAAGCATCCATGAGGCGGAGCACAGTACCTTCCTGAATTCCTGAGACATCAATGCTCCAACGTCCAGCTCGGCCATGGACGGCATGCAGATGCAGGGCACTAGGCAGCTTAGCAATGGAAGCGGAAGCAGGAATGGCTGCACGAGAATACTTCATGCCTTTGGCCCAAGTCCAAGTGGCCGGAGCCAATGGCAGGGTGTCGCCGTTGACCACTGCGGCGGCCCATACATCGATCTGCAAGAGCGTGTCTGACTGGGGCAGTTTAACGACCAGCTCACCGGAATCAGCACGGTAGGAGATGTTGTCCAAGGAAAGCGCACGCTTCGTATCACTGCAGTATTCATCCATCATAGACGCGCAAGATCGCGCCACAAGGGCCGCATCTTTTACAAGAAGCATTGCACCATCCGGAACCGAAAGCAGTTGCACAGGAAGATGCAGCGTCTGCCGAACACTATCGACTCCTGGAGTTCCACAACTCCACAGAATTCCCTTCGTGTCGACTCCCCCGGCCGGCTGCACAGCTCCTACAGAGCGTCCCACAAAGCCCTTTTTGAAGACAGCAGAATCAATATTGCGCGATCCCCAAGTGGGAGCAAGGAAAGAGGTCGAAGAACTGTCGAGAGAAAGGAATCCGCACCCTATGCAATAACGGTTGTCGGTGGTGTCGTATGCAACAGAGCTGGCAGATTTCGGCAAACACAAGCGGGCCGCACTATCCAAAGCTCTTTCACTGAACCAGGACACAGATCGTCCATGGACAGAATCCCCCAGCACAGGGCTCCACCTAAAGATGGCGAAATCGCTTGTGGCGAACCAAGCCGTATCCGCCTTGGCGTCTTCGCCATCGAGATAGAATTGCGTCCCCTCCTGAATGCGGAAAGCATGCGTCGCACTATCGAGAGCGAAGGCATTGCGCAAAGTCCGCCACGAAGCGGCATGTGTGAGAATTTGATGAGCGTCTTGCATCACCGCAGACGGGATGGGGCCAATCAGATTATCAGAAAACAGAGTGCTAATGCTACCGCGGTAGTAACCCCAACCAATCGGATAGCGCGTATTGACGAGGGTGTTTCCCGAAAGTACATGCGCCGGATAGATGACATCCTTAAGAAAAAGGAAACCGCCCGTCTGGTTATTTATTTCTGAAGAGCCTTTGCCACCATAAGGATAAGTGGTATCCTGCCTGTTGTTCCAGGCAAGGTTATCGTGAAAAACGCTCCCCATGTCCCACTCACTCTCACTGTAAGCAACCCACCAGTTCCCGTGGATGCGACTTTGCTCAATGATGTGCGCCCCCATCTCGCCGCAAGCAGTGTACGGAGAGAGCTTAGCGGCATCAAGATCATTTGCGTTAACCTTAGCGTGACAAGCAAGGTTTCTGTCATTCAAATAGAAGGCGCTCCAGAAATTATGGAGGTCACAATTCACTACCCGAGTGCGCAAGGTCTGGAACAGGTTGACGCCAACGCTACCGAATAAAACGTCATACTGACCACTCCAGACGCACGAATTGATGAAATAGGCAGATTTCACTCCGTCCATTTCCAGGCTTTCAAGAGTCACATTACGCGATCCCTGCACGAAGATCATGCCGTTGTGCTGAAAGCCCGAAGTGGAATACTTGGATGAGGTATCAGTGCTGCTACCCATCGGCCCGTTCGTAGGCACCACACTAATACTGCCTTTACTGGGCCACATCAACCATCCTGCCGGACGAGTCGGGTCGGCATTTCCCGAGATGTCTTGCCACGAAAGCGTGAAGAGCTTGGGCACCGAAGTGACTTGCCCGCTCACAGGATTAGCCACATTGACAAGGAGTGACGCATCCCATCGCAGCACCGGCCTGACGTCCCCCATACCGACAATCTGTAGATCCCGCTTTCCCTCAATGCGAATGGGCTTGGTTAGCGTGTAGAGGGGTGCCGAAAGCTCGATGCGACAGCCGCTATCGCAAGCGTCGATGGCGCTCTGAAGCGCCTCTGGCGTAGTGGCCTGCACGGTCGTACCAGCATGGGCGGCAGCGACCATAGCCACAGCTGCACACAAAAATTGAAGGCGGAGACGGAGCATTTGGGGATCCTTTTCTCAGTGAAGACGCGGCCAAGTAGGCGGCCACATTTCCCTATGAAAAGAAAGATAACGTCAAAAGCCTCAGGCCTTGCGCGCCCCGCGGAACTCCAGGCTCGGATGCTTTTCCTTCATCAGGTTCATCTTGAACTCGTGGCTGGGCAAATAGACGAGGTCACCGTGACGATCCATGGCGCAGTCGAAGAGATTCTGCTCGCGGAAGGCGTGCACATCCTCTTCGGGGCCACTCACCCAGCGCCCTTGCCAGATGGACATCGGCTCGAAGCGGCATTCAGCCTGGTATTCCTCAGCCAGACGAAACTGAATCACCTCGAACTGCAGGCGCCCGACCACTCCCAACACCATGTGCGGGCCGGAAAAAGGTTGGAAGACTTGAGCCGCACCCTCTTGGGTAAGCTGCTCCAAGCCCTTCTGCAACTGCTTGGTGCGCAGCGGATTGGTGGAGATCACGCGTGCGAAATATTCCGGAGAAAATTCCGGAATGCCCTCAAACTGGAGCTTCTCGCCTTCGGTAAGAGTGTCGCCAATGGCAAAGATGCCTGGGTCGTGAATACCGACGATGTCTCCCGAAAAGGCCTCGTCCACCAGCGACCGATCCTGAGCCACGAAGGTGGTGGGACTTGCCAGCCGCACCTCGCGGCCAGTGCGCACGTGGAGCACCTTCTCGCCGCGCACGAACTTGCCCGAGCACACCCGCACGAAGGCCAGGCGGTCGCGATGTTTGGGGTCCATGTTGGCCTGGATCTTGAAAATGAAGCCCGAGAACTTCTCCTCATCCGGTTCCACCACACGCACATCGGAATCGCGCATCTGCGGTGCTGGGGCAAGGCTCACGATGGCGTCCAAGAGGTGCTTCACTCCGAAGTTGTGAAGCGCCGAGCCGAAGAATACCGGAGTGATCTCCTGATCGAGATAACGCTTGGCATCAAAGCTCTCGCAAGCTCCGCTGACAAGTTCCGTCAAATCGCGCAGGCTTCCCGCCTCGTGGCCCGCGATCTGGTCAAGCCTCGGATCGTCCAGCGAAAGCTTGTGGATGCCGGTCGAGCCCTTGATCTCCCCCTCGCCTTCGACGTGCTCGGCAAAGCTGTGGAAGCTTTGGTCGTGGAAGGAGTAG
>DAIPHW010000234.1:1625-3441 GCA_036771135.1 Fibrobacterota bacterium | reverse complement strand
ATGGGGATGGAGTGGTCCCTGAATCTCTCCGACGAGCGCCCGCCCATCGGAATCCTCGTCTCCAAGCAGGATCACTGCCTAGCCGATCTGCTCTACCTGTACCACATGGGCGAACTTCCAGCCAAGATCGCCTTTGTTGCCGGCAATCACGAAGAGCCTGGCGCCCTGGCCAAGCACTACGGGGTTCCCTTCCATCACTTCCCGACGCCCGCCGGCGACGCTGCCGCCAAGGAACGTGCCGAGGCTGCCATCCTGGATCTTGCCCGCAAGAACGACGTGAAGCTCGTGGTGCTGGCGCGCTGGATGCAGATTCTGTCCGGACATTTCCTGTCGGATCTGGCTTGCCCGGTCATCAACATCCACCATTCGTTCCTGCCGGCTTTCAAGGGCGGGCATCCTTACCGCCAGGCCTCCGAACGCGGCGTCAAGCTGATCGGGGCCACCAGCCACTACGTGACCGAGGACCTCGACGAGGGACCGATCATCGAGCAGGACGTGGCGCGGGTGACGCACCGAGATGACGTTGAAGCACTGACGCACAAGGGGCGAGACCTGGAGCGGCTGGTACTTTCCCGGGCGGTGCGGTTGCATCTGCAGCATCGCGTGCTGCGGCACGGCAACCGCACCATCGTATTTTCGGCCTGAATAGGATCTACAACTCGTAGCGTCGGATCAGTTCCTCCAGACGTACGGCTTGGCTTCTCACCTGGCTGGACTGCCCACCGATGGCTTGGGCTTCCTGGTTGGTCTCGCCGGTGGATCGGGAGATCTCTGCGATGCTCTTGACGATTTCCTTGATGGCGGCCGATTGCTCCTCGATCGCGGCGGCGATGGATTGCTGGGCGGTGCTGACCTCGGAGATGGTCGTTTCCAGGGCCTCAATGGATGAGACTGTTTCCCGGGTGGCGTCCTGGATGGAACCCACTCGCCCATCGATTTCGGAAGTGGAATCGGCGGCCTGCTTGGCGAGGTCCTTGACCTCGTGGGCGACAACGGCAAAGCCTTTTCCGGCTTCACCGGCGCGTGCGGCCTCAATGGTGGCATTCAGGGCAAGGAGTTTGGTCTGCTCTGAGATTTCCCCAATGGCTTCCACCACCCGCGAGATCTCCTTGCTCGATTCGCCGAGCTTTTTGACCGAAGCTCCCGTTTCCTTGGCAAGAACGCCAGCGCGTCGCCCGTCGTCCGCTGTGGTGGTGGTGGAGCGTGCGATCTCGTTGACCGTCGCGGACATCTCCTCGGCAGCGGCGGCTAGGGTGTTCACACGCGCGGCAATCTGTGTGGACTGGTCGGCCACTCCGGATCCCGAGATGGAGATTTGTTCCGAGACCCGAGCAAGATCGTGAACGGTCCCTGCCGTGGCCTCCAGAAAGACGTGCAGCGAATCCACCATCTCTTGAAAGGCATGCCCCAACGTTCCGTCGATGCGGGTCTTAAGTACGGGATCGGAGAGCTTCCCGGAAGCAATGGCGTTTGCCTGGCTTTGCAAGGTTCCCATCCAGCTCTTGGCGATGGCGAGGTTTTCGGTTCGTTCGATTCCTGAGCCTGCAGGGATCGACTCGACCTCTAGGCCGATGGACTGAAAAATGGAAAGGATGAATGAGTCGCCGATCGCCTGCTGGTCGTAGTTGAAGACCTTGCGGACGGATTCGTGGACGCGGTGGGCAAATCCAGGACGCCACCAGAAGGATTGACGTAGCTCGCGCAGCAGCAGACGCTCGTACTCGACATAGGCTCCCATATACCACTTGAACGGCAGGTTGATCTTGTCGTGAAGACGGCCGACCTGGAGCCGCTTCTCGTAGTAATGGAGGCTCCA
>DAIPHW010000234.1:0-1525 GCA_036771135.1 Fibrobacterota bacterium | reverse complement strand
CGCACCTTGCGGGTGAACTCCAGACCATCCATGTTGGGCATTTCGACATCGGTCAGGACTGCGTCGATGCTGCCGCCTTCCCGATCCAGGGCGTCCAGTGCTTCGCGGCCATCATGCGCCTGGACGACTTCAAAACCGGCGTCGTTGGCAAATTTGCTGATCTGCCGGAGATAGAAGGGGGAGTCGTCGGCGATCAGCACTTTGATCTTCTGGTCGCCGCGCGCTCGAGGTGCCGTGATCCATTCCGGTGCGGCAATCTTTACCACTTCGTACAGATCAACAAGCAGTGTGGTCGCGCCGCCCATAATCGAGGATCCTAGGACTCCCGGCTGGCGGAATGTGATTTCGTCGAAATCGGATCCGGCTTCCTGGACGTCGACAATCTGGGAGACCAGGAGGCCGATTTCTTTGCCGTTGGTGGCAAAGACGATGACGAAGTACGAACCTTGCTCGGGAACTGCACCGACATGGGCGACTTGGTCTAACGTGAGGATGGGAAGCGAGCCGCCTCGATACTGAATAGCACGCTTGCCGCCGTTGAACTCCAGGCGATCCGCTTCGATGAGCTCAATCCGAGAGACTAGCGAAAGGGGCACAGCAAACTGTTCGTGCTCAGAACCGCGGAAGAGCAGGAAGGACTGGATGTCGCCGCGAGCCAGACGATTGGCTGTCCGCTCGGCTTCAAGCTTCTCGATGTTGGCGTTGCTTGATACCTCTGAAAGCTTCATAAAGCGCATGACGCCGACCACGTCGAGGATCAGTGCGACCTTGCCGTCGCCCAGGATGGTTGCACCGGCATAGCACTCACACTTGCTGAAGTGGTGGCCGAGGGGTTTTACCACGATTTCTTCGGACTCGTGGAGCTTGTCGACGATCAAGCCGTATTGGAACTCGCCAGCCGAAAGTACTGCGACAGAAATGGCGCTTTGACTATGGAAACGCCGGTCTTTTCCGGTCCGGCGCTCGCGCTCCTCGGCGCTTTCCGCTTCCAGTGGGGAGCGGCGGTCCTCGATCTGCTGGCGGCGATTAGGATGCTCTTCGCCGGTTTCTGGATGCTGATATCCGGTTTCTTCGATACCCAGGACGTCGGCGAGGCGCAGCAGCGGAAGAAGCCGTCCACGTAGGCGCATCACCAGTGCTTCGCCAATGCGCTCAATCCGGTTGCGCACCTCGGCAGCCGGAACGCGCACGAGCTCGACAAGGTTGACCTGTGGAATCGCATAGGATTCACGACCGACTGAAACCAGGAGACTTGGTATGATGGCAAGCGTCAGCGGCAGCTTGACGCGGAAGGTCGAGCCAAGGCCGGGATGGGTGTCGATATCGATCACGCCGCCCAGTTTGGTTAGGTTGGTCCGCACCACGTCCATGCCTACGCCGCGGCCGGAGATGTCGGTGACCTTGGCTGCCGTGGAAAATCCCGGCAGGAAGATGATGTTGACAATTTCTGTCTGACTCATGGAGTCGAGTTGCGCCTGATCGAAGAGCCCGTTTTCCAGAGCCTTGCGCTTCACTGCTTCGAGGT
>DAIPHW010000233.1:0-3491 GCA_036771135.1 Fibrobacterota bacterium | reverse complement strand
GGACCATGTGGTAGGCCTGCAGGTCGAGCCGCGGAAGCATCGGCGCCAGCGCCTGGCGCGAGCGGTCCTCGGCCTGGAGCCGGCGGGAGTCAGCCGTCTGGGCGGCAAGTCCCGAGTCGCGGGCCAAGTCCATGGCCTGGGAGAGCGAGAGCGGGAGCGTCCCGGCGCCAGCCCAACCGGAGCCGAAAGCGATCCATAGAGCCAGCCGTGTGCAGGAAACTGTCATCAGAGCTTCTTTCGCGAAGGAGGGGTGGCAGCCAGGCCGCGCAGCACCAGCTCCAAGTTCTCGGAGAAAGTGGCGTCCGAGGAGCATGGCGAAAAGTCCGAGACGCCATAGTGGCGCTCCAGGGCGATCACGTGGGCCAGCCCCGAGACTAGGAAGCGAGCCACCGCCCGAGCGCTGACCTCGGGGCGGAATTCGCCATTCTTCTGGCCGTCCAGGATCAGATTCTCGACGATCTCCCAGCGCTGGGCCATGCCGTGCTGCATCCACTGGCGAAAGAGGTCGCGGTTCTCGTTGACGAGTTCGCCCATCATCAGGTGGTGGAAACGCCCCCATTCCGGGCCGCTCCAGCGCTTGCGGTAGATCTCCATGACATGGCGGATGCGCTCAACGGCGGTGCCGGAAAGCTTCGAGAGCTCCTCGCGCATGCCGTCCAGGAAGGCGTGCATGCGCCGATCCAGCGCCTGGATCAGCAGGTCTTCCTTGCTCTCGAAGTAGTGGTAGATGAGCGCCTTGGTGACGCCCGCCTCGCGCGCCACGTCCTCCAGCCGCGCCGCCCGGAAGCCCTTGTCGGCGAAGACCCTAAGGGCCGCGTCGAAGAGCTCGGTCGGGCGCTGCGCCGAACGGCGATGCCACCCTTTGCATGAAGGAGGCGGCTGAGCGCCGCACTCTCTTTCCATTTCAACCATGCCGCGAAATTAACTCGCGAGTCAATAACTTTCAACAAACAGAATACCGGAAGGAATCAGCTAGGCGTCCTCAGCCGTTTCGGCAGCGCAGCCGAAAAAGCCCACGAAGCCATTCTAATAACGCTGCGGGACCATCCATGTAAAGGACCCCCTCGGGAGCCTCCCAAGCCCGTTCTGTGGAGCGCACATGAATACCGATACCGTGCCGAGAAGCGTAGGCAATCGCAGCAAGGTCCGTGACGTCGTCGCCAGCGAAGACCACAAGTTTCGCCCCGGTGCGCCTTTGGATCTCCTGCAAAGCCTGGAGTTTTCCGGCCCCCGGAAGCAGGACCTCAATGACCATGCGTCCTTCCAGCACATTCAGCCCCCAAAGTTCGGCGAACTTCGTCAGGTGCAAAATCCAGGCGTCTGGGCGCCCCTGGTCACGGCCTCGCCAATGGAAAGCGCAGGAATGGGCCTTATCCTCGCGACGAACGCCTTCGGGAAGCTCCAGAGAACGTAATTCCAAAAGCCGCGGATCATCGTAGGCCACAGGAGGTGAAAAAGTTCCCGGCTCCAGGAGGTCCCTACCGTGGGAAAGTCCGAGCCACAGCGGCGGAAATCCAGAGAGTAGAGGACGGATTCCGTCCCGATCACGTCCGGTGATCACCGCAAGCGAAAGCCCAGGACATGCGGCAAGCGCACAGAGCGTCTCAGCAATGCCCGGAAGGGCACGCGCAGCGGAAGGATCGTTGACCAACGGAGCCAGAGTCCCGTCGAAGTCCAGCGCCAGCAGAAGATCTGTCGCATCTGCCAGTTCCTCAATTTTCATGCGTCCCCCTGCGACAGGTCATCCACGCTGGTAAGACGCCCTGAAAGGCGTTCGCGCCGTCGCAGTTCGGAAGCATCCAAGAGCATTTTCCCGGCCCACCGGTAGATGTTGCGGCTGGCGATCAGGTGCCGCATCGAGCGCATGCGGTCGCGAGCTTCGGCAACCGGCATACGCAAGGCCGCCGCCAACGCGCGGGCGGCCTCGTCGAGATCGTAGGGATTGACGATCAGCGCCTCGGTGAGTTCGCGGGCGGCTCCCGTGAAGCGACTGAGCACCAGGCATCCGGCTTCATCATCGCGAGCGGCTACGTACTCCTTGGCGACGAGGTTCATGCCGTCATGCAGACTCGAGACGTAGCAGAGATCGGCAGCACGGTAGTAGCGGTAGATGTCCTTGGGTTCGTGGTGGGTCTTGAGCAGGACCAGTGGACGCCAGTTTCCGACGGTCCAACGGGCGTTGATCTCCTCGGCGGCACGGGTGATGGCCTCGTTGAGAGCTTGGTATTGGGGAATACGCGAGCGGCTGGGAGCGCCGATCTGCACGAAAGTGAACTTGCCACGGTACTCGGGAAAGGTCTCCAGCAGGCGATCCACGGCGCGCAAGCGCTCTTCGATGCCTTTGGTGTAGTCGAGACGATCCACCCCGATTCCCAGGCGCACATCGGAATCGAGGCCCAGGTCCGCCAGTACGCGGGCACGGCACTCCTCCACCGGCGGCTGGCTTTCAGTCCAAGGATCTGGCCAAGCGATGGAGATGGGATAAGGACGCACCAGACTCGTCCGGCCGCCGCGCACCACCGAATTTTCCTCGTGATCGATGCGCGCCTCCAGGTAGGCGTCCACGGCATCCAGGAACTGGTTGCAGTGTTGCTGGGTGTGAAAGCCCACGATGCTCGAACCTAGCAGTCCATCGATAATTTCTTCGTGCCACGGGCAGATTCCGAAGCGCTCGGCATTGGGCCAGGGGATGTGCCAGAAGGTAAGGATGGTGGCTTGAGGAAGCATCTCGCGGATCATGCGCGGAGCCAAGGCGAAGTGATAGTCCTGCACCAGCACCACCGGATCCTCAGAATCGGCTTCTCGACAGACGGCCTCGGCAAAGCGGCGATTCACCGCCCGATACTGCTTCCAGTCCTCGGTGCGGAAGAATGGACGGGTGTGAGCCACGTGGCACAGCGGCCAAAGTCCCTCATTGGCAAAGCCGTAGTAGTAGCCGTTCTCTTCCTCCTCGGAAAGCCACACCCGACGCAGAGTATAGCTGGGGTGATCCGGGGGAACCTGCAACCGGTCCTCGCTGTCCACCACGTCGTGATCGGCGTTGCCCGAACCGTGCGCTACCCAGGTTCCCGAACAAGCGCGCAAGAGCGGCTCCAAAGCCGTCACCAGGCCACTGGCCGGATGACTCACCTGAATCGATCCATCCGGTTGCCGCTCGTGGATATAGGGCTCGCGGTTGGCCAAAGCCACGATGCGGTCGCCGTGCAGATGGTCGCGGAGGATGGCGCGCAAGCGTTCCGGACTCCAGGCTCCGCTGTGCCCGTCAACCTGAGCCCGCTCGGAAGCAAGCTCATCGACTAGTTCGCGCACGTCGCGCAAAAGCGGATGGAACTCCTCGTAAACGGGCGTCGAAGAAGCGTTTCCCTGACGCAGAACCCGGCGAAGCTCTAACATCCATCCTTGACGAGCAAAGCGTGCCGTGACGGCGGTGATCGCCGAAGCCACCAGTCCCAGCAAGAAGAAGACCGCCAGCAGCAGCCCCCGCGTCATGG
>DAIPHW010000232.1:0-3552 GCA_036771135.1 Fibrobacterota bacterium | reverse complement strand
GATCACTTCCGCATGCGGCAGGCCAGCGTCCAACCCTTCCAGGCTTCAGGCTGCCCGATGCGGTCGAGCTTCACGGGTGGCCGCCCCTCCAGGGGACGCAGTTCAATGCGTCCGCGCCAAACGTCGGGGGTAACGGAGAGTTTCCAGCCATCGCCCGAAAGTTCGGGCGGGAAGGCCAAGGCGAGCCGGACTTCGTCGGCAGTCGGCGGGCGCGGAAGCCGCAGCGGCGGACGCGGCGGACGGTGGCGCGAGAACTCCTCTTCTTCCAGGAGCGCCTGCACCAGAAAGGCGCGTTCGTCGCCGGGCGGGGCGATCCAGTGGCCTGCATCCAGGCATTGTTGCAGCCACCAGCGCGCGAGCTCTTCGCGAACCCGTGCGAGGTCGCCGATCGGGACCATCCGTACGCAGCCTTGCGCCCACAGCTGCGGCGTGTCGGCTGCTCGTACCGATTCGCCCAAAGGCTGCCCGGCCACCACGTGGCGGACCCGTACCTGAAGGGTGCCGTCTTCTTCCCAGGCCTCCTGGACTTCCAGGCGCCCGAGTCCCTCGGAAAGCACCTCGGCACGGGAAAAGCCCTGAGCGGCTTCGGCGTAGTGGACGATCTTGCCGTCGGCGCGGTGGTTGCCATGTACCGAGAGTGCCAAGAGCGCCTCGGCGGGCGGAAGCTGGGACTGGAGGCTTCCTTGCGAGAGGTGCAAGGCTCGTCCGCCCGGCGCCGACCAGGTGGGCCGGGACGGATTCTGTCGCAGGCGCAGCTGGGAGGGCAGCAGGCGGGAGAATTCCAGCGCCAGGGTGCGGCCCTGCGGGTCGCGCGGCCAACCTTCCGGAGCGCATCCCATGCGGTTGCGCAGGTGCTCGAACTCCTCGCGGGCCTCGCGCCAGGCTCCGATGTGGACTCCGGCGGCGCGGACCACTTCCTGAGGTGCCTGCACTGCCGCAGCCAGGAAGGCGGCGTCTCCGGCGGCGCTAGACAATTCCTGACGAACGTGCATTTGCGCGCTGTCGGGGCGCGAGAGGGGGAGCGGACGTCCCGAAAGGGCAGTGGCCAACGCTAGGCCGTCTTTCCAGGCGGGCGTCCCTTCCAGGCGCACGCACAAGGCCGCGAGCATCGGGTCGAGTGGATAGGCGAAAACGCGACGCCCCGTGGAGGTCAGTTGCAGCTTTTCTGGGATACGCCATTCGTCGCGATGAAGTAACCCAGCCTCTTCCAGCAGCTCGAGGCCGCGGCGCAGGCTGGAGGCTAGCGGACGATCAAGCCAAGGCAGCGTCGTCGGGTCGATGCCGGCGGCCACGGCCGGAAGCAGCCAGCTGGCGGGGTCTTCCACCAGGATCTGCGGCGGCGAACTGGAGCGCAGTTTCAGGGCGTGATGCCAGAGGCGCAAAGCCCGTCCGGGCCGCGTGCGTCCGGCGCGTCCGGCGCGCTGGTCGGCCGATGCTTGGCTGATGGAGCCCAGGGAAAGGGCGGAGAGCGGCCCGTCGTGCTCGATGCGGCGTTCCAGTCCCGAGTCGATCACGGCCGCCACGTCAGGAACTGTCACAGCGCTTTCGGCCACGTTGGTCGCGAGAACGACCCGCAAGCGGCCCGGAACGCTGGGTGCGAAGGCGCGGTCCTGGATTTCGGGGGGCAGAGCTCCGTGCAGGGGCAGAATGTCCCAGTCGTGGCGGGAAGCGAGCCAGGCGGCGGCCTCGGCAATTTCGCCGACGCCGGGAAGGAAGACGAGAACGGTCCCCTCGGGCTGGTCCAGTCGCACCAGGGCGCGCTCCACCCGTTGCGTCAAACCCTTGGCCTCCGGGCCGCGCTGGCCAGGGTCGCAAAGGTGTTCGATATCTACGGGGTATTCGCGCCCGGCGCTGGAAAGGCGCAGGAAGCCCCATTCCTCCTCCAGCCGCCGCGTTTCCAGGGTGGCCGAGAGCAGTACGGTGCGCCCGAGTTCGCCTTGGGCGCGGGCTGCCGCCAGGAGCAAATCTGTCTCGGTGCGGCGCTCGTGGAACTCGTCCAGGATCCAACTGGAAAAGCGGGAAATCTCCCCCGATCCCAAAAGCGACAGGGCCACTCCGGGAGTGGCGAACAAGAGCCGCGTGGTTTCGTCGTGGCGGGCGTCGCCGCGGGTGGCGTAGCCCACGAGTCCTCCCACCTCCTCACCCAGGAGTTCGGCACAACGTCGCGCCAAGGCGCGTGCGGCCACCCGGCGCGGCTCCACCACCAGCACCGAGCCTTGCTGCAGGCACCATAGCGGCACCAAGGAGCTTTTTCCAGAGCCGGTAGGGGACTGGATCACAAGAGGCTGGTGGCGCGCTCGCGCCGCCTCGAACGCCTCTCGCAGCTCCTCGACGGGGAGGTTCATGCGGGCTGTCCGCGCAGGGCCGGCTCGGTCCAGCCGTCGTAGCCCACACGTTCCATAGTGAGTCCTGAGGGCGGCAGCCACATGCGCGGCCCCACGTCGCCGCAGCCGATCAGAACGTCGAATTCCTCGCGTCCCATGCGGCCGCGGGCCACGTCCACGCAGAAGCCCGTGACCGAGCGCACCATGCGGTGCAGGAAGCGGTCGCCCCGCACCCACATGAAGACACCGTCGGGATGCAGGACGGCGCGGGCCAGATCGATGCGGCAGACGGTAGATTTTCCGTCTTCGCGGGGAATGCAGAAGGAAAGAAAATCGTACTCGCCCTCGAACCAGGTGAGCGCTTCACAGAGTTTGTCCACGTCCAGCCGGTGAGGGCAGGTCCAACCGGGACCTTCGCCAAGCGGTGTGGGTTGCAGCCAAATGCGGTAGCAATATTCGCGGAAGTTGGCCGAAAAACGCGCTGAAAAGCCTTCGGGAGCGGGTTCCAGGTCGCGTACCCTGACCGTGCGGGGTAGCAGTCCGTTGAGGCTTCGAAGCAACTTTGCGGGATCAAAGTCGGCGGGTGACTCGAAATGCACCACCTGGCCGCGAGCGTGGACTCCAGTATCTGTGCGGCCGGCTGCCGTGACGGCCACGTGGTGCCGCAGTGCCGTGGCCAGGGCCGTTTCCAAGGCCTCCTGGACGGTGAGCCCTTGCGGTTGGCGTTGCCAGCCCAAAAAGTCTGCTCCATTATATGCCACGCGCATGCGCCAGATCTGGTCGTACATTGGCGGCAAAGGTGCAAAACCAGTGGTGTGATCTGCATCACATCGTTTCCCAAACCGCTTGACGCCCCCTCTTTAGGCATGTTGATTATTATGAAGTGGGCACTCCCCCCACAGGAGGTTCGAATGAAACGTCTGCTTGCTTGTCTGGCTCTGGTCGCGACCATTGCGTCGGCCAAGGATCGACCCAATCCCCATCCGCGTCCGCGCGGCAACGAAGCCTCGTTTATCGAGAGCTACAGCCCTACCGAAGTGACCATCAAGGCCACAGGTATTGGGCAGGAGCCCGAGCTTGCTGATGCCGACATCGCGCGCGTGGCTATCGACTTTGTCCTCTTCAAGTGGACCGATCGCCTCGTCTCGGTGGAGACCGAAAAGAAGGGCATCGATCCGGTGCTCGACGAGATCTATCGCGAACCGCGTCCTTTCATCACCTGGACCGC
>DAIPHW010000231.1:0-3574 GCA_036771135.1 Fibrobacterota bacterium | reverse complement strand
CAGGAGGCCGATCCAGACGAGGTGACGCATGGCGGGTAAGTTATAAACCTCGGCACTTGATGCGTCGAGGTTGGCTTATTGCTAGCGGCTGGGAATCAAGATGCGAAGCGACTTACGGCTTCGGAGTCCATAGCTCTTCGACCAGTGCGCGAACGGCGGCAACGGCGGGATCGTCCCTTCGGCTGCGCTTCCAGATTAGGGCAAATTCTGTCTCGATGCGGGAGCCGTTCCAGATGCGGCACTTGCCGCGATCGCATGCCCACTGGGCTGTGTCTTCGCGCACCAGCCCTGCGCCCAGGCCGGCCGCCACCATCTCGATCAGGGTGCGTTCGATGTCGACTTGCATGGCTTGACGGGGGGCGCTTCCCTGGCTGGCAAAAAGTTCCTGGGAAAGCTGCTGGATCGGGCAGTCCGGAGTGGTTCCGATCCACGCCATGGAGAGGATGTCTTCCCAGGAGAGATCGCTCGGAGAGCCTGGCGGAAGGACGACGAACAGGCCCATGGGGCGCAGCGCCCGCCGCTCCAAGTCGTCTTCGGACGGCCCCAGCACGAAGCCGCAGTCGCAGTTTCCGGCAAGCACCTGCTGGCGGACAGATCCGGAGCTTGCGTTCAATAGCTCCAGATGGAGGCTAGGGTAGCGCCGGGACGAAAGGGAGAGCAGTTCCCCCAGTCGCAAGATGGCCGGATCGGCGAGGGAACCGATCCGCACCGTGCCTTCGGGATTCTTCTGCAAGCTGCGTGCGAGATCCCGCAGCGCCTCGGCGTCTTTGAGAAGCTTGGAGGCATTCTCCAGGAGGCGCGCGCCTTCGCTGGTCAGGACCATCCCCCGGGGCGTTCTCCTGAAGAGCGGAACTCCCAGCTCGTCTTCTAACGCCTTGATCTGGGCACTTACGGCTGGTTGGCTCGCTGCGAGATTCTTGGCGGCACGCGAGAGGTTCCCCTCTTCGGCCACCGCGGCGAAGGTGCGCAGCTGGTAGAGCTCCATCGCCAAATGATACTTCGGAAAGCTGCGGCAGGGACATTCGAGACTTATCATCTTTTCCGATGGGCACTTCCAATCTTGCGATTGGACTTGGCTGGCAGAAACCGTCATATTGACTTCATGGAACCCAATCAAGATGCACCTCACTGGCTCGACGCTGATCTCGCCCGCAGTCTTGCCGAACGCTTCGGAACGCCTCTCTACGTCTACCACGAAGGGACGCTGCGGCGGTGCCTGCGGGAGCTGGCGGGTTTGCTTGCGCATCGTCCTTTCCGCCCGTCAATCTCCGTGAAGGCAAACGGCAATCCCTGGCTGCTTGCCATTGCGCGCAAGGAGGGACTTCATGGTGACGCCATGTCCCCCGGGGAGATCCTGCTCCTGGAAACGGCCCGGTTTTCAGCGGAGGACATCGTCTTTGTTCCCAACAACGTGGGCGCGGAAGAGTTTCACTTCGCGGCAGCGAGAGGCATTCTCACAAGCCTCGACTCGCTCGACCAATTGCGGCTCTTTGCCGAGCATGTTCCCGGCGCCAAGGTGTCCCTCCGCATCGATCCTGGGATCGGCGACGGGCACCATCAGAAGGTGGTGACAGCTGGGGCGGGTGGAAAGTTTGGAATCTTGCCGGATGAAATTCCGCAAGCCTTAGCGATTGCTGCGAAGGCGGACGTCAAGGTCGTTGGACTGAATCAGCACATCGGGTCGGGGTTCCTTGATCCCACGCGATTTTTGGCGGCCGCCGATCTCCTGCTTGGGGCCGCGCGTGGGGTCCCGGATGTCGAATTCGTGGACTTCGGCGGTGGCTTTGGCATTCCCTACCGTGGCGAGGGGCGCTTGGACCTAGAACGCCTGGGGCAAGGCCTCGATGAGCGGCTGGCGCGCTGGGAAGATGAAATGGGGAAGCGCCTTGAGGCGCGCCTTGAGCCCGGCCGCTACTGGTGCGCCGAAGGCGGAGCCCTGCTGGGTACGGTGCATGCCGTGAAGCGGCGCGAGCGCGGTGTGTTGGCCGGGTGCGATCTCGGATTCAACGTCCTGCAACGTCCCTGCCTGTACGATGCCTGGCACGGCATCGATCTCCTTGCTGGCACTTCCGGGAAGCGTACGACAGAATCTGTCACGTGGGTCGGAAATGTTTGCGAGAGCGGGGACGTGCTGGGCAAGGCGCGTCTGGGTTCCTGCCCGGCAAGAGGGGACTTGGTGCGTGTCCGCGACGCCGGAGCCTACGGCTGGTCGATGAGTTCGAGCTACAACGCTCGTCCTCGGGCCGCCGAGGTGCTTCTGTGCAGCGACAGCTCGATCGCACTGATCCGTTCCCGCGAGAGCCTAGAAGATCTGCTGCGCCAAGTGCCCTCTTTACCCATCGAGAAAGGCTTGCCATGTTCGTGATCCTGCTGCACTACGAGAACGGTCTGGAGGCCGTGGAGGCGGCGTTGCCAGCGCACGTGTGTTACCTGGAGCGTCACTACGCCGACGGGAGCTTCTTGCTCTCGGGACGGCGCGAACCTCGCACTGGGGGCGTGATCTTCTGCCGTGCGGGAAGCCGCGCCGAGGTCGAAGTGCTCGTCGCCGAAGATCCCTTCGCGCGTGCCGGCGCGGCCCGTCACGAGATCATTGAATTCTATCCGAACCTGTGGGCGCCGGGGATGAAGGAACTCCTGGTGCAGAAAGTTCTTTGAAACGAAAGAACTTCTCCATATATTCAAAGCTCAATGTCTAATCGCATCCTAACCCAGCTGGTACTTGTCGTCGCGGTCGTAGTCGTCCGCGCGTTTGCCGGGCTGGGATAGTCGAACGGACTCAGATCGTTTGAACCCCACCACCGGCAATGGCCGGGGTGGGGTTTTTCATTTCCTCCACGCACGGCTGTTTCCGAGCAAGACCGCTTTGGAGGAGATCATGGAGACAGGTGCACAACGGCTGATCAGGACGCTCGAGGAGATGGGCATCGCTACGGTGTTCGGCATTCCCGGAGGAGCGATCCTGCCTCTCTACGACGCTCTGTACAGCTCGTCGCTTCGCCATGTGCTGGCGCGCCACGAGCAAGGAGCGGCCTTCATGGCCCAGGGCATGGCGCGCGTGACGAGGCGGCCTGGGGTGTGCTTGGCGACCTCGGGTCCGGGGGCGACCAATCTGCTCACGGCCTTGGCGGACGCCGAGCGCGATTCGGTGCCGCTGGTGGCCATCACGGCCCAGGTGGAACGGGCTCGCATTGGGACGCGTGCCTTCCAGGAAGTGGATATCGTGTCCATGGCGCGCGCCTGCCTGAAGGACGCTTGGCAGGCGGAGTCGGCCGACGAGCTCGGGGAGCTGTTCCAGCGCGCCTTCGCGTGCGCCGCCTCGCCGCGTCCGGGGCCGGTGCTTCTGGACATCCCCAAGGATCTGCTGCTGGCGCCGTGCCGGAGCGCCTTCACAGGAAGGATTGTCAGAAATTGTCATGAACAGATTGCGCCCGATTTCGATGCCATTACCTTGGCGCGCTCGCTGCTGCGCCAGAGTCGGCATCCGATCGTGGTGGCGGGAGCGGGAGCCGCAACGCCACGGGGCGCACGGGCCCTGGCGCGATTGGCCGAGGCTGGGATCCCGACGGCCTTCACG
>DAIPHW010000230.1:0-3598 GCA_036771135.1 Fibrobacterota bacterium | reverse complement strand
GATTCCGGATTGACGCTGTGAAAGCGCGCCACATGGCGGGCGAGTCGGCGGGTGGCCATAGCTGCCACCACCGAATGCTTCCAGTAGCGTCCGTGGTCGATGTTGGCTTGGCGCCCGTCGAAAAGCCGGAAGACCGTTGCCGATAGCACCAGGGAACGCAGGGTATCGAAGCCCAAGATGATGACGGCCTGATTGATGGAACTGATGGTGCGCGGAATGCCGTAGAAGGCGGAGTTCGCCAGCCGCAACACCTTCACAGAAAGGGCCGGGTCGCGTGCCAACAGACGTCCCAAATCCTCGGCGCGGGCATGGTCGTCGTTGAGGATCTCCATGGCTCGCATCACGATGGTGGGAAGCGTGGGGATCTGCCCGACGTCTTCCAGGATCTCCTGATACTTTCGCCGATTCGACTCGGAGAGGGGCACAGTGGGCACATCAGCCTGCATGAAGGCAGTGTACCACAAAGCGGTCCGTCTGGGAAGGGCTAGCGCGCCAGTTTCTGAGCCAAGGCCAGGATATGGGTGCGCAAGGAGGTGCCCAAAAGTTTCAGGGCGACTACTTCGCGAACAGCTCCGATGTTGACCACCGTCTGCGGCATGGATGATGCTACAGCGGTGCGCGGGTCCTGAGCCAAAACTACGCCGCCGGCGGCGGCGATGGTCGCCGCTCCGAGGGTGCCGTCGCGGCCCATGCCGGTAAGCACCACGGCCACGCCGTAGGGGCCGAAGGCCGTGGCCACGCTGCGGAAGAGCGGATCGGCAGCCGGACGCATGTAGTTCTCGGGTGCCTCGTCGTTGAGCTGCAGGGCGAAGGTCTCCGGAGCCACGGTCATGTGGCGGTCGCCAGGAGCGATATAGATGGCGCCTGATTGGCTCATCATGCCGTCCTTGGCGAGATAGACCGGCATGCCGGCGTCTTCCTGAAGACGGGTCGCAAAGGTCTCCAACATCCATGCTGGACCATGCTGCACAATGTAGATGCTTGCCTCTGGCAGACTCCCGAGCGATCCAATGACTTCCTTCAAGGCCTCGGGACCGCCAGTGCTGGCGGCGATGCACACGCCGACGCGTGGCGGTAGCGCCGCCAAATCAGCAGCCGGCTCAAAGCGAGGCCGAGTTGGCTCCGGTTGGCGATGGCGGTCGTAGCAGTTCACCAGGCGTTCGATCACGTCGCGAGCGGAAAACGGCTTGGCGATGTAGTCGTCAGCTCCGGCGCGCAAGGCGTGCTGGCGCGCTTCGGCGGAGGCGAGGGCCGTGACGACTAGGAAGATGGGCGGGTCCGGTACGTCTTCCCGGGCTTTCCGAATCAGTTCGATGCCATCCATGCGCGGCATCATCCAATCGGTGAGGACAGCGTCGAACTCCCCGGATTTCAGGCGGGACAAGGCTTCTTGGCCATCTTGGACGACCAATGCCTCGTGGCCGGCACGGGTTACGGCGTGTTCCAGTAAGAGTGCGCTGGTGCGGTCATCTTCGGCGATCAAAACTCTCAAGCTCTCTCCGCTGTTGGGGCCCCGCTCTTAACGATACAAAAAGAGTTCAGGCTCTGGAAATTCCCGCCAACTTGCGCAACTGCTCGATGGAGCTAGGGAGGATGTCGTCAAGGCCGGCAAGTGACTGGCGAGCTTCGTCGAGCCGTCCTTCCTTGCTGTGGGCTTCGATGCGGGACAGAATGCGGTGAGCTTCGAGGGCTCCCACTTGGCCGGCGCTTGATTTCATGGCGTGTGCGGCAAAGGATGCCTGGGCGCCATCATTCGCATCCAAGGCCACGTGGATCTGCTCCATCTGCTTATGGGCATTCTGCTCGAACATGACGACGAGCTTTTCAATGAAGCCGGGGGGGCCGTATTTGGAAAGTTTTTCCAGGGCCGCAGGATCGATCAGAGCTTGAGTATCCATGGTTCTTCAAGACTACCGCTTTGCGATGGACGAAGCAAGATGCGGAAAAGGATTGAATCAAAGCGGAGCGAAAATGCCACCGGGAAGCTTGCGGATCAGTCCCTGAATTTCCAGGCGGGCCGTTTCGGCCAAAAGCCACGTCACCGGGCGTCCGAGACGCAGAGCCAATTCTTCGATGCCCAACGGCTCGCAGCGAAGTAAGGCAACGATGGGGTGGGCGGTGCCGGTTTCGTTGGGAAGGGTGAGCGAGACATTGCTGCGCCAGCCGCAAGCCTCGTGCAGGTCTTGGGGGGCGGCACACAAGGTGGCTCCTTGCCGTAGCAATTGGTGGCAGCCTGAAAATTTTGTCCAGCCGGCCAGTCCGGGCATGGCTAGGAGCTCGCGGTTCTGATCGAGGCATTCACGGGCTGTGATGAGGGCTCCGCTCTTGAGGCCGGCTTCGGCCACCACCACAGCTCGTGCGAGCCCAGAAATGATGCGGTTGCGCCGCGGGAAAGTCTGCGGCGAAGGCACCAAGCCCATCGGAAATTCCGAGACCAAGAGGCCGGCTTCGGCGATCTGCTCGAAAAGGTCGGTGCGGGAATTCTCTCCGAATTGGTCGAGTCCGTTGCCCAGCACCGCAACGGTCTCGCCTCCGATTTCCAAGGCGGCGCGGTGGGATGTTTCGTCGATGCCCATGGCTAGCCCTGAGATGATGCGGATGCCTTGGGAGGCCCATTCCCGTACAAAACTCCCGCAAGCATAGCGTCCGAGTTCGGTCGGATGGCGGGTGCCCACGACGCCTACGGGCCGGAAATGGTCATAGCCAAGCGGCCCTTTGCAGAAGAGCACTGGTGGCGGTGAACTGATGGTGCGCAGGCGTGCCGGATAGGCTGGGTCCCCGAAGTTGAGTACGCGCCCGCCAAAGCGCAGGCATTTCTCCTGCTGCACTTCGGCCCAGACCAGATCGGGGCCTTTCAGGATTTCCCGTACCACGTTCTCGGGCATGGCGAGAGTGTCGTCAAAGAGTGCTTGGGCACTGGCGCCAAAGACCCCGTCAGGAGATCCGAAGCGTTCCAGGAGCGTCGTGGTGCGGACCGGGCCGAGTCCGGAAACACGGCTTAGGGCCAGCCAAAGCTCTTGCGAGGCCTCGGTGGCGGCGCTGGGCGTCTGGTTGTGTTCAGAAAGCGAAGCAGGTTTGGGCATTGACGCTACCTTTGAAAGGTTATGGAAGAAAGATACTACTCATTTGAGCAGTTGCGCAAGATCATGGCGCGTCTGCGGGCTCCTGACGGTTGTCCTTGGGACAAGGAGCAGACCCACGAAAGCATCAAAGGGTGTCTCTTGGAAGAGGCGCACGAGTTTCTGGAAGCTGTGGATCTGCGCGACGACCATGGCATGGCCGAAGAGCTTGGCGATGTGCTCTTGCAAGTGGTCTTTCATGCTCAGATGGCAAGCGAGCAAGGACGCTTTGATCTTGATGTGGTGATCCACGAGTTGTGCGCCAAGCTTATTCGCCGCCATCCGCATGTCTTTGGATCCGTGGACGTGAAGGATTCCGCCGACGTGGTGCGCAACTGGGAAACCATTAAGAATGGTGAAAAGGGCAAGGAAGATCGCAAGAGCCGCATGGATGGCATCCCACCGAGTTTTCCGGCTCTGATGCTGGCGGCCAAGCTGCAGTCGCGGGCGGCCAAGGACGGCTTCGACTGGCCAGATGC
>DAIPHW010000229.1:0-3632 GCA_036771135.1 Fibrobacterota bacterium | reverse complement strand
CGCAGAATGCGCTGCGATGTGTTGGTGAATTCTAGTTCCACTTCGTCGGAGAGATTGTGCTCACCGGAATTGGGGCGAGCTTGAACTTCGAGCGTGTACCCGCGCACGGCTCCGCGGCTGGAGACCGGCTGCCAGCGTCCATCGCGTTGCAAGAATTGGGCGGGCTGCAGATGCACCTGCACCTGCCCGTTGCGCACACGGCTGCGGCGCAACTCCAAAGGCGCTCCGGTGGTGTCGATGATCAGAACCTGGCGGTTAACAGGGCGCTGCAAATTTCCCAGATCGACATATTCGGGAATGGCGATCACCTGAGGGCGCACGTTGGCGCTAGCAACCAGGATCTTCGCTCCTTCCATGCCGCCGTGCAATGGAATGGCCACGTAAAACTGCGATCGTCCCGATAGCATTGCCGTGGCAAGATGCAGTGTGACTTCGACGGCCTCACCAGGTGCCACGCGTTCGCGCGAGATGCTCGCCTGCAGGCAGGGACAACTGGTGCCGGGAGCCTCCATCACGAGCGCCGAACGTCCGACATTGCGGCAGGAAAAGCGCAGCGTTGATTCCCGACCTTTGGCGAGAGTCCCGAAATTAGGGGCTTCCTGGGCGCACTCCAAGGGAGAGGCCCATTCTAGGGCAGGGCACAAGATGCCCAACGAAAGGCCCAGGAAGATGCGCATCGTCAGTGCTTCTTGAACTCCCGAATGGTCACCGATTGAATGGCGTCACCCTGCTCGATGAGACAGGAAATGTCCCAACCCGAGATGAGGTTTCCGAACACCGAATGGACTCCGTCGAGATGAGATTGAGCTGTCTGGCAAATGAAGAACTGCGAACCGGCGGTGCCAGGGCCGGCATTGGCCATGGAGAGTGCTCCGGCGACGTGCTTGAGATCAGAAAATTCGTCGCGGATGACGTAGCCTGGGCCGCCCGTGCCGTCACCCTTGGGGTCGCCGCCTTGGGCCATGAAGCCGGGGATCACGCGATGGAACTTGAGGCCGTCGTAGAAGTGCTTGTTGGCAAGCTCAATGAAGTTGGCGACGGTCTGCGGAGCCTTCTTTGGCTCCAGGCGGAAGATCATGCTGCCGTAGCGGGTCTGGATGGTGGCGTGGATGGAGTCGATGCCTTGGAAATTGGCATCGAAGACGCGCGGCGCGGGGCCGTTGGTCTTAGCTGGAGCTGCCGGAACGGCTTGGGGCGCGGCCACTTTGACGGCGGCCTTGGGGGCTGCTTGGGTCCCTGTGACACAAATGGCCAGAAATGCAAGACAGAAACTGCGAATCATCGATTCCTCCACTGGTGCTAGAACGTTACAAAATGACGTTAGTTGCGGCGCAAGGCCTCGGTGACCAATTGCGCCGTTTCGGCCTGGGAGCCCAGGGTTTCCAAGGCTCGGGCCAGCGCCTCGCGGGCGCGTCCCTCTTCCATGCCCAGGGCCTGGAGTGCCAAGCGCGCATCCTCGGCGCGGGATGCGATGGAGGGGCTGGCGCCGGTGGACGCCGTTGCTTTGCCAGAGGGGGCGATGCGCAGCTTGGACATAGCGTCGGTCAGCGATGCCACTAGCACCTGGGCCGTCTTCTTGCCGATGCCGGGAAGCCGCGTCAAGCTCGCCACATCGCCGCGTACGATGGCGCCGGCCAGCTCCTCGGGTTCCATTCCTCCCAAGGCCTTGAGGGCCACCTTGGGGCCGATGCCCGAGACGCTTGTGAGGCTGCGGTAGAGTTGGCGCTGTTCCGGAGAGGCAAAGCCCACCAACTGTAGGGCATCCTCACGCACTACGAGCTCGGTGTGCAGCAGCATCTCACTTCCCACTGCCGGTGCCTGGGCCGCTACCGAGGCAGGGACATCGATGCCTAGACCAATGCCAGCCACTTCCAGCACCAGACGGGATTCGTGTACCTGGGCCACGCGGCCCCGCACGAAGTCGATCACGCGGCCACCGGTGTGGCAAGTGATAGGCCCGGATCCACGTCCAATTCGTGGCCGGTACTGCCGCATTCCAGTCGCCAGGCGGCGGAGGCGGCGATCATGGCGCCGTTGTCGGTGGAGAGTGCGGGAGAGGGAAAGGCTGTCCAAAAGCCCTTGCGCTCTCCCCATTGGGACAATTTTTGACGCAGCCGGGCGTTAGCGCTGACGCCTCCTCCCACCGCCACGCCAGGCAGTCCCGAGCGCTCGGCAGCCAGCACTACCTTGCGGCACAGGGCATCTACGATGGCCTCTTCGAGGCTTGCGCAGAGGTCGTCGAGGCGTAGGTTTACGCCATCGGGGCCGAGCTTCTGACACAGCCGCAGCACCGCCGTCTTGAGGCCCGAGAAGCTGAAGTCGAGATTTTCGCCGGGAAGAGCGCGTGGCAGCTCAAAAGCTTCTCGATCGCCATGCTCAGCATGGCGCGAGACCAACGGACCTGCTGGATAACCAAGTCCCAGGAGCTTTCCACACTTGTCAAAGGCCTCTCCGGCGGCGTCGTCGCGGGTTTCGCCCAACATGCGAAAATGCGGGCCGGTGGTGACCTCGGAAAGCTCGGTGTGGCCGCCAGAGACGGTCAGGCAGAGGAATGGAGGCTCAATGGGTACGGAGAGCCGCACCGCCGCCAAGTGGCCTTCCAAATGGTTGGTGCCCACCAGCGGAAGGCCAGCTTCCAGAGCCAGAGAGCGGGCAAAGGCGGCTCCTACCAGCAAGGGGCCGGCAAGTCCCGGGCCGCGTGTGTAGGCGATGGCGTCGATCTCGCTAAGGCTTAGTTTGGCCTCCGCCAAGGCACCGCGAACGATGCCGGGAAGCAGTCGCAGGTGTTCGCGCGAGGCGATTTCGGGGACTACCCCGCCGAAGGTCTCGTGGACCTCTTGGGTGCGCAGCACATTGGCGCGCACGTGTCCGTCCTCCACGATGCCACAGGCCGTCTCGTCGCAGGAAGTCTCGATGCCCAGTACGATCAATTCAGTTTCCTTCCGGTGGTTGTCGCCACGGATGGGAAAGATCGAAAACCGTCTTGGCTGGCAGGAAGGTTTCCGGAGGGATTTCCACGAAGACGGTGAGCCATCCGCCCATGGAGCCATTCCAGAGGCCGGGATGTTCCAGAACTTTCAACATTGCACCGACTCCGTCGGGCTTTTCCGACACGAAGGCGCGGCTCGCGTCGCGGAAGGTTTCCAGGTCGTGCAGGCTGCCGTCGGGACGGCGCAGGCAACAGGCCATTTCAACGGGATTGAAGTGGGTGGCGTTTTCCAGGATCGCACGTTGCTCCGAATCTGACGGAACTTCGCTCTGTTCCACGATCTGAAGGCCTTTGCCCTCCACCCAGAATGGCCCGCCGCCGGGGGCGCCGTCGTTGCGCACCATGCCTGCCACTCGCAGCGGGCGTGCTGCGAGATGGCGCAGATGCACCGCCTCAAGCGGTTCGGGGCGTCCCAAGTGGGTCAGCAGGCCGCCGAACGACTTGACGGCTTCGGCTTCGTCAGGGCTTTCTGAATGGCTTGCTAGCAGCAAATCGCCTTGATGTCGCAGTTCCAGGGCGACGCCGGCAAGCGCCAATCGCCACGGGATCACGCCGCCCTGGCGCCAGCGTGGCTGGATGTTATCGATATTTTTGACCAAGACTACATCCCCAGTCGTTGCGGAGAGGTTGGCAAGTAGGCTGC
>DAIPHW010000228.1:0-3671 GCA_036771135.1 Fibrobacterota bacterium | reverse complement strand
TTTTTGACCAAGACTACATCCCCAGTCGTTGCGGAGAGGTTGGCAAGTAGGCTGCCGTGGCCTCCGGCGCGCAGGCGGGGAAAGCCCTGGGCATCGCGAGCAAGATCGCCATCTGACCTCAATGCCAAGGTATCGGTGGCTGGATCTTGCGCAGAGATCTCGAGTTCCAGGAAACACTCGTGTTCGTGAGCGATGCGGTTGACGATCGCCTGCAGCCGAGTGCGCTCCTGCAGTTGTTCGGAACTGAGGGTGATGTGAAGGCTGCCGCGTCGATGAGTACCAAGGGTGTCGCAGATCTCGTGGAGCTGTTCCTCGAAGGCGGTGTGGACGTCTTGCTTGCCGCTGGCGTGGAAGGGCAGAAAAGCCTTCGGGAGATCAGGCCAGCCAAGGCCTTCGGGAGCGGGAGAAAGTAGAGCGTGGACTTCGCTTGCGGCATCGACAACGGGGAATCTGGCGGCCTTCAGGCTGCGACGTACCACAGCCGTTTCAAGCAAGGTGCGCACTTTCGGATCGCGCGCAAGTTCCTCAGGGTGATCGGCAAGTTTGCGCAAGCCGGCAAACATGCGCGAAGCGGCTCCGGATGCGGGCACGAAAAAGCCTAGGCTTGCGCTGCTACGAGTTTGATGGACCCAATGATCGCGTTCCAGCAAGGTCAGGCGAGCAATTCCATCGCCGATGCGAGCGGCACGGGAGAGGTGCAAAGGCGGCAAGCCGTCCTTCAAGAGGGTGATTTGGCGGCGCGCTTCGGCAGCGGGAATGCCGTGTTGTGCCAGCCACGACTCATCTGCGGGGGAGAGAGGCATGGGTCAGATTCCTGAAAGGGAAATGGAATCGTCCAGGTTCCGGTAGGCAGCTTCGTCCAGAAAGGGAGAGGAGGGCGCCGCTAGAGGGAAGATCTTGGCGATCCAGGATTGATAGGGGAGTCGATTGATTTGGGAGGGGTTGCGAATCACGGCGGCGTTTCTTGCCACCACGCGACCGCGCACCGGAGAGCCAATTTCCTGTGCCGTCTTGTTGGTTTCGATCATGGCCAGTTCTTGACCTTCTTCCAAGTCCTTGTTCAGAGCCGCAATTTCCAGGAAGGTAATCGGTCCCAGCAGTTGCTGACCACGTTTGGTAAGCCCCACAATGAGGAGATCCTGTTGGATCTCGATCCATTCGTGAAAGGGGGTATAGCTGAGGTGGAGAGGGGAGGTCATAAGAATCACTTCAATAAAAGAAAACCGCCTCCCGGACGAACACTCGGGAGACGGTTAAAAATGATGCGCGTTTCGCGTGCGTAGGGCAATGGTGTATTTGCCCTACAACACCTTTGACCTATTTGGTGGCGTCGAAGCGTCGAATTTCGACGCGGCGGTTTAGAACGCGGCCCTCCAGAGTGCCGTTGCTGGCCACGGGATTGGCCGGCCCCATACCGATAGATTTCAGTCGGTTGGCGGCAATGCCCTTCTTCTCAAGATAGGCTGTCACACTTTCGGCGCGAGCCTGCGAGAGCTTCTGGTTTACTTCGCTGGAACCGGTGGCATCGGTGTAGCCGCGGACTTCAAGCTTGACTTCTGGGTAGGTGGTCAGCGATTGGGCGATATCGTTCAAGGTCGCGTAGGACGAGCGGGTCAGCTCCGCAGATCCGGTGAGGAAATTGATCGAGCGCAGTGCCAAGATGCCGTACTGGATGATGGTCTTGGGATTCTGGGTTTCTATCACCTTGACGGTATCCTTCTTGACGATCAAGACGGTGTCGTTCTTGATCACCTTGACGGTATCGATCTTCTTCACGGTGTCGCGCTTGATGATGAGGATGGTGTCCTCAGAGCCGAAGAAACGTCCCAGGAACGGCTTGGCATTGGCGCCCTTGTGCGAGAAGCCAAGCGTGAGGGTCAGGCCGAAGCGAGGGGTGTGCGAGGTCGTGTAGGTCTCGCCGTCGCGCGTCCACTTGGTGCGCAGGCTGCGATCGGAAAGTCCGACGTCAGCACCCAGCGAGCCGTACCAGCCGGAGGTCGACTTGTAGCTTCCGCCCAGGGTGAAGCGCAGGACATCGTTGGTCCAGTCGCCGCCTAGGTTGAAGTCGTTGGTGAAGTTCAGCACCTTGGAGGTTCCCGAGATCTCCGCGAAGATTCCGGTGCTGGGGGTGGCTTGGTACTGGGCCTCGAGGCTCGCTAATCCCATCGAGTAGTAGCGGCGGTCGGCTCGGTCGGTGAGGTAGACGAAGGTGGCGCCGGCGTTCAGGTCGAACTGCAGCGGAATGCGGCTCGGGAACTTGTCGAGATCAAGCGTCCACAGAATATTGGGATTCAGGGACCAGCTCTGATTGGTATAGGCGCCCTTGGTGCGTGCCAAGGTGTCGGTGGTCGTCACGTAGCTGTAGCGCGGGAAGTAGCCGGCTTTGCTAGCGCCGGTGGGAAACGAGGCGCGCAACAGATAGGCGATCCGGAAGGGAGCGTCCTTGTAAAGGCCGGGGTGCTGGACCTTGGCGCCTACTTGCAGGTCGCCAGCGCCGACGGGATTGCTGCTATGGCCGCTCCAGATGTCTTCGTAGATGGGCAGGTCGATGTTCAGGTCGAGCCAGTTGGTGAGGCCGTAGCCGCAGAAAATGTCTTGGCCGAGAAGAGTCGGGCTGGCCTTTCCAAATGCTGTGTAGATGCCGTCATAGGCATACTCGCCCTGAAGGCTTGCGCCGGCATTGACGCTACCCTCCCCAAGCATATAAGAGGTCACAGTGCGGGAAACGCCCAGTTGTCCTCCGGTGTTCATCTGGGGGTCGGCCCAAATGGTGGTGGCAAGGCCGCAGGAAAGTGCAAGAATTGCACGGCCAAATTTAGTCGTTAGCATGGTTACCTACCTATCTGCTCCACCTTTCGCGAACGAAAAGAGGAAATTGTGGTTTTGGGACAGGAACTGCGATTCAATCTAAACTCGTCATTCCTGCCAAGAAAACTTTTTTCTTGCGTTCCGATTGTGGAAGCGATATGTGCTATCGACGTCCGCTGGAAACGTCCAAGCTAGCCGTGACGGCTCCCCAAGCTGAAAATCCTGCGCCTTGGGGCCCCCAACCGCCGTGGATGGAAGGTTCCAACCCCAATCGCCCAAGAGTCCATGCTCCCTTGAGTCCAAGCCCCAGGGACTGCTGCGATAGGGCGGCTAGGGGCTCGTCCAGTCGCCAGACCCCAAGGCCAGCTTTCACTCCATAAAGGAGCGGAGTCCACCCCCAAAGACTTGAGAGCAGGACGATGTTATCGTCGGCGCGGGCCTGGTCGAGCACCTTCTGAACGCTTTCCCAGTAGCTGTCGCGCACCGTGAGCATCTTGTTTGCCGTCCAACGCGAGTCGTTCACCTTGAACTGGCTTTGTTGCGATTTTGTCAGCGAAATGGTGGTCAGGACATTGGAATCTGCGATCATCACAGCTTGGCGGATCCATCCCTGGACGTCGAATTCTGTCTCCCAGGGAACAGCCGCATGGGCGACTAGGCGTCCGCTCAAACGCCCGAAGAAACCGCCGGTGTAGAGATTGTTCTTGGGAATGCGCATGGTCAAACCGAGGTCACCACTCAGTCGATTTCCCCGGGCGCGCGAGGCTTCATCCAGGAGGTTTGCCCCAATGAACACATAGGGCCACTCCTGGTCTTCCATTTTGCTCCAACCGGTGAGTCGCCCGATCGACGGGGTGAAAAAG
>DAIPHW010000227.1:0-3671 GCA_036771135.1 Fibrobacterota bacterium | reverse complement strand
CAGGCGCTGGCGCCGATGCTTCCGCGGCTCGACCTGCAGGCCTACCACATGGTCCGCAGCTACAACCTGGCATCGACCGGCCTCTATCCGAGCCAATACGTGCCGCTCTTCGGCAACGAGGACGCCCGCCTTGCGGCGCGCTGGACGCTGCTCGACCTCTCCAGCCTCTCCCACTGGAAGGCGGCGCAAGTCTCGGCCCAGTCCGCCACGGCGACCCATCGGGCCGCCCGCGACCAGGCAGCTTTCGATGCGGGCCTGGCTTGGATCGACCTTGCCCGCGCCCGCGCGTTATTGCGCTCGCGCGACTCGGCGGCAGGCCTTGCCGTGCGCCTGCGCTCCATGGCCGAGGAGCAATTCCAGGCTGGCAGCGCCACCCGGTTGGACGTGATCCGCGCCAAGAACCAGGAGGTGCTCACGGCGCGCGCCGTCTCGCAGGCGCGGCTTGCCGTGGAGACGGCCCGACTGAACCTGCGCGACCGTCTCGGACTTTCTCCAGAAATTGTCCCAGAAGCCTCCGACACCCTCGCCCTGGCCGCCGATCCGTCCGACACCGTCTTGGCCGCGGGCGATTCCCGCGATCGCCTTCCGGAGGTGCTGGCTGCTCGCAGCGCGGCCGAGGCCGCTGCCTTGGAGGCGAGGGCCGAGCGAAGGACGCTGCTTCCCACGCTTGGGATCTCGGGAGACTACGGTCTTTCGGGCTATCGGCTCAACTCTGCGGCCGAATGGACAGGATCTGTCGCCATCACGGCCACCTGGAACCTGTGGGAAGGTGGATCCCGCCAGCAGAAGCTGCGAATCGCCGCCGAAACGGGGCGCCAGGCCGAACTCGCCCTGCGGGCCCGGACGCTGCGCGCTGATCTCGACACTCGCACCACCAAGGCCGCTGTGCGCGAAGGAGCTATTCAGGTGGAATGTTCTTCCCAGGCAGCGACACTTTCTGACCAGGAACTCGAACTTGCCATGGAGCGCTTCCGCTCTGGCGCGAGCGGCAACGCTGACGTGGTGCAGGCCCAGGTAGAGGCAAGCAACGCCCACGCAGCCTGGGTCGATGCCGCCGGAGCCTTCCAGGTCGCACGCCTCAAGCTCCTTTACGCCACCGGAAACCTCGACCGTCTAGAAACCAAGGATTGATCCAATGAGCGAAGCCCAACCCAAGCCCTCCGGTGAACATATTCCTGCCCCCAAGCGCCGCCGTCGCAAGCGCTCCCACACCGCCATCCTGATCTTCGTAGCGGCGGTAGTCGTGGTCGGCGCGGTCGTCTTCCTGTGGCGCTACCAGAACCACGTCAGCACCGACAACGCTCAGATTGAGGGCGATGTGGTGCCTGTCCATACCCGCGTGGCCGGCTACGTCCAGCGCATCCTGGTGAAGGACGAGCAAGACGTGCGAAAGGGAGACACCCTGATGGTGCTTGACCAAGTCGACTACGTGCTCAAGGTCCGTCAGGCCGAGGCCGACCTTTGGGCCGCGCGCGCCTCATCGGGAAGCGGTGTGGCAGGGGCCAGCGTCCATCAGGCCCAGGCTCAGCAGGCCGTCTCGGTCTCGAACCTGGAAGCCGCTCAGGCCAACCTGGAGCGGGCCCGCAAGGAGTACGATCGTACTCGTGAACTGCATGCCCGCGAGATCACCAGTCAGGCTCAACTCGACGCCGCCGAGGCCACCTGGCGCTCGGCCGACGCCGCCGTGCGGGCCGCCACCGAACAGACTCACGGATCGGATTGGGGAGCCATGGGCGCCAGCGCCCAGGTGCGCCTCTCCGAGGCCCGCATCGCCGCCGCCCAGGCGGCCCTGGACGCGGCCCGCGCCCAGCTCGGTTATACCGTGATCCTGGCCCCGGCCTCGGGGCACGTGGCCAAGAAGAACGTGGAGCCGGGACAGTTTTTGTCAGCCGGTCAGGCGCTCCTCTCGGTGGTGGAAGACAGCTCAGTATGGGTGGTGGCTAACCTCAAGGAGACCCAGATCCGCCGCATCCGCGCCGGCATGCCTGCCGAGGTGCGGGTGGATGCCTTTCCGGGGGTGCCCGTCGCCGGGCGCGTGCGGGCGGTGCAGTTTGCCACTGGCTCGCGCTTCAGCCTGCTTCCGCCCGATAACGCCAGCGGCAACTTCACTAAGGTGGTGCAGCGCATCCCGGTGAAGATCGACTTGCTTCCAGAGGCCTCCCTGCGCGGCAAGCTCCTTCCCGGCATGTCGGCCGAGGTCTCCATCGACCTTTCGAGCCGATGAGCGCTGGTCGCTCGGGCCGCAAGGCCGGCATGGGGTGGGAGAAGTGGATCGTGGTCGCCACCGTGGCTTCGGCGGCAATGCTGCAGCTCATCGACTCTTCCATCGTCAACGTCTCGCTTTCCCAGATGATGGGAAACCTGGGCGCCACCCTCTCCGAGATCGGCTGGGTGGTGACCTCCTACGCGGCCGCCAACATCGTGATGATCGCCCTTTCGGGGTGGTGTGCGCAGCACTTCGGGCGCAAGCGCTACTTCGTGGCCTCGATCCTCATCTTCACGGCCGCCTCGGTGGCTTGTGGCCTTTCCACTAACGTGTGGGAGCTCGTCTTCTTCCGCTTTTTGCAGGGCCTGGGTGGCGGCGGCATCATGACCACGGCCCAGGCAATCTTGGCCACCACCTTCCCGCGCGAGGAACTGGCCTTCGCCATGTCGATCTACGGGCTCACGGTGGTGATGGGGCCCACCATCGGGCCGACCCTGGGTGGCTGGATCACCGACAACCTCAACTGGCACTGGATCTTCTTCGTAAATATCCCCTTCGGCATCGCGGCCACGGCGCTTTCGCTCTCCTTCATCCCTCCGGAGCGAGAACGAGGCGACTCGCACCCTATGGACTGGTGGGGCGTGGCCTTCTTGGTGACGGGTGTCGGCGCGCTGCAGATCGTACTGGAGCGTGGCCAGGAAGAGGGTTGGTTCGATTCGGTCCAGATCTGCCTGCTTTCGGTCATCGCCGTGGTGGGCGTGGTGGGCTTTTTGCGCCACGAGCTCAATACGCGCTTTCCGGTGGTGAACCTGCGGCTCTTCCGCAGCCGCTCCTTCTCCGTGGGAGTGGCCTTCTGCTTCATCCAGGGCCTCGGACTTTTCAGCTCTGTCTTTGTGGTGCCGCTCTTTGCCCAATCGATGCTCGGCTTCACGGCCATGGACACCGGCATGCTGATGCTGCCGGGAAGCGTCGCGACCGCCTTTGCCATGCCCTTGATCGGCAAGGCCATGGGACGCGGCCTTTCGCCGCGTCTGCTAGTTGCGACAGGATTTGTCCTCTTCTTCGTCTTCACTCGCATGATGGGAAACCTCACCGCACTTTCCTGCGGCGACGACTTCTTCGTACCGCTCCTGGTGCGGGGCTTTGGCATGGGCATGCTCTCCATCCCCATCACCACGCTTTCCATCGCCGAGCTGCGCGGGGCCGATATTCCGCAGGGCACCAGCATCACCAACATGACGCGCCAACTGGGCGGCTCCTTCGGCATCGCCATCATGACCACCTTCATCCAGCGGCGCAGCCTCTTTCACCGCTCGGTGCTCGCCGATCACGTCACCGCTTTCTGCGACGCCTCGGTGGCCCGCCTGGAAACCTACTCGCGGCTCTTCCTTTCGCGCGGTGCCGGTACTTGGGATGCGCACCAGCAGGGGCTTCGACTGCTTGACGGCGTGGTGACCAAGCAGGC
>DAIPHW010000226.1:0-3820 GCA_036771135.1 Fibrobacterota bacterium | reverse complement strand
GCTTGTGCTGCGGCTTCTGCTGCGGCTGCGGCTGACTTCGCCGCTTCCGCTGTCCTCATCGCATCGCCGAGCACCTGGCGCTTTACATAATCTTCAATCGTTGAAGCGAGCCACTGCGCACCGTCGTTGATGAGTCCATTATACAGAGCATCTTCGGCTGCCTGGATGCGCGCCGTCATTGATCCGTGCGTGGTTATCATCGTCGCAAGGCTGTTCCCTGTCGTGTTGACGATGCGCCCCCACGTTTTGTCGTAGGCTTTCTCTTGTTTTTCAAGCTCTTTTTGGGCAGTTTCAGACTTCTGCTTTTCGATGGCCGCAAAGCGTTTCAGGCCTTCTTTCTCTTTTTTCTCCTTGTCCGCTTCGTCCTTCTCATTCCATTTGCGATTGATGGCCGCGATCTCGCTGCGATAGACTTGTTGCAATACCTTGAGCGCATCAGAGTTTCCGGCGTACTTGCGCTGCTCCTCGTAAAACGCCACATCGTAAAGTTCGATTTCTCGCTGGCGGCTGTCCTTTTGTTCTTTCAGTTCAGCCTGCGCTGCCCTGGACTGGATCTGGTGCAACTGTTCCAGATTTTCGGCAGCCAGCTTTGTGCGAAATGCTGCATATTGCTCGTCGATCTTCGCTTCTGCGTCGCTTTTTTCCTTCTTCTCGTTGTCGCCTTCTCCCATCCCGAGCTTCTTTTTCTTCTCGGGCGTATTCTCCGTCTCAGCCCAGAGCGCACGCATTCGGTCTCCGGTGCCAGCCAAGCGATTACCAATTTCTGTCACAGACTTTGCAACCGATCCATCAAGCTCTTCACTCAGTTTCGTAGCCCAGTTGTAGCCGCCCTGGAAAAACTCCTCCATCCCTTTCCCGTGGCCGGTAAGCTCGATGATCTTTGACACGCCGATTCCTAGGGTGCTGACCGATTTGACTAGGGTCAACGCCACATTTGCGACAGTGTCGAACGCCATCAAGAGGCCGCCCTTGACGATTACAGCGGCGTCTTCGAGCAGTTCTGCGAGCGTTCCAACGTCCTTGGCGGTGTAGTTGAGGACCGTCTTGAGTACATTGGCTCCATCGCCTAGCCCCGTGACAGTTTTGAGTGTCCCGAGGAACGACTTTGCGATTTCGGAGATCGGGCCCGCCAGCGCTTCAGCAAGCGTCTTCTTGATGATCGTTCCCTGGATGCCGATCTGTCGCATCGTCTCATGCAGGGAATTGTAGGCATCAATCGTTTCCTGGCTCATGGCGGAGCCTTCCGCCGCGTCGCGAAGCGCCTTCCCTCCCTCTTGCAGGAGTGGCGTCATCTCCTTCCAGGATCGCCCAAATGCCGCATTGCCAATGGCTGCGCGCTGCGCCTGGGAATCGCTCTTCTCAAATTTGTCAGCGATCTGTGCCATAGCATCGACCGGGTCTTTTGCGTCGATCCCTAGCTGCTTGAGGGCTTTTCCTCCCTTGCCCATGTTGGTTTCGAGTTTGATGGCCGCATTCGCGATAGTCTCGACTCCAAGCCCGCTCTCGGCTCCCGCTTTCCTAAGCCCGCTCAGAGACGACACCGTTAGCCCGGTCTGCTCAGAGAGCATCGTCAGGTGGTGTATCGTGTCGGACTGCGAGATGGTGAACGCGGCAAGCGACGCGGTAGCTGTGATGATACCTGTCGTGACAGCCACCATCGGGTTCGTCATCAGGGACAAAAAACCGGATTTGGCCTGTGAGATTCCGCCGATCAGGCCAGGGAGAGAGCCGGAAGCGCGATCAATTGCTGGGCCGAGATGGCTCAGCGAATCACCGAGATCATTATCGATCCTTGTTCCAACGTTCGAGACTGTCGCCCCGAGCTGTTTGATCGACGTCTCAATGCCGGCAATACCGCTCCCTGTTTTGTCTGAGAGCGTCGCCTCTAACTCCATCCCTAGCGTTTCATTCGCCACCATTAATCCTTTCCGCTAGGCGTTTTCGGCATTGAGACAGCAGCGACAAATAAAGTTGGACCCCTCGAAGCGCCTTGGGTGGCTCACGCCAGTACCCATCAACAGAGATGCACCCGCAGCGATTGTACCGATCAGCCATGGATGGGATCACTTGCGTGATCGGATGCACTAGCGAGTTGGGATCAACTACGCCTTGCACCCATTCACCTTCCTGCACCCACTCCATATCGACCAGGATGCCAGGAGCCACCGCAGGAGTTAGGCCGACTGAGACTCCTGCGACAACGGCAAACCCACCTGTTCCTCATGCGAGAGCGTGGCACCGGCGGCAATCGCTTCGCAGATTTCCGACGCGATCTTGCCGCGCAAGACCTCCGTGAGCCGTCCCTTGTTGGCCTCGAAATCGATCATCTTCCCAGATGGAGACGGCAAGCCGCGCCACCCCGCGACGCCCTCAGAGAGGTACTTCTCGGTGATAGCTTGCTCTTCGGCCGCTCGATCCGTCACAGCATCAGCCCAAGCGGCAGCCCAGTCTTCGAGCGCCTTCTTGATGGCTTCCTTCTTCTCGGTGTACTCGGCCTTTTCTGCGTCGGTAGCGCCTTCTGGGATAGGGGCGAGTTTCCCTCCCGCCTTCTCGTAGTCCCGTAACGTCTCGATGGCGTCAGGTACGGCGGCGCGCACCGCCTTCGTAATTTCTGCGATGAGCGCTTCCCGCTTGATCGATGTCGCCAAAGATGCGGGGCGAAGGATGAAGACGGGTTCCGTCATTTTGGCGGCCCGACAATCTTTGGGCACGTAATCCCAGGTTTCGTCGGGGTCGATCCCAAAAAGCAAAGGTGGATTGATGTCTGGCATGGTTGCTCCTTATGCGATCGTCATGGTGAGAGCGTCGTCCCCGGCGTCAGTATTGCTGCTCAGACGATAGACCGTCTCGGCGGTGCGGAAAGATCCGCGCTCGCCGTTGTCGGTCGTCTTGCGTTGGAGACGCGGCGCGGCGATGGTGATGGTTTTTCCTGCACCCGAGCCGATCACCAGCGACAACGCGGCGGTGGACCCGGCAAAGAACGAAGCAAAGTCGTTGACTGTGGATGCCGGTGTCAGAGTCGGGTCAATGGTAAGCGTCGGCTTAATGGCCGTCTGGACGTATCTCTGGATCGTGGTCTGGTCGGTGACGTCGGTGAATTCTTCAGCCGACAGCCCCCAATCCAGCGTTAGCTTGGAAATGAAACGCTGAACTCCGCCGACCGTGAACGCGAGTCCCTTGAATTGCGGGATATTGCCGTTGAGCGTGTCGCGAGTGATGGACGCGATAGGAGTCCCCGCGATCTGGACCACTGGCGAGAGCGTCGACGAGATCGTCTCCCAGGCAATCGGACCTTTGAGCGTGACGTGCCACACTGGCTGCCCGCCCGTGACCAACTCTAGCGCCAGCTTGGAAAGGCGACAGCCCTTGAATCCGAATCGCTGCGACGCGGAACCGTCTTCGGAAATGAACTCCGCTCCGATGGATGAGGAAACCATGCTGCTGGAATTGAGGGCGTAGACGATATTCGTCCCGGTCTTGATGGTGGCTGCCATGCAACTCTTGAGTACCGGTGCGAATGCCGTGTCCACGCCAGCGCTGCCGCTGGTGTATCCGTCCACGTCGAACGAGATTTCTCCCTGCTCGCCGTAGAAAAGCGAGTCGAGAGCGAGCAGGGATGCGCGATCCACGAAGCGCTCGATCTCCTTGTTGGAGATCTTGATCTTGAGGTTTCGGAATGGCAGCTTGCAGTTTGCGGCAGCAAATACTGACGCCATCGTCATCCATGTCCCAGGATTCGCCTCGGTCATGATGGCGAGATTCGCTCTTTGCTTGTGCCAGGTCTGTTCCATTATTCGGCCTTTCCGAGGATGTGGCGCGC
>DAIPHW010000225.1:0-3874 GCA_036771135.1 Fibrobacterota bacterium | reverse complement strand
AAGCGGAGCTCAAGCGCTGGAAAATGCTGGGACAGGAATTGGGACAATCCATCGCGCAGTTTCTGAAGACCGGCAAGGAGCCCGCCTCGGGGTGGGCCGCATCGCTTGCGATTAAGGACTAGCGAAGGTTGCGACGTTTCTGCGCTGCTGCCAAGGCCCGCGAAAGCTAACATTGGGGTCATGAAAGATCCCTTTCTATCCGAAGCTCTTGAGCGGTCGCTTGAGTGGGTGCGCGAAGCTGGAGAAGGCATCCTCGGGCACTTCCGGACTTCCCTGGAGATCGTGAAGAAGCGCGACAACACCCCTGTCACCGAGGCTGATCGCGGTGCCGAGCGTTTTCTGCGTGCCCGCATCTTGGAGGCCTGGCCAAGCCATGCCGTGCTGGGCGAGGAGTACGGAGAAGACAACGCTGGATCCGAGTGGCGCTGGATCATTGATCCGATCGACGGAACCAAGGCTTTCATCCATGGCGTGCCTCTCTTTGGGACGCTCTTGGCGCTCTTCCACCGAGGAGAGCCTGTCCTTGGGATCATCCACATGCCGGCGCTTTCCGAGACGGTATGGGCGATCCAGGGCGGTGGTGCGTTCTTGAACGGTGCGCCGACCCACGTTTCTCAGGTTGCCAATCTTTCTGATGCCTTGCTTCTCGACGGCAGTTGCACCACGGTGGAGCGTTCCGTTTGGGGTGATCCCTGGCGGAAGCTGCGGCAGGAAGCCAGCATCCAGCGCGGCTGGGGCGATTGCTACGGGCATCTGCTGGTGGCAAGCGGACGTGCCGAAGCCATGCTCGATCCGGTGGTCTCGATCTGGGACGTGGCGCCCATGGCCACCATTCTGCCCGAGGCCGGGGGGTACTTTAGCGCTATCGATGGTCGCTTCACGGCTGATGCGGGCAATGCGATCTCAACAAACGCGGCGCTGCGCGAACAGATTCTGTCGCGCTTGAAGAAGGCCTAAGCGTGCTGCGGCTCCTGTGGCGTGCCCTTTTTGTGCTTCCCGAGCGCACCCAGAAGTGGATTGATCGTCTTCTGGTGGCAGTAGGGGTGCTTGCCTTTATGGCCAAGCTGTGGCGCACCGTGCGCCAAGACAAGATCCGACGCTAGCTCAGGGAGCCACGGGAAAGCCGTCGATACCCTTCTTCTTCAGTTCTTCGCGGCCCTTTTGGGCGGCCTTGCGATTGGGAAAGGAACCCCAACGCAGCTTCCAGCTGCCGGCCTGAGGAATCACGCGCACTGTCTCGGGGCCCAAGATCGTCTCGAGCTCCTGTTTACGCTTGTTGGCGGCTTCCTGGCTAGAGAGTGCTGCCACCTGGATTTCCCAGGCTCCTGTCGATGGAGACGCTGCTTCGTTGGATGGGTCTTCAGTGCTTGCTGTTGCCGAAGCGCTCATTGACGAGACTGAAAATTGCCAAGGATGAGAGTGGAAATCATCCTGTAGTGCCTGCTGCGGTGCCTGGGCGCAGACCAAAACAGGCAGGAGCATGGTGGCGAGAAGAGAAAACTTCAGCATCAGTAGGCGTTCTTGGGAAAAAGCAGGTGAATGACCGTCTTGACGACGATGCGCAGATCCAGCCAGATGGACCAGCGGCGAATGTAGTCGAGATCGAATTCGATGCGTTTCTGCATCTTCTCGAGAGTGTCGGTCTCGCCGCGCCAGCCGTTGACCTGAGCCCAACCGGTGATGCCTGGCTTCACCTTGTGGCGCAGCATATAGCCGTGGATCAGTTGGCGGTATTGCTCGTTGTGAGCTACCGCGTGGGGCCGCGGACCGACCACCGACATATCTCCTTTGAGCACGTTCAGGAACTGCGGCAGCTCATCCAGCGAGGTCTTGCGCAGGATGGCTCCTAGCGGTGTGATGCGAGGGTCTCCCTGAGTGGCTTGCTTGACCACGGCACCGTTGTCCATGGTGCACATGCTGCGGAACTTCCAGACCTCAATGGACTGGCCGTTGAGGCCGTAGCGCTTCTGCTTGAAGATGGCAGGGCCGGGCGAGGTGAGGCGCACGGCGGCGGCGATGAGAAGCATGGGGATGCCGGCCACAGCCAGGAAGGCAAGCGAGAAAGAGATGTCGAAGATGCGCTTTATCAGCCAGTCGGGGCCGTTGTAGGGAAGTTCGGAGAGCGCGATGGTGGTGAGATTCCCGAGGTAGCCCATGCGGGACTGAAGCAGATCGAAGGTGAAGATGTCGGGGACCAGGTAGACCGAGACGGTGGTGTCTGCTAGGGCCGTGAGGAGCGCCTGGATACGCATGTGTTCCGAGAGCGGCAGCGAGATGTAGAGCCGATTAAAGCGACCGGATCGCGCGTCGTCGACCAGCTTCACCAAGTCTCCACGAAACAGTTCTGGCGGGCATAGGCCGTCATCATCCTCATAATATCCCACCAAGCGCATGCCTGCTTCTGGGGTATTTTCCATGATCGCCTGCACTTGCCGCGACAGGTCATTGCTGGGCACTAGCGCCACGTGTTTGATGTTGCGTCCGTGGTTGCGGAAGAGTCCGACCACCTTGCGCATGAAGATGCGCTCTAGTGGCAAGAACAGCAGGTTCAAGAAGAACCACGCCACAAAGCGTCGCTTGTCTATCAGGGTTTCAAAGTCCAGAGCGAAGCGGATCATCACCAGCGCTGCACCTACGGCGATCCAGACGTTCAGGATGCGGCGCAGTTCCAGGGACAGCGGGAAACCACGCCACGACTGGAAGATGTTGTTCATCTCTCCGAAGAAGAAATGCAGCCCCACTCCCAACACAGCAATTAGGAGGATGCGCTCCTCGCTGCTGCCGGCTGGCCACAACCAATGCAGTATCCACATAGTTCCCACGACCACGACAGCGTCGCACATTCGCAGGACATGCCCGATCTTGGAAATGGGGGGGGTAATGGATGCTGATTTCATCGTCTTGGCAAAACTTAACTCATGAGTCCGTTGATGGAACTCTGCCTCGGGGAAAGGACTACGGGAGATCGTGGCTATTCCGCCGGGAAGTCGGAACCCATGGTGGAGGATTCCTGGCCAACCTTGGGGATGCGCAGATGAACATCCTGAAGCGCACCGGTCACGTACTGGAAGGCGTCGTCCACAGTGTCAGCCCAGTGCCATAGCTTGACATCCTCGGGCTCGATCATAGCGAAGTCGGCAAAGGCTTCGAAGTCCATGACCTTCTTCCAATACTCGCTGCCGAAGAGCACGATCGGCATGGGGCGTTCCAGCTTCTTGGTCTGCACCAGCGTCAGCACTTCCATGAATTCGTCCAGAGTGCCGAAGCCGCCGGGAAAGACCACGATGGCGCGGGCTGAGTTGACGAACCAGAACTTGCGCAGGAAGAAGTAATGAAACTGGAAGGCTAGTTCCGGTGTGATCCATTCGTTAGCGGTCTGCTCGTAGGGGAGGCTGATGTTGAAGCCTACGCTTGGGGCGCCAGCGTCATTTGCGCCTTGGTTACAGGCGCCCATGATGCCGTGCCCACCACCCGAGCAGAGTGTGAGTCCGTGCCCGCCTTCGCGCGACCACACCGAGAGGCGCTGCGAAAGTTCGCGGGCAGCTTCATAGTAGGGCGCGACCTTGACAAGACCGCGGGCCTTGCGCAATTCGCGAGCGCTCCCACCTTCAGATTCCAATCGCGCAAGATTGGCCTGAGCGACATCGAGAGGTTGGGTGCGGGCAGAACCAAAGAAGACGATGGTGCCATCCACGCCGTGTCGCTTGAGGCGGTAGCGGGGTTCCGAGAACTCGGCCAGGATGCGGATCTCGCGAGCCTGGGTGGAGTGGATGAAATCGGGGTTCTCATAGGCTTTGAAGGCGTTCATCAAAGACCTTTCACGCGGGCCTTGAAGGCTGCGAAAGATTCGTTTCCTTGGTCGCGGGCCGAAATG
>DAIPHW010000224.1:0-3895 GCA_036771135.1 Fibrobacterota bacterium | reverse complement strand
CGCTCGGCCGGATCGTCGATCAGGAAGGAGGCGCGCCGCAGCGCCAGCATCGTTTCGTTCATGGCGTAAGAATACACGTTTGGCCGGACTTTCGGAAAGTACGCAGAAGATCCAGCGTGAGCGGGAACTCGGGGTCATGTTCGGGGACTCGCGGACCGGCATTTCCCGGCGTTCCTCCCCAGGGCTGGAAGCGCTCGGCGCGACGCGCCTCGGCTTCCCAGGAATTAAGCGGGAAGTGCTCGTAGGCACGGCCACCCGCATGAGCTACGTGGTAGGTGGCTCCGGCCACGGTGCGGTCGGCCCACTGGTCGTGAAGCCCAAACACCAGCGGCGCATTGGCCGGAAGCGTGGGGTGCAGGCAACTGGGAGCCGTCCAGGCCCGAAAGCGCACACCCGCCACCGTCTCGCCGGCCGTCCCGGTGGAGGTCAGAGGCACTTTCCAGCCGTTGCAGGAAAGCACGTAGCGCCCTTCGGCGGCGTTCTTCACCAGAAGTTCCAGGCGCTCTACGGTAGAATCGACATAGCGCACCGTGCCGCCGCCGCCAGCCTCTTCGCCCAGCACCGGCCAGGGCTCCATGGCGGTGCGCAGTTCCACCTGCACCGGCCCGAAGGAGAATTCCCCGAGCTTTGGAAAGCGGAACTCGAAATGGGGACGGAACCAAGCCGGATCAAAGCGCATGCCGACAGCGCTAAGCTCCGAGAGTACGTCCTGGAAATCCTCCCAAAGCAGCCGCGGCAGCGCGTAGCGGTCGTAGAGCGCGGTGCCGTGGCGCGGCGGGCGGATCAGGTAGGGGCGTTCCCAGAAGCGGGCCACCTGGGCACGCAGGAGCAGTTGCTGGACAAGCGACATCTGGGCGTGCGGCGGCATCTCGAAGGCGCGCAGTTCCAGGAGGCCGAGCCGCCCCGAGGCCGAATCGGGATTGTAGAGCTTGTCGATGCAGAATTCAGTGCGATGAGTATTGCCCGCCACGTCGGTCAGCAGATTGCGGAAGACGCGATCGACGAGCCAAGGTGGACAGTTTCCGTCTTCAGGAATCTCGGCGAGGGACGTCTCCAGCTGGCGCACGGCGTCGTGGCGCGCTTCGTCGAGGCGCGGCGCCTGGCTCGTCGGCCCGGTGAAGAGCCCTGAGAAGAGGTAGGAGAGGCTCGGATGGGCAAGCCACGAGAGCACCAGGCTGCGCAAGAGGTCGGGACGGCGTAGGAAAGGCGAGTCGGAGGGCTCGGAGGCACCCATCACGATATGATTGCCACCGCCGGTGCCGCAATGACGGCCGTCCACCAGGAACTTCTCGGCCCGCAGCCCCACCGCGCGGGCCTCCCGGTAAAGCGTCTCGGTGCGCTCCGAAAGCTCCTGCCAGCTGTGGCTTGGGTGGATGTTCACCTCGATCACCCCAGGATCAGGAGTGATGGCAAAGCTTAAGAGGCGCGGATCGCGCGGCGGCGGGTAGCCTTCCAGGAGGACGCGCACGCCGCTTTCCTGCACCGAGGCCTCCACCGCCGAGATGAGGTCCAGCCACTCCTCCAGGTGAGCAAGCGGCGGCAGGAAGACATGCACATGCCCGTTGCGCGGTTCCACGCACAGGGCCGTGCGTACGAGACGCGAAGCAGATGCTTCGGGCCAAGACAGAATTTGTCTGCCTTCCTGGCGTTCGGGCACCGGGGAAGGCTTTGCCAAAGGGATGCGCCGCTGCAAGGGATCGGGCGCATCCTCCCAAGGAATTTCTCCAGGAGCGCTCCAGGGGAGGCTGTCGAGCGGCAACCGCCAACCCATGGGGCTGTCTCCGGGGATCAGGTAGAGGTGCTCGCGGCGCAGGAACCACTTGCCGGTCTCCCAGCCTGCTTCCCCCTTGCGCAGTGGCAAAGCATATCCCACCACGCTCTCCAGGCCCTGTTCCCAGACCCGCGCCAGTCGCTCGCGCTCCAGCGGGTCGTCTAGGTGGCTTTCCAGCGGATCAACGTTGGCCGGCAACCGCCGCTCGCGCCACAGCTGGTACCAGACATCCTCATGGCCGGGCAGGCTACATGAGTCATCTACCCCCAGCCGAGAGGCAAGGACTGACAGGAATTGTCGCGCCTCAGCAATCGAGTCGCGTCCGGTCAGGGACTCGTCGGGAAAGAGCGCCGGGTCCCGCCATACCGGTTCGCCGTCGCGGCGCCAGTAGCAGGAAAGGGCCCAGCGCGGCAACTGCTCGCCGGGGTAGTGCTTGCCCTGCCCGAAATGGAGCACGCCGCCGGGCGAGAAGCGCTCGCGCAGCCGCCGCAGGAGCTGCCCGGCCATCTCGCGTTTGCGGGCTCCCAGCGCCTGGGTGTTCCATTCCGGCCCGTCGGGATCGTCGACAGCCACGAAGGTCGGTTCACCGCCCATGGTGAGCCGCACCTCTCCGGCCTCTAAGCGCGCCTCCACGGCTTCCCCCAAGTTCTGGATGGCCGTCCATTGGGCCTCGTCGTAAGGGGCCGTGGTGCGGGCGGCTCCCGTCAGCCGCGTCACCTCCATGGAGACGTCGAAGTCCACCTCGCACTTCTCCAGGGCGCCGCTGATGGGCGCCGCCGAGCGGGGCGACGGCGAGCAGGCCAGCGGAATGTGGCCTTCTCCGGTCAGGAGCCCCGAGGTCGGATCGAGTCCCACCCAGCCGGCCCCCGGCAAGAACACCTCGCACCAGGCGTGCAGGTCGGTGAAGTCCTCGCTTGGGCCGGCAGGCCCTGTCAGCGGAGTCTCGTCGGGCACCAACTGCACCAGGTAACCCGAGGCAAAGCGCGCTGCGAGGCCCAGGTGCCGCAGGATCTGCACCAGGAGCCAGGCCGAGTCGCGGCAGGAGCCGCTAGCCTTCTCCAAGGTTTCCTCGGGGCTCTGCACTCCCGGCTCCATGCGGATCAGGTACTTGATCTCATGGCACAGGCGGCGGTTGAGCGCCACCAAGAAGTCTGCGGTAGGCTCGGGTTCCGGCGCCACCGAGGCAAGCCACGCCTCAAGGCGCGGGCCGGCCGGCTCAAGTTCCAGGTACGGTGACAATTCCTGTCGCAGCTGAGGCTCGTAGTCGAAAGGACAGCGGACCGCCGAATCTTCCAGGAAGAAGTCGAAGGGATTCTGCACCACCAGGTCGGCAGTGACCGAGACCTCCACCACAAAGCGGCTCACGGGCTTCGGGAACACCACCCGCGCCAACCAGTTGCCGTAGGGGTCCTGCTGCCAGTTGAGGAAGTGCCCCGAAGGCTCGATGCGGAGCCCGTACCCCAGCACCGGCGTGCGGCAGTGGGGCGCCGGCCGCAGGCGGATAGTCTGCGGCGCAAGCGTGATGGGCCGTTCGTAGCTGTAGCAAGTGCGATGGCGCAGGACGACCTGAATGGACATGGAACTCCTGTGGGATGCGCCCGGAGGCTACTGCATGGCCATGACCGCGTCCGAAACGGCCGGCGTGGGATAATCGATCCAGGCGTGGTGGATGGCCGAGTTCAGGTCCAAGAGCTCCTTCTCGGTTTCCTGCAATAGCGTGGCGTAGTCCTGCGGGCGGACCTCGTCCAGGGCGATGTAGCCCAGACGCGCCGCGAGCTTTCCCGCCAACCGCTCGGGCCGGGCACTTTCAGACCGGGCCGGGTCGGCGCCGATCGCCTCCAGGGCCTCCTGCAACTTTTGGGCGCTGTAGAGGATGGAGCGCGGAAACTGCGGCGAGAGGAAGAGGAACTCCAGCACCTTGTCGGGACGGATGTCGGCGGTGTAGCTCTTGCAGTAGGCCTCGAAGGCGGTGCAGGAGCGCAAGAGCCCCGCCCAGGACAAAAACTGTCCATTACCTTCCAGCACGCCCCGCGCGATGTCCCCGGCATGCTCCGAGAGGAGCGCCGTGACGGCGCAACCGCGCTCCAGCGAGCGCCCGATCTGGATGAAGCGCCAGCCCTCGCC
>DAIPHW010000223.1:0-3911 GCA_036771135.1 Fibrobacterota bacterium | reverse complement strand
CTCGTTCACTTCGTTGGTCTTGCCGGCTTCGCGCTCTTCCAGCTTCTCGCCGATGCAGACGATGGGCTTCAGGCCGTGCTTCAGGGCCTGGACCAGCTTCTTGTTGACGGTGGCGTCGGTCTCGCCGAAGTACTGGCGCTGCTCGGAGTGGCCGAGGATGACGTACTCGACGCCGGCCGAAACCAGCATGGCGGCCGAGACCTTGCCGGTGAAGGCGCCCGACTCTTCCCAGTGCAGATCCTGAGCCGAAAGGGCCACGCGCGTGCCCTTGACGACCTTGGCGACTTCCGTGAGGCACACGAAAGTGGGGGCGACGATGAGCTGCACGTCGGCGGGAGCCTCGGCGGCAGCGGCCACCACGGCCTTGGCGAGTTCCACCGCCTCAGGGACGGTCTTGTTCATCTTCCAGTTGCCGGCGATCACGGTCTTGGCCATCTGTCGTACTCCAGTGAGAATGTTTGGTGGACGGAAAAGTCAAAGATAATCCCATTGCCGTTCACTTGGGCGCCTCCCGCCGCGCTCGCGGCGGGACCGGGCTGCCTGCCGGGCCTCCTTCCCCCAATACCGGTTCTAGGATCGGGCGTGCCCGATCTCTACGGTGGGTTATGGGGCGGCGGTGTCCCGGGCGAAGCCGGCATCCCTGGCGCAAACGAAACGGGCCGTCCGAGCGGACAGCCCTTGAACGGTCGCAATCAAATCAGTTGAAATAGTAGATGAGATCCAACTGGTATTGATAGAACTTGGCGACATTCGTGATGTATTCGTTCAGGGGAATGCGCGCTAGAATATTGAGCGACAATTTGCGCGTGAAAGCAAATCCGGCACCCGCTTCCAAGTAATAGCTTGTGTGCAAGAGATTGTCTTCAATGTCAGCTGATGAGGTCAATGTGTAATTGGTCCCATAGTTTGCTTGCTCGGAGTAGGTGCTTGTGCTTTTTGCGTCAATTGGGATATCTATTCCTAAGCCTCCGATGAATCGGAATCTTTTCAGAGAGAGAATGGCGTCGGCATCAAGCGAAATGAACTGCGAGATTATTGTCTCTTTGAGAGACGATACGGAGTCTGAATAGCTTTCTCCCCAAGAGGTAAAGAGGTAGCTGGCGCCGATTTTGAGAGCAAATCTAGGGTTTAAATCGTATTTCCCATCAAGGCCGGTTTTGATGCCGTATCCGATTTGCGGGCTGAGGGGCGATGCTGCGCTGGAAAAGGACGGATCGGTGACAAAAATTGCGGCATCAATGCCAAACTGAAATCCACTTTCTTGGGCGGTCGCTTTGGCGCGGGGAAACAAATAGGCCTGTGGTGCATTGCTTGTCGTCACGGCTTTTGTTGTGGAGGAAGAATTCAAGGCCGATGTCGATTGCGACGGCGTGGGCGTTGGCGCAGAAATCTGTGCAGATTTTTGGCTATTGCTGAAGCTTTCAACCAATTCCTGAGCCACTTGGGGCAGAACTTCGCTGACGACTTCGTCGATTTCGCCGCGTTTCATCCGCCGAGAAGAGCCGATGATCTCGCCGCTTTCCACTTTCACGAGGCGCATGGAAATGGTGTAGGAGCTTCCGAGCCTTCCGATGGTTCCGACCACGATGTTGTCGATGGACAAAAGCCGGCCGACTTCCACAGCGCACTCGCTGCCGTCGCAGTTGCCGCTTTGCTGGAAGTCTTGCTCCTTGAGGATTTGGCGCATCTGGTCGCGCTCCATCACGCGTACTTTTCCGGTGCGCATCAGCTCATCTGCTAAAGCATCCGAGACGAGCCGTGCCGTTGAACTGTCGAGGCCTTGCCAGGCTGGCGACATTACGGCAAGGAGCGGCAGGTTGCTTTTGACCTTTGTCTGCGCAGGCGCATCGTTGGTTACTGCGAGCAAAAGAAATGCAAAAAAGCAAGACATGCGCGCCATGCGCCGCGAGTTGAGCATAAATCTCCAGGGATGGGAAAGGCTCATAGGATCCGGAATGCCCATAAACGTAACCTATGACTTGGATGTGAAGATGGCCTTAGGGCCTGGGTGCTTGCGCTTCCGGCGCAGTCGATAAAATTCGGACTTTACGGAAGGAATGATTCCAGCCGGTGTTCCGTCACCAGATGCGCCATCGGCCAATCGTGTGGCTTGCGCAACAGTTGGTTTGGGTACACCTGCACGTCAAAGCACAGTCCTGCCGCGATGGCCTTGGGGTGACGAGCTAGCCATCGGTCGTAGAAGCCCTTGCCTTTGCCGATGCGTCCGCCGTGTCGGTCAAATACGAGTCCTGGCGTTATCACCAGAATTTCCGGCGGCACGTCGGTTGGAATATGCAGTTCCGGGCGCGGCTCGCGGATCCCGAAACGGCCGGTCACGAGATCCTCGGGGCCTGCCACCGCAGCCATCTCCATGATTCCTTCGGGGCCGATCCAGGGAAGCCACACCTGCGATCCGCGCTGCCAAAGCGCTTTCAGCAGGGACTCGGTGGGCACTTCGCCGGGAAGCGCCGCAAAAAGCGCCACGTCCGCAGCCTTCTTCCATGGCTCCCACTCTTCCAGTTGTGACAAAATCTGTCTTGGAGCAATGGCAAACTTGCTGTCGTCCAAGGCCGCGATCCGCTTCTTGGACAGCCGTCTTAGATGTGCAGGGTCGGTTTCCTCTTCCCAAACGGCCTTGGTCCCATCCCAAACCGCTCCGGCAGCGTCGGTGAGGATGTTCCCGTCGTCGCCTGTTTCTTGCGCAGCTTGCTGCTGTGGCGCCTGTTCCGGAACCTTGGCTTCTTCCTTGGGTGCTTCGGCCGTTTTTTCGTCCTTCTTATCCAGCGCATCGGCGGCTGCGGCTCCTGCTGCTACCGCGGCGACTACCGGCGCAACTGGGACGGGCACGCTTCCCGGAGCGGTCACGGGCAGCGGGACTGCGGGGCCAGGGGTGTACATGGCGGATTTTTTCACCGCGAGGGCATGACGTTCCTGGGCGCGGCGGCGTTCCATCGAGCGCATGGTCTGGAGCTGATCATCGCTCAACGTCGGTCGCGTCCACGCGCGTCCGCTGCGCTGGTAAGCGCTGGCGCTGTTGACGCTGCCGCCAGGGGTGTAGGTATCCTGCTGTAGAGCCGAGACTCCACTAGCTGCCGTACCGTTTCCAAGCAACGAAGAGACCGTTCCGCTAGTTGAGCGTACGGCGGAGCTGGCAAGGCTTCCGGTCGAACTGTAGTCCGTTCCTACGAGCATTGACCTGTACCGTTTCCCATGGTGGATGCCTGCATCCCCAGAGGTCAAAAACCTCCAGTTGGGACATCGGCTGTAGCCAACTGCAACTTTAGCCGTTTCCTCTGATTCGACAAAAAAGCCCGCCTCCGTTTCCGGGGCGGGCCTTGATACAGAATGAAACGATCAGTTCAGCACTGGCTGTGTCCGCAGGAGGTGCAGTGCATGCAGCCTTCTTCGCGGATGAAAGTGGCCTCGCCGCAATTGGGGCAGAGGTCGGCATGGGCGGCCGGCTGCAAGTCGAATTCAGGGACCTGTTCGATCTCGGCCTGCACGGCCTCGTCGCCCTTGAGGACGTCTTCCAGGGCTAGGCCCACGGCGTCGGGCATGGAACGCACCAATCCCTTGCCAAAGCCCATCGAGCGGGCGCCGCCAATGCCGGCAAGCTGAGAGGCGATCAAGCGCAAGCGCTCGTCGGGGGAGACGGGCGATGCCACTCGCAACACCAGCGAAGCCAAGCGGCCCATGGCCTCGGCCATGCCGGTGATGTCGGATCCGGCCTTGCCGGAGGTGATGAAGATCTCCAGCGGCTCGCCCTGCTCGTCGTCGTTGACGGTCACGAAGACCGAACCCAGAGGGCTTTCCTTCTTGACGGTCATGCCGCGCGAAAGCGTCGGACGAGGCCGCATCTTGGGCATGTTCATCCATGCCGGCAGCGGAGCTACCTTGATCTCGGCCTTCTT
>DAIPHW010000222.1:0-3925 GCA_036771135.1 Fibrobacterota bacterium | reverse complement strand
GCTAGGTCCAAAGCCCCCGCTCCAAACGCGCACCAAGGCCATATGGGAGCCAGACTCGGTATCGTGGCAGCGCACCAAAAGTCCGAGCCCCGGATGGTCTTTCCATGCCTCGGGGACCATGGGGGGCGGCAGATAGTGGCCCACAGCATCAAGCAAAGTCTCGATACCCACGCCCATTAGGGCACTACCGGCGCACACAGGGACGAGCTTCCCGGCGCGACAGCCGTTGCGAAGCCCCTCGCGCAGGAGCTTAGGCGAGGGAATCTCTCCTGAGAGGACAATTTCTGTCAGCGTCTCTTCGTGAAGGGAGGCGGCGTCCCACAGACCTTCGCGCCAGGGCGTTGCGGCCTCGATCCAGGCGCGGGGAATCTCGGGAAGGGGGATGGCTGCCGTCCCGCGCAAGCGCACAGCCTTCCAGTCCACCAGGTCCACCCATCCCTCCAGGCCTTCACGGCCTAGCACCGGCCACACCACTGGCACCGGCGTCTGCACAAAGCTCTCGCGCATCTGGGTGAGCAGGCGCTCGAAGTCTGCTCCGGGAACATCCAGTTTGTTGGCAAAGGCCACACGAGGCAAACGAAAGTTGTCCGCCTCGCGCCAAACGGCAAGGCTCCTGGGCTCTACGCCGCGTACACCGCAAAAGACGGCCACAGCGCCGTCCAGAACGCGCAGCGAGCGCACCACCTCAAGACCGAAGTCCACGTGGCCAGGAGTATCCACTAGGTTGATGCGCAGGCCTTTCCAGCCAAAGCTTGCCACCGCCGAACGAATGGTGATGCCGCGGCGCTGCTCTTCGCGCAGGAAGTCCATGGTGGCTTGGCCATCGTCCACCGTGCCAGCCACCGCGATGGCGCCGCACTTGACGAGCAGAGCCTCCGAGAGGGTCGTCTTGCCAGCATCGACATGGGCGATGATGCCAAGATTGCGAAGCTTGCGAGAGGGTTCCATGAGAAAGAGAAAGGTAGGTCGCGCTGAGCTCAACTGAGTTTTACCGGGCTTAGAGGAACATCCGGCAGTATTCGTGAAAAACTGAAAAGGCAAGTCCCCGCACGACACAAATGCCCCACTCGGTGGAAATGGCGCCCCTATCGTCTGCTCATGATAAACCTACTGATCGCCGTCATCGCTAGTGCACTTTCCTCAGGAGTCCTCCAGATGGGCTCGGGAAGCGTCCTTAACAGGATTCCGACCGGCCAGCACGGCCCGACCGACGAGAGCGGTGCTGCCGTCTTCCCGCAGGTTGCAAGTGGCGTAAAAGGACCCTATCCCACCAATGACTGGTGGAGTTCACTCATCTTCCCGCGCACCGCAAAGACCCCTTTCGGAAAGCCTCTCTTTGCTTGGCCGCTTTCGCTGCAAGCGGGCGCGACAGGCTGGGGCGTCGGTGGCCAGGCGGCCACGGCCGGGACGACGGAATTCCATGCAGGCCATTCCAACGACCTCGTAGCCGGGCTCGACGGACTCACGGCACCGAAGGCCCAAGTCGTATCCTGGGGTGATTGGACCGTGACAGCTCGATTGGCCGACGATACCCGCACCTTGGACGCCACCTTTGGATCAGGCATTCCCTCTGTCTACTTGCAGAGCACGGGAGGAAAGGCCACCGTGATCTGCGCCTCCGCACCGACCGTATGGGCCGGTAGCGGTACCAACAGCGTCGGGATCACCATAAATGGGCGTCCCTATGGACTCTTTGCACCTTCGGGTGCCTCCTGGGCACTTTCGGGAACCACGTTTTCATCCACGCTCAACGGCAAGAGCTACTGGAGCCTATCCCGACTTCCGAGCGCCGATGTCGCCGTGCTGGCACGTTTTGCCCGATCAGCATTTTCTGTCCCCGTCGACTCGCGCGTCTCTTGGAGCTACGACAGTGCCGCAGGCACCATGCGCACCGTCTATCGCCTCACAACCGCCGCCCGCGAGGGAAGCGACTCATCCTGCCTAATGGCTCTGTTCCGCCACCAGTGGAGCTATTCCAAGAACGTCAACACCACCTGGACCTATCCATCCCCCCAAGGAACAATGGAAGTGGTAGACGGGACCTCCTTCACCACCGAGGACGAACTGCCTGCGATCTTCCCTTCGCTCCCTCCCATCAGCGCCGAGGACAGCTCCAAACTCGCATCGGACCTGATTGCAGCCGCAAGCCAGCAGCTCCTGAGCCCCGCAGGCACCGAGACCTACTTTACAGGCAAGGGTCTCTGGCGCTGCGCCTCGCTCGTGCCCATCGCCGATCAGCTCGGCCGCACGGCGCTTCGCGACAGTCTCTTGGGACTTCTGAAGGCCAAGCTCACCGACTGGTTCACGGCGACCTCGAACGGCACCGAGAAAACCAGCACGACCTTTGCCTACGATTCGGCCTGGGGCAGCCTGATCGGCTACCCTGCTGGCTACGGCAGCGACGGAGAACTCAATGACCACCACTTCCACTGGGGATATTTCCTGATGGCCGCCGCCACGGTGGCGCGCTACGACCACGACTGGGCCAAGGCCTACGGCCCGGTGGTGAAACTCTTGGTGCGGGATGCCAACAACCCTTATAGAAATGACGCCATGTTCCCTTTCATGCGCCATTTTGATCCCTACCACGGCCATTCCTGGGCCAGCGGACATGCCAACTTCACCTCGGGGAACAACCAGGAATCGAGTTCCGAGTCGATGTTCTTCAACAGCGCCGTAGCCCTCTGGGGCATGGCGACGGGAGATGACACCCTGCGCAATGCCGGCCTCTGGATGGCATCGGTGGAGATGCGCGCCGTGGAGCAGTACTGGTGGAACGCCGATGCGGCCGTGTTCCCGCAAGGCTTTTCGTATCAAGCGGTGGGAATGGTGTGGGGAGACGGCGGAGCCCATGCCACCTGGTTTTCTGCGGAACCGGAAGCGATCCACGGCATCAACGTGCTGCCCTTTTCTCCCTCGACATCCTTCCTTTGGACCCGCAGTTCGCGCCGAGCCACGGCGATTCTCTCCGAGATGCATCGGGAAAAAAGTGGCGGCGCCTTTGCAATGTGGAGAGACGTGCTCTTTGCCTACCAGGCGATCGCGAATGCGGATTCCGCTCAGACAGATTTTGACGCCTGGGACGGAAGTAACGGCGAAGGCTGGATTCCCAAAGCCTGGTACCGGCAGTGGATCTCGGATCTGCGCCACTACGGTGCCTGGGACACCACCGTCCATGCCGACCAGCCGGCGGCGATGGCCTTTGTGAAGAACGGCACGCGACGCTACTTCGGTTGGAATCCCGGCCCTGCCGCCACGACCGTCCACTTCTCCGACGGACAAGAATTGGCGGTCCCCGCAGGGCAAATCGCCTTTGGATTCGGCGAACCGACCACGGGCATCTCTTGCCATCCCGCCGGAAGCCCCGTCTTCGCCCACCTGCACGGCAATGAACTCCTGATCTCGCTGACCGAAGCCGGCGAGGTGCGCCTCACGGCGTTCGATCTCGAAGGCCGCATCCTGGAAATCAGGAACCTGGGCCGGCAGTCCGCCGGAACCCATGCCTTCAAACTCTCCGAGAGCCTAGGGATGCGCATCCTGCGCATCCAAGCGGGCACGGAACGTCAAACCCTGCAAGCCGCGTTCTTCTGACCCAAGGCCGGAAGAACTCCTCGGGGCCTTCTCCAGCGAGCTGGAGAAGGCTTTTTCATTGCACCAGAAATGGCGCGCCGATGTGATGGCCATCACAGCCAAAAAACAGCGGCTGGCCTATACTTACAAACAAGCAAAAGCTTACTCTTCTACTTCCCGTAGGGGAGCCCCCCTTTTTGAGGAACATTCATGAGACGACAACTCCTCGCCGCCTTGGTATTTGCTGCTGCGTTTTCGCAAGCCGCGAAAACAGACACAACTTGGCAGTACACTCCCTATTCCAACGAGGTCACCGACCTCAAGGTCTTCCGCCCCGGCGCGAATCCCATCGTCT
>DAIPHW010000221.1:0-4000 GCA_036771135.1 Fibrobacterota bacterium | reverse complement strand
GTATTCCTTGGCACTGTCCACGCTGTTCTTCACGAGTTGAGCGTCGGGGCCATTAGAAAAAGCCTCCTGCACGGCTTGCGAAAGCGTCACCCCCGCCGCTTGCACGGAAAGGCTAGCGCACCCCAGGATGCTCAAGACAAAACTTGGGCGTGGAATCCTTGCCATCTTCATTGTCCTTTCCAAGCGTCGAGAGTACATCGCTCCCACTGCTCCTGCTCAGCTTCAGATCCGTAATCCATCCGTCCCGCCTCTAGCGTAGCGATCTCCAAAAGCTTCTCAAAAAGGCGTTCTCGCTGGCCATCGTTCATCTCGACGTAATCCACGAACTGCTCCATCTGGAACCCACTCAGGCTCATGCGTATGATTAGGCTCGCCTCCTCGGGAAGGCCGTCCTTAGCCAAGATCGAGTCCCAAGCGTTCCAGAAAGTTTTCATGGGTTTGGCGAACTGGAGATTGGTGACGATCACCGCCACGGCGCTCAGATCCACATCGAAATCCTTGGCGAGATCCAGCTTCATGAAGCTGCGAATCCAAGCGCGATGAATGCGCCCAGGACGGTCCGGCTTTGAATCTTCTTGAAACTCTTTCCAGCACTGCCGGATGAAGTTTTCGTGGAAATCTTCCAGCAATCCTTGCCAAAGAGCATCCTTGGAGGGAAAATGATAAAGAAGTCCGCCCTTGCTGATGCCAGCCTCGGCGGCCACAGCTTCCAGAGTGAGGTGCGGAGCACCCTGCTGGGCAATCACGCGTCGCATGGCTGCAAAAACTTTCTGCCGCACATGCAAAACTCGCACCCCTCGCTTGGGGTGTGCCGAATTCTCTTCCGGATCATTCAACTGCATACCTGGAATATACCGTCTGGACGGTCAAAAATCAACCGTCCAGACGGTATAGTCATTATGGCTCCAGCAACGCCCACTGCCCAGATGTCGCTTCAGCATCCTTGAAATTCCACGATTCAAGGGAGAGTTTGACTTCAATGAGACCTGGCAGACGACCAGCCATCTTGGAGAGCAGGCTCAGCGCTTGGCGATGATCCTGCGGTCCGGAATCTTGCCCCCAAGCTAACACTTTTTCTTCCCTCGACAAGCGCCGCAGGTCCAGAGAAACCTTTTCGCAACATCCGCCGGCCACCACCAACGCCCCCCCGATGGCCAAGACGTCCAAGGCTTGCACCACCTGACTCGCCGTGGCCTGCAGCAGCACGATGAGGTCGGGCGCCTCGTCCAAGGCGACAAGTTCTGGCAAAATCTCATGGTAGCCGAAGCGGCGCGCCTCGGGCGCCGATCCCGCCAAGAAGCGGCGAGCGTCTGCATGCAGCGCTTCCAGGGTAAGTCCCCAGAGATTGGCCGTCATGCCATCACCGCACACCAGGATGCGACGCACCTTGCGCAAGCGCACCCGGGAAAGCTTGCGCAAAATGGTAGCCAGCGGCTCCAGGAACACCTGGGCTTCGGGCGGATCGTCCACGGGAAGCGGAAAGCTTCCGCGTCGAGCATTCCAAGCCGGCACGATAAAGCGATCTGCAAAACCGCCCGGAAGCAAGGCGGAATTCTTCCAGTCTAGGCAGTTGGTCTCACTGCCCGAACGACACGCTTCGCAGAGCCCGCAAGGCGCATGGGCCGCCGGGAAGATGCGCTGTCCCAAGCGAAAGGGCGCGTCCTCGCCGCATGCAATCACATCAGCCACCATGGCGCGCCCAGGAGTGCGTCCCTCTCGGAGTTCGAGGAGATCGCTTGGCAGCACCAAGGCGCAGCGTAAACGCGCCAACACTTCCCCTACAGCAAGCTTAGGAAGGGCAACGGACTCCATTCCTCCCAGACGAATCACCCGGGAGAATTCCTGTTCTTCTTCCATCTCCGCGGATGACTCGTTTAAAAAGCGCATTACAAAAAGCCAAGGTAGCAATGGCATTTCTCGGCAAGATTGGTCAATGCGGACGCGCCACCCTACTTGAAAGACTAAAAACCACGGTGATTGTCAGTAGCATTTACAATTACCGCAATTATTTTCCTTGTATGAAAGCACGCAATGCAGCAGGACACATCAAGGAGCTGCGCCGATTTTTCCCCATCATCGCCTTGACGGGACCACGCCAAGCCGGCAAGACCACTTTGGCTCGCGGCTTCTTTCCCGAAAAACCTTACGCATCCCTGGAAAATCCCGACACGCGTTGGCAAGCCGAATCTGATCCGCGAAGTTTCCTGGGGCGCTTTCCCGATGGAGCCATCCTGGACGAAGTCCAGCGCCTACCTGAACTCTTTTCCTATCTGCAACAGCTAGTCGACGAGAATCAAACACCTGGGCGCTTCGTGCTCACCGGCTCCCAGCAATTTGGATTGCGCAGCAAAATTTCCCAGTCGTTGGCCGGACGAGTCGGCCTTGTCCACCTGCTTCCTTTTACTGTCGGGGAATGGTACGGAAAGGCCGTGCCAGACTTGGACGACCTGATGCTGCGAGGAATGTTCCCACCAATCCTAGACCGGGAGATTCCTCCCGGAATCTGGTTTCCCCAATACGTCGCCACCTATGTGGAACGCGACGTGCGCGAGATCCTCCCCGTGAAGGACCTAGGCAGCTTTTCGCGCTTTGTGCGCCTGTGCGCTGGACGAGTCGGCCAACTTCTCAACCTTTCATCGCTGGCCTCGGATTGCGGCGTCACCCACAACACCGCCAAGGCTTGGATCGACGTACTGGAAGCCTCGTATCTCGTGATTCAACTGCGACCATGGCATGAGAACTTCGGCAAGCGCCTGATCAAGACCCCCAAGCTCTACTTCACCGATGTCGGCCTGCTGTGCTGGCTCCTGGGAATCGAATCTGCCGCGCAACTGTCACTCCACGCCCTGCGTGGCTCCATTTTCGAAAATCTCGTCGTCATGGAGGCGCTCAAGCAAAGGAGAAACGAGGGAAAGGAGCCTAACCTCTTTTTTTGGCGCGACCAGTCCGGACACGAGATCGATCTCCTGAGAACCGATGGCGGAGGTTTCGAGGCCATCGAGATCAAGTCGGGAAAAACCGTCGCGAAGGACGCATTCAAGGGGCTGGAGTTTTTCCGGGAATTGGCTGGAAGCCGCCTGGAGCGCCAGATTCTAGTCCATGGAGGGAAAGACAATTATCGGCATCAGGAGGTAGAGGTGCAAGCCTTCGCTTCCTGGATCGGGTAGCGACAAAAAATCCCGCCCGGAAAAATCCGGACGGGATCGCATCGGAAACCTTTCCCGGAGCCTTATGCCCAGGCCAGGTACGGAAGCTTCTTGGCCAGAGCCTCCACCTCGGGAAGCCCCGAGATCAGGGCGCTCATGGCGTCCCAGGTGCCTTCCAGGAACTGCCCGCGGGCGCCGGCAGGCATGCTGGCGGCAAAGACCTTCGCCCCGGCACGCACCTGATTTGCCTCGAGGTCGACCGTCACCTCCAAGGATGGATCGGCCTCAACCAAAGTCTGCAGCTCCTGCGAGTCCTCCAGCGAGACGTGCACGCAAGGCATGCCGATAGCCACTGAGTTGCCGTAGAAAATTTCGCTGTAGCTCACCGCCACGATGGCGCGCACACCCCAGCGGTAAAGCGCCTGGGGTGCGTGCTCGCGGGAGCTGCCGCAACCGAAGTTTTGATTGCCCACGAGCACCTTGGCACCCTGGAAGCGCTCCTGGTCAAACGGGTGGACTTTGCCTTCGCGCTTTTCTTGCAGACGGTCGTCCTCGAAGGCGTGGGCGCCCAGTCCCTCGAAGGTGACGCAACGCAGGAAGCGCGCCGGGATGATGCGGTCGGTGTCGATGTCGGCGCCGCGCACAGGCACGGCACGACCGGAGACGTTCTGGATCTTGGACATGATTTGTCTTTCCTTACTTGAGGACGGTGCGGACGTCGGAGACCTTGCCTTCCAGGGCGGCCAAGGCCACCATGGCGGGGCTCATCAGGAGGGTGCGGCCGCTGGGGCTTCCCTGGCGTCCCTTGAAGTTGCGGTTGGAGCTGGAGGCGCTCACCTGACGCCCGACGAGCT
>DAIPHW010000220.1:0-4001 GCA_036771135.1 Fibrobacterota bacterium | reverse complement strand
GGTGACGCCCACGATGACCGAGACAAGCCTTGGTTTCACCACGAACCAGCAAAACCTCGATCCGACAGCAGCTTCGAACGCTGTTTCCACGATCAGTTGGAGCAGTCTTCCCCTCGATGTCCAGACGTACGCGAATTGGACGACACTGTGGGCGCTGGCTCGTGCCTCTTCGCCGGCGCTTTTTCCCAATCTCGGCGGAACCGCTCCCACGGGCACTCAGCTTGCAAATCTCTACAACTTCGTGAAGAGCCAAGGAAAGCTCTACGGCGGCAGCTACATGATCATCGATGTCAAGAGTGGAAACATGGGGAATATGCCCACCACGGACATTACCATCCCCTCTGGAGTGAAGGTGTTCTTCGAGTTTGAAAACGTGGGGACGACGACGGGGCTGACCCTTTATTCGGGAAGCAGCGGCAGCATGCAGATCGTGGATGCGCATGGAATCGGAGGGAGTGTCTCGTTCAGCGGTTCGTTCTACGGCTTCGTGCAGCTTCACACAACTGGTAGTGGTCCTCTCGATTTCGCTCCGACCGGTGTCGGCAGTTCTTTTGTTGGCTCGTTGGAAGTGGATGGTACCCGCACGCTACGCGTGCAGAATTCCGGCTGGAGCATCTCAAACCAGAGCCAGGCGGCCAAGAACGTCTTCCAGGACATCGCCAACACCTTCAACAACTCCGCCGTGAATCCAACATCGGTCATCAAGTTCAACGGGGACGCCAATACGACGACTCCGTTCAATCCGGTGCCTACTGTGGTTCCGTCGGACAACTGGATCCAATTCGTGCGCAAGGGGGAATTCCGCTAGTTTCTTCCACCCCCCATGTTGCGAACCTGCGCGTGGGGGTACGTCCCTCCCGCATTTCCGGCCTCACCCTTCGGTCAGCAGATCTTCCGGCTTCACGCCTGTGGCCGAAGTGATGATCGCCCACGATACGCCGTGTTCCGCCAGCTTGCGCGCATCCTCAAGCTTGGAAAAGCGCACGCCCTGCTGCATGCCCTGCTGCATACCTTGCTGCATGCCCTGCTGCATGCCCTGTTCTATGCCCTGTTCTATGCCGCGTTGCAGACCACGCTCGATGGCGTCCTGTTCCAGCATTTCCATGAACTTGGGCTTTGGAAGCTGTGTCAGATATTTGTACGTCATGGCTTGCTCCTCGTCGTTGAATTTACCCACTTGGCTCAGCAAAGGAAAGAGCAACTCCGTCTCTTTCTCTTCGCAGCCCAGGAAGAAGCGGATCACTCCATCCAACCGCGCCGCTCGCGAAAGTGCGCCGCCCATGGCCATCAAGAGCGTCTGCGCCACCAGGTTGCCGGCATCGGCCCACGCTTCCGCCTGCGTGCGCGAAAGCTGCACCACCCGCGTGCGGAAACTCAACACGGGGTCGCCCAGCGCATGGCGGGTGAATCCTTCCTTCACATCGTGGTCCTCGATTTCGGTGATCAAGGCCACCGGTACGATTTCCGCATCGGGAAAGCGCCCCGTCAGGTCCAGGTAGTATTGGGCCGTGCGCACCAGATCCAACGAACGCACCGTGCTCCAGTGCTCCACCAGCACCAAGAGGAGAGGTGCCCCGTGCGCGAAGGTGTACTCGATGTTCAGGTCCATCACGTAGCCTTTGCGGGTCAGATCCTTCTTGCGGACCTGGACATTGTGGAAGCGCCAAGACAGCGGACATCCACGATCGGCGACGACTTCGGGAAGGAGGAATTCCAAGGTGTCGGCCGGGCGCATCTGGAGAAGCTCCTTGATGGCTTGATCCAGGGAGATCTGCGGATCGGAAAACTTGCGCGGCATGGCCTCAATTTATTATCGGGTGAACGAAAGAGCAATGGCGTGCGATTCCAAGTTCCGGCCCCAAAGCCTCGGATGCGCGGGTCAGGCGGGCGACGAACGAATTTCCAGCACCCGATTGAGCGCGGTGATCTGCAAAATGTGCAGGCAGGTGGGGGAAGGGTCCAGGACCACCAGCTTGCGCTTTCCCGCTCGCAATCGGTTGTGCAGGAAGACGATCGCTCCCAGGGCCGCCGAATCGAGCAGGCGGGTCTGGGAAAGGTCCAGGTAGAAGATCGCCTTGGCATCCTTGGATGCCGCTTCCAGACGCTCGGTCAGGGCATCGGCATCGGTGCTGCGCGCCGAACCAAGCAACCTAAGGCCGGGCTCTCCTGCGTGCTCTATGGCTAGGCATTGGAACGATATCGGGGTCATTGCCAGCCTCCTTCGATGCGGACTTTGCCCGTTTCAAGATCCACGCGATCTTCGGACAGGGCGCGGATTACGCGCCACAGCGTGTCGTGTTCCACTTTCAAGACCCGTGCTGCCAACGTTTCTGCCGTGTCGCTGGAGAGTACCGCTACGGGGCGCTGCCAGAGGATGGGCCCCTCGTCGTAGGTCTCCGACACCAGATGGACCGTGACGCCGCTCCACTGGGCTCCGCGGGCGATCACGGCCTCATGTACGTGGTGGCCGTACATGCCTTGGCCACCGAAGGCCGGCAGGAGCGAGGGGTGGATGTTGACCACCCGGTTCGGGAGCAGCGAAAGCAGCTCGCGCGGCAAGGTGCGCATGTAGCCGGCCAGCACCAAGGTCGCCACCTGGTGCGCCGTGACAAGTTCTGTCAAACGCTTCGATACGCCCGCCTCCGATCCTTCGGTCCTGGTGCTCACGTGAAAGGCCGGCACGCCGGCCTGGCGAGCGCGCTCTAGGGCATAGGCGTGACTGTTGTTGCCGGCTACCCACGCGATGTGGGCACCGAGGTCTCCACTTGCGGCGCGGTCGAGCAGGACTTGAAGATTGCTGCCGTTTCCCGAGCAGAGAACGGCGATAGAAGGAATCCCGGACATGACTCAAAGGTACCCTTTCCGATGCTTCCCAGGCGCGGGGCGCAAGAAATTGCCGCGTGCAATGCCGATGCAACGCTGTGAATGCATCTTTTTCCCGCCTTTGATGGACGGCATGGCTGGAAACAGCCTCGGCGCCGTCCAACCGGTCATTCCACTGGGGCCCCAACCGGGGCCTAAGAGGGAGAGCCAAACCACCCTCCCAAGCAATACGGAGGTTTTCATGTCCAAGGTCCTCATCATCGGCGCCGGTGGCGTCGCCAACGTCGTCGCGAAGAAGTGCGCCCAGAACTCGGTCGACTATTCCGAGCTCCTGATCGCCACCCGCACCAAGTCCAAGGCCGACAAAATCGCCTCGGAGATCTCCAACATCCCGGTCCACACGGCTAAGGTGGATGCCGATGAGGCATCTGAGGTAGCGGCTCTCATTCGCGACTTCAAGCCGAAGCTGGTGATGAACATCGCCCTGCCGTACCAGGATCTCTCCATCATGGATGCCTGTCTGGAGACCGGCGTCGACTATCTGGATACCGCCAACTACGAGCCCAAGGACGTGGCGCACTTCGAGTATTCCTGGCAATGGGCCTACCAGGAGCGCTTCCAGAAGGCCGGCATCATGGCGCTTCTGGGCTCGGGCTTTGATCCGGGGCAGACCAACGTCTACACCGCCTGGCTCAAGAAGCACCACTTCGACACCATGGACACGCTGGACATCGTCGATTGCAACAACGGCGACCACGGCAAGGCCTTTGCGACCAACTTCAATCCCGAGATCAACATCCGGGAGATCACGCAGAACGGCCGCTATTACGAGAAGGGGGAGTGGAAGGAGATCGCACCGCTCTCGCTCAAGGCCGACATCGCCTATCCCGAGGTGGCCGTGCGCGGCTCCTACGTGCTCTTTCACGAAGAGCTCGAGTCGCTGGTGAAGCACTTCCCTGAGATCCGCCGGGCCCGTTTCTGGATGACCTTTGGCGACGAGTATATCAAGCACCTCACCGTGCTCAAGAACGTGGGCATGACCCGCATCGATCCGGTGAAGTTCCAGGGCATGGACATCATCCCCTTGGAATTCCTCAAGGCGTTGCTGCCGCCTCCCGACAGCCTCGGCGAGAACTATTCCGGTTACACCTGCATTTGCTGCCAAGTGACGGGCACCA
>DAIPHW010000219.1:0-4065 GCA_036771135.1 Fibrobacterota bacterium | reverse complement strand
TGGTGCAGGTAGGAAAGCGACGAGTAGCCGGTGCCGAAGTCGTCGATTGAGATGCGCATGCCCATGTCCCGCAGCCGCGCCATGATGCCGGTGGCGGCGTCGGAATTTTCCATCAGCACCGATTCTGTGATCTCGAGCTTCAGGCAGTCGGGCGATAGACCGCTTTGCTGAAGGCTGTCGGTGATCTGCGCTTCCAGGTCGTCTTGGGCAAACTGGCGACCGGAGAGGTTCACGCTCACCTGCAAAGGCCCGAAAGCATCCGAAAGTCGGCGGTTCCAATCAGCCACTTGGCGGCAGGCTTCCCGTAACACCCAGACGCCGATCTCGCAGATGAGGCCCGTCTCTTCAGCTAGCGGAATGAAGGTGGTGGGGGAGACTAAACCCCGCTCGGGGTGCATCCAGCGCACCAGGGCCTCGAAGCCGTGCAGCCGCTGATTGGAGAGGTGCACGATGGGCTGGTAGAAGACGCGGAATTCCTGGCGTTCGATGGCCTTGCGCAGGTCGTTTTCCAGTTGCAGGCGCTTGATGGTGTACTCGTGCATGGCCTGGTCAAACAGGATATGCTGCGCTTTGCCCAGCGACTTGGCGCGGTACATGGCCGTCTCGGCGTCGCGCAGTAGGTCCTCTGGAGATTCCGCCCCAGCCTTCGAGAAGGCGATGCCGATGCTGGCATTGAAGACATGGGAGTTGCCGTCCACATCAAGAGGCTCAAGCAACACCTTGCGCACGTGCTCGGCGGTGCGGGTGGCGTCGGCGATGTCGGAAAGACTGTCCAGGAGGACGCCGAACTCGTCTCCGGAAAAGCGGGCAATGGTGTCGCGCAGGCCCGCATCGTGCTCCAGCCGCATGGCAATGTGGTGCAGCACCTTGTCGCCGGTCTCGTGGCCGTAGCTGTCGTTCACAAGTTTGAATCGATCCAAGTCAATGAAGAGCACCGCGACCAAGTGGTTGCCGCGGCGTTTCAAGGCGCGTCGCAGGCGATCCATGAAGAGTGCTCGATTGGGGAGCCCCGTCAGTGCATCGTAGAGAGCGCCTTGTTGGAGCTGCTCTTCGGCAAGCTTGCGGGCCGAGATATCCACCATGGACCCGGCGATGCGCACCGGAGGTGCACCAGGACTCGTGGCCTGGGCCATGCCGCTCGCCTGAACCCAGCGGAAAGTGCCGTCGGCTTGGCGCAGGCGAAATTCCACCTCAAAACGCTCCGAAGCGCCTTGCAAGCAGGCTTGCAATTCGGTATTGACGACTTCGTGATCACGCGGAAAGATGCGAACCCACCATTCCTCGGGCGTGTCGCCGATCTGGTCGGCGGCTCCCGTGAGCTCTTTCCAACGAGGTGAGTAATAGACCTTGCCGGTCTGAAGGTTCCAGTCCCAGAGGCCGCCATTCATGCCGCCGGCGGCTAGGGCGTAGCGCTCTTCGCTTTCCCGCAAGGCCTCTTCGGTTTGGCGGCGCTTGGTGATGTCCTCTACGGTGCCTTCGAAGTAGAGGATCTTCCCCCCCAGATCGCGCACGGCGCGCACGCTTTCCGAGATCCAGAGAACTTTGCCGTCCTTGCGGCGAACCTCCGATTCGAACGCCGTGAGGGTACTGGAAAACTCCATCAACCGCAGGAAGAGCTCGCGCCGCTTGGGGTCCAGGTAAACCTGCGAGGCGATGTCCTGGATGTCGTCGATCATTTCCTGAGGGTAGTCGTAGCCGTAGATGCGCGCTAGCGACGGATTGACCGATAGGTAACGCCCTTCAGGCGTGCTCTGGAAGATGCCTTCCAGGGCGTTGTCGAAGATTAGGTGGTATTTCGCCTCGGCTTCCTGCAAGGCGTGTTCGGCGCGTTTATGACGCGTCACATTCTGGAACGTCACAACCACGCCGCCGACCTCGGGAATCTCCTGGAGATTGGCGAAGTGGCCTTCCATGTCCAACCACTGCGATTGGTCGTCGCGCAGGCGGAAGTCGCAGGCAAGCGACAGATTAGGATGACTCGCGACGTTCCCAAAGATCTCCATGGTAATGGCTGCGTCTTCAGGATAGAGAAGCGATGCGAAAGTGATCCCGACAAGTCCGAAGGGGCCGCAACCCAAAACCGTTTCCACGGCCGGGCTCATCCATAGGACCGTTCCTTCGCGATCCAGGAGCAGGGCTGCTTCGTGGAAATGCACGGCAAGGGCGCTCCAGAATCGGAAAGATGTCGTTTGCGGTCCTTGGGACCGCAGGTTCTCAAGTTCGATGATCACGCCTCCAACAGTCTCGCTCATGCTACCATGATGCAGTGGGATGGGCAAGGATGGGGAGCTGGCGGCTTTGAGACACATTGCCATAAGTGCTCAGGGAGCCTACTTTTGCGCGGATCGCCCGACGTGTGTCGGGCGTATTTTGCCTTTGTCTTAAAAAGGTCGGAATGAACAAGCAGCACACCTCTCGAATCCTTCTGGTTGTGGCCGCGGTCCTCGTGGCCTTGTGGACCCTCGTCCCCACATTTCGCACCATGGGCCTTAGCCTTGCGGAACGCGTCAAGTTCGACGCTGCCCACCCTGATGTCGCCTCCAAGGCCATCAAGTTGGGCCTTGACCTTCAAGGCGGCACCCACTTGGTCCTGGAAGTGGACAAGACCGGTCTCAAGCCCGAAGAATCCAAGGACGCCGCCGACCGCTCTCTGGAAGTGGTTCGCAACCGCATTGACCAGTTCGGCGTGTCGGAACCCGATGTACGCAAGAGCGGCGACAGCCGCTTGGTGGTGGAACTGGCCGGCGTGAATCCGGAACAGGCCAAGGAGCTTCTCTCCAGCACCGCGCAGCTCGAATTTAAGCTGGTTCGCGAAGAGGCCGATATCAAGACGACCTTGGATCGCATCGAAGCGGTGGTTTCCCGAGGCGCCAGCGACACTCTCAAGAAGAATGCTGTCAAGGATTCGCTCAAGCCTGACTCGGCTTCGCTTGCCCAAGACACCAACAAGGCGCGCCGCGACAGTGCTGCTGAAGCCGCTCGCACTCTCTTTACGGCGAGTAGCGAAAAGCACGCAGCGGCTGCTGATACCGCCAAAAAGGCCACCGCCAAGGACTACAAGGCGCGTGCCTTCTACTCTTACCTGGTTCCGCTGCGCGGCAACACCATGGGCGTCGAAGAAGGCAACATGGCTGCCGTCGATGCCATCCTGAAGCGTCCGGATGTCCAGGGTGCCTTGCGCGCGGTGGAATCCGATCTGCTGTGGGGACGCCATGGCGTCGATGTCGGGGGCGGCAAGAAGATTCGCACCCTCTTCGTGGTCAAGCGCCGCGCCGAGATGAAGGGCGACATCATCGCCGATGCTATTCCTGAGCTTGGCCAGGGCGGCATGAAGGGCGGCGATGCCGAAGTCACCTTGAAGCTCAAGGGGCGCGGTCCTAAGGAATTTGCTCGCATCACTGGTGCCAACATCGGTCGTCAGCTAGCCATCGTGCTGGACGGCTCTGTTTATAGCGCCCCGGTCATCCAGGGCCGCATTACTGGCGGTACGGCATCCATCACCGGCATGCAGGGAATCGACGAAGCACGTCAGCTGGCTATCGTGCTGCGCGCTGGTGCTCTTCCCGCTCCCATGCGCATTGTGGAAGAGCGGTCGGTGGGCGCTTCGCTGGGCGCTGAGAATATCAATCAGGGTATTTTGGCTGCCGTGGTCGGCATCTTGGCTGTCTTTGCCTTTATGTTCCTCTTCTACCACGGCGTGGGCGGTATTGCCAACGCTGCTTTGATCTTGAACGGCGTTTTCACCATGGCCATCCTGGCGGGTTTCCATTCCACCCTGACGTTGCCCGGCATCGCCGGCGTGGTGTTGGCCTTGGGTATGGCTGTGGATGCCAACGTGCTGATCTACGAGCGCATCCGCGAGGAACTGCGTCACGGCAAGGCGGTCAAGGTGGCGGTGGAGCTTGGCTACAAGCGCGCTTTCGCTTCCATCTTTGACGGCAACATTACCAACGTCCTCACGGCCTTCGTGCTCTACGAGCTGGGCACCGGTTCCATCAAGGGCTTTGGTTTGACGCTGACCATCGGTTGCTTGGTCTCGCTCTTCACGGCCATCTTCTGCACCCG
>DAIPHW010000218.1:0-4134 GCA_036771135.1 Fibrobacterota bacterium | reverse complement strand
ACAGGTCCTTGACGAAGAAGACCGAGCGCTTCGCCTCACGGAAGCCCTGCCGCCGGTAGAAGGCGTGGGCGCGCTCGCGGAAGAGCTGGGAGCTGAGCATCAGGAGCTTGCAGTCCCGCGAACGGGCCCAGCCTTCGCAATGGCCAAGCAGCGCGGCGCCGATCCCCTTCCCCCGCAGATCGTCGCGCACCAAGAGGGCGACGACCTCCATGGCCGTGCCCATGCCCACCATGACGTGCAGGCCGAGCTGGGCATAGCCGGCTAGGCTTCCGTCAGGCGAGAAGGCCAAGAGCACCTCGCCGCTGGCATCGCGCCGGGCGCACTCGAGCTGCTCGGCGAGCTCGGGCTCCGCCACGATGACGTCGCCGTCGTCCCACTGCAGCAGGAGTTCCCGGAAGGCCGCGAGGTCAGGACCTTCCAGTGGGCGGATGACAAGATCTGTCATTATTGGTACAAGAAGGCCATGGACCGGTCGGGCGGCCCTTCAATGGGATCACCGTCGCAGTCGAACCAGAGTTCCTTGGGAACGTCCTCGGGATTTTCGAAGGGCGCAGTGCCCAAAAGCTCTTCCTCGGTGAAGGCGTTGGTGTGGAAGTCCTGCGGCAGGGAGTCCTTGTGCTCCTTGCGCATGAGATGGATCCACCAGAGTCCTTTCTCGGCGCGCAGAGTATGAAAGCGCGGGAAGGCGCGTTTTACGTCCTCCTGGTTCTCGGGGGCCTGCAACTGCTGGACCACCGCCTTCATGACCGTCTCCAGCCGCCCGCGTTCCAGTCGCAGCGGCAGCGGCAGGTGCATGAGCACCAGGCCGTCCACGAAGTAGTCCTCGGCGTCGTACTGCGACTCGGTGTTGCGGTAGTGTTCGGCGCACAGGAGGTAATCCAGGAGCTGGCCCTCGTCCGGCGTCTCTTCAGGCAAAGCGTCATCCATAGTGGACGCCAATAGAAGAAAACGGCACCGCGCTCGGAGTCTTGCGCCAGGGATGCCGGCCGATAGGCCCGGGACACCCGCCCATACGCCCCCGCAAAACGGGATGGGGCGGGGGCCCGGCAGGCAGCCCGGCGACGCCGCAGGCGGCGGGCGCCCTTGCGCCTAACTGCGCCTCTCGGTCTGACCTATCTTATGGGTGCTGTCGCGGGCCGTCGCGACGCAAGGAGCAGAGATGTCAGAGGAGAGCAGCAACCAGCCGATCGACCGGCCCTTCACCATCGCCGGCAAGACCTACAAGAGCCGCCTTCTGGTCGGGACCGGCAAGTACGCCGACTTCGGGATTATGAAGGAGGCCCTCGAAGCCTCTGGGACAGAAATTGTCACGGTGGCGCTCGGGCGCGTCGACCTCAAGGCCCCCAAGGGCAAGGGGATCTTCGACGCCATCGACCCGGCCAAGTACACCATCCTTCCCAACACCGCCGGCGCCTTCTCGGTGGAGGACGCCCTGCGCATCGCCCACCTCTCCAAGTCCATGGGCTGGAAGCTGCTGAAGCTTGAGGTGCTCTTCGACGCGAAGACCCTGCTTCCCGACCCGCTGGGCACCTACGAGGCGGCGCGCCGCCTCAAGGACGAGGGCTTCGACCTCATGGTCTACACCAACGACGACCCGGTGCTGGCCCAGAAGCTCGACCAGCTCGAAGTGGCCGCCGTGATGCCCGCCGGAGGCCCCATTGGCTCCGGGCAGGGGATCCTCAACCCCTCCAACTTCCGTATCATCCTGGAATCGGTGAAGGCTCCGGTGCTGGTGGACGCTGGCCTCGGAACCGCCTCGGACGTGGCCCAAGCCATGGAGCTCGGCGTGGACGCGGTGCTGCTCAACTCGCCTATCGCCCTGGCCAAGGACCCGGTACGCATGGCGCGCGCCATGCGGCAGGCCTGCGAAGCCGGACGCGACGCTTTCCTTGCCGAGCGCATCCCGCGCAAGCTCTACGGCTCGGCCTCCTCGCCGCTGCAAGGGCTCACGCCGCCGCGTCGTCCGGGAGCTTGACGTCACTCAGTCGGGAATGGGACGATCGCACATGACCTCGACCGAAGGTGACAGCCGGGCCAAAGCGCTTCTCTGGAACGTGCTGACCAGTTCCAGAGGACTTTCTGCGCACGAGAGGCAGCAGATCGTGCTGTGCAACCTCGTGTCGGGAGTGCTCCTGCTCTACGGCGTCCTCTTCGGCATCGCCACCTTGAGGCACGGGCAGACGTTCGTGGCCACCATGGACCTCACGGCAGCGGCCCTGTGCATCGGACTGGTCTTGGTGATGCGCAGCGGCCGCTTCCCCGTGACCATGGGCAAATGGGGCATCCTGCTGCTCAATTGCGCGCTCTTCCTGGCCCTGACCTGGACCGGCGGCGAGCAGATGACCGGTGTCCTGTGGTCCTTCCTCGTACCTCCCTCGGCGTTTTTCCTGCTTGGCCCCCGTCAAGGACTGCTCTATTCGCTTGGTTACTTAGCGCTGGTGGCGCTGGGAATGGGCCCGCACCTCTTTTCCTGGCAAGCCAGTTGGCCCGTCTCCTTTAGTGGACGTTTCCTGGGCACCTTCTTTGCCGAATGCCTGCTTGCCTACCTCTACGAGAATGCGCGCAACAAGGCTCAGGGAGATTTGGAGGCGGCCAACCGGGATCTGAGTCGCGCCATGGAAAATCTGGCTCATGCCAAGATCGTTGCCGAGGCAGCCAACCACGCCAAGAGCGAGTTCCTAGCCACCATGAGCCACGAGATCCGCACCCCCATGAACGGCGTGATGGGCATGACGGCGCTGCTCTTGGAATCGAAGCTCGAGCCCGAGCAGCGCGATTGCGCCGAGACCATCCAAGCCACCTCCGAAGCCCTGCTGACCATCCTCAACGACGTGCTGGACCTTTCGCGCATCGAAGCTGGACGCATGGAGCTGCACGAGGCGGACTTTGCCATAGCCGGCCTTGTAGAGAGCGTCCTGGCCGCACTGCGGCCGTCCATCGTCGCCAAGGGCGTCCAAAGCCTCCAGGAGATTGACCCGGCGGTTCCGTCCCGCCTGCGTGGCGATGCCGGGCGCTTGCGACAGATTCTGTTAAACTTGGTGGGCAACGCCGCCAAGTTCACCGAAGAGGGCCACATCCTGATCCGCGTCTGGCAGGTGAAGGAAATGACCGGCGGACGGCAGCGGCTGCGCTTTGAAGTGGAAGACACCGGAGCGGGCATCTCTCCCCAAGACGTCTCGCGACTCTTCCAGCCGTTCTCGCAACTGGACATGGGCAGCAAGCGCGTCCACGGCGGCTCGGGACTGGGACTTTCCATCTGCCGCCGCCTGACCGAGATCATGGGCGGAGAAATCGGCGTGGAAAGCCATCTCGGACAGGGATCCAAATTCTGGTTCACGGTAGATCTGGCCCGCGCCTCGTCGCTTGCCTCGACCGCGCCAGAGTCGGCAACGCCGCTTTTGGACCGTCCACTGCGAATCCTCCTGGCCGAGGACAATCGCGTCAACCGCAGCGTCATCTCGCGCCTGCTCCAGATCATGGGACATGAGGTGGTCACCGCCGAGAACGGGCGCGAAGCGCTACAGAAGCTTCCCGGGAGCCAATTCGACCTGCTGCTCACCGACCTGCAAATGCCCGACATGGACGGCCTGGAACTGACCCGCGCCATCCGCCAAGGCTTGGTTGGACAAACCTGGCAAGACCTCCCCATCCTGGCCCTCACCGCCGCCGCCATGGACGGCGATCGCGAGCAGTGCCTGGCTGAAGGCATGAACGGCTACCTCGCCAAGCCCGTTCGCAAATCTGAACTGGAAAAGGCGCTACAGAAACTGTCGGTAGCCTAGGCCTGCGGCTCGGTATCGACCGAGACCTGCACGCTCTGAGCGCCACCTCCCAGCACCAGCCCCTTCCAAGGGGAGACGTCGGCATAGTCGCGGCCCCAGGCGGTCACGATGTGACGCTCTCCCACCAGGCAGTCGTTGGTCGGATCGATATCCACCCAGCCAAGCGGCGGGCACCACACCGACACCCAGGCGTGCGAAGCGTCGGCGCCCACGAGGCGCGGCATTCCCGGCGGCGGCAGCGTCTCCAGATACCCCGAGACGTAGCGGGCCGCCAGGCCCATGTGCCGAAGCGCTGCCACCATCAGGTGGGCAAAGTCCTGACACACCCCGCGTCGGTCTTCCAGCACCCGCG
>DAIPHW010000217.1:0-4228 GCA_036771135.1 Fibrobacterota bacterium | reverse complement strand
AATTCAACAGATTCTTTGCAACTGCTCTAACAAAATGATAGAGTGCCCATTGGCTTCTTTGCTGTCCGGGAAATGGATTCCAGACAGACAAGCACCAAAGGTCGCATGTTCCTAGTCGCAACAGTTCTGTGCATCGCCGCATCCTGGGCGGATGATAGCCTTCAAGCCGCCAAATTCCACGCCTTGGCAGGTTTGGGAGCACTTCCTCATCGCTCCGCCTGGATTGTCCTTCCCCCCGATCCTAACCGAAGAAATGCCGTATTGCTTGGCGATGGAACCGAAATTGCGCGATTAGATTCATCTGCTTGGCAGCGATTCGCAACATGGCGCAACGATTCACTTTCTTCAGGCGCGAATGGCGCATCCGAACATATCGCCATTCCCACGACGGAACGCCTCGTTTCCTGGATTTTGCCGCCCTCGGGTGGCGGTTTCGCGGCCTCCTGGAGTACCTCTGAAGCCGCCAAATCTGATCGCTGGAGTGCCTGGACCACCGAGATTTCCTGGCTGCAATCCATCGGCCCCTACGTTTCGCTGGGTGGTGGCGTTTCCATGCGCCAGCAAACGCCAGAAATGGCCGGATTGGACGCCTCAAGCCACGTCGAAGCAGCCGTGGCGGCTTGTCTTCCCGTGTTCTGCTGGGAAATGCGCCAACAGGCAGCAGCTTACCCCGATGCGGCCATTTTCCAGAAAAATCTCGACACCTTGGTTCGCAAGAAGCTCAAAGGCGACCTCGTCACCCGCTTCTCTGGCGATGGCAGCAGCTACTGGCAGCACACGTTCGAGGCCCATTTCGGCGTACTCCACTGGAAGGGAATCTTCGCGCCCGATGCCTGGAAAGGCTTGATGCAACAGGTCTCGTTGGAAGACTTGCCGGCAGGCCCCTTGCGCTGGGGAGCATCGCTTGCCTGGGCTGGTGATCAAGCCATGACGGGCTTCTCGCTTGCCACGGCACCTTGGGCGCTTGCCACGTGGCATTTGGGGAGATTCCGCCAAAACCTTTCCTGGGAGGTCATGCGGCTGGATCTGCTCTACGCTCGCACCGATCAGGCACGGCTGGGCATAAGCACGAACCTGCATTTTTCCGACCCCTTGCGCGGAGGAGATTCCCGATGAGCGTCGTTTTTCAAGCCAAGCCCCAAGCTCCCGCCTGCGGTGAAGACTCTCTCCTGCTTGCCGAACGGCTGCTGAAGAAGGTGCGCAGCACCGCCATGGCGAGCTTCTTTGCTCCGTTCCCGCTACTTGCACTCGGATTCCTGGGAACCGCCAAGGTGGACCCCAATTGGGCGCGAAACCCCATTCTGGTGCTGATTCTGGCGCTCTTCACCGTCGGCCAAGTGATGCTGTTACGCCATCTCATGGTCATTCGCCGCGGCGCCCAGCGCACCATGGACACCCTTGCCATCCTGAAGACTGCCGGAGGGGAACCGGATCTCGAAGCCCTCCACGAAGAACTTCTGCACTCGCAACCAGGGCACACTCGTGATCTGGCGCTTCACTGGGTGGAACTGGGCCTTCAGGGGGACTCGGCAGGCTCCGAGCTGCTCTTGGAGAACGCCTCGGAACGCCGCTACATCCGCGACCAGAAGCTTGCCGGACTCCACGTTTCCATCAATCGCACCATCCTCAAGGTGGGCTTCCTGGGAACGCTCTTGGGGCTTTTGCTCACCTTTCCACCCATGAAGCGCGCCATCCTGGGGCTTTCCAGCTCTAATGGCGAGATGAGCTTCATCCGCGATATCGCCATGGCCATCGACGAGGACGGCTATGCCATCATGGCCACGCTCGTCGCCACCGCCTTTTCGATGCTCCTGGAAGTCGTGGTGGTGCAGGCCTTGGAACGCATGCTCACCGGTTTTGATCTGGCCGACCGCCATCTGGCCGACTGGAACCTCACCTGTCTGCAAGGCGCCGTGCGCAAGCGGTCTGCCGGGATGCAGGCCATGCAAGCCGCAAACCCCATCGGATGGCCATCTACCCGGCAGGAAATGGATTCGCGCTTTGCCTTGCTGCTAGAGACCGTCTCGCGCTGTGGCGACACCGTGGAAACGCTGGCCCGCGCCCAGGACTCCATCAGCCGACGCGTCGAGGAACTGACCGCCTTCGAGAAGCGCTATCGCGACTTCCTGGCCGCCAAGGCCGCCACGCTCTCTCCTGACGCAGCCAAGGAAGCCTGATGGCGCGCCGGCGACGAATCCAATCGCTCGATCTGGGCGAAGCCGTGTCGTTCGAGACCGTGCTCACCATTCTCACGGTGCTTCTGGTGCTGCGCGTGGTGTTCCTGGTGCCCATGGTCAATATTGACAAGGCCAAGACCGAATCGGCCCGCAAGGACCGCCTGTGGAGCGAGGCCTCGCAGTTCCTGGAAAGCCGCGCCAAGGCCGGCACCACCGGCGAGTACGACGGCTTGCTGGGGGCCGTGCGACCGCCGGCGCTGGTGACCATGGAAGGAGGCGTACGCTGGATCGAAGCCGAACTTCCCGAGAGCACGCTGGTGGTGGTCCGCCACGACCTCGCAAGCCAGAGCTTCGTAGCCCTGCGCACCAAGGGTTCCAACGCCGCGCCGACCTTCCGCTTCGGAAAGCTGCTGTGGAGCCAGCCCGAGCAGCAGTGGTTCGCCACCGGCGATAGCGTCGACTATGGCGAACGTCCCACCTCGCGCGCGCTGGTGACAAGCTACCGCCGCCTAGTGGAGTCGCGTCGGGAGCCTTCTCGATGAGGCGGCTGTGGGCCGCTCTGGTCCTTTGCCTGTGCGCAAGCGCCTTATCCCAGTGGAACGCCTCCGCGCTGGGGAGCTTTGGCATCGCCAGCCTTTCCGACCGCGCTGCAGGGGCGCGCTTGGCTTCGCGCTTCCGCGCCCACGGGAATCCGGTGTTCTTGATTGGGAACCTCTCCCTGGGGCTGCAGCAGGGCGACATCATGCGCTTTTCCGACCGCGCCGTGCTCATCGACGGCGACGTCTGGCAGACCCTCAAGAGCGAAGGCGCACTGGCAGGACTGCGGGTGGCGCCAGTGGTGCGCGTTAAGGCCCGTTCTCGCCGGGACGCATGGAGCTCCCGCGCCCAGGCCGTGGGTGGCCAAGAGCGCAAGGCCTACGAGCTGGGCGAACGGCTGCTGCGTTCGATGGAGGGTACCATGCCCTCTCTTCCGGATGGACAGAAACTGTCAATTTCCTTCGAAGCCGGTCAGATGGTGCTCATGGTGCCACCGGGATTTTTGGAGCACTTCCGACTTCCGCACGGAAACGGCGAGGAGGCGCGCCGTCCCGAAGCCGTCAAAGAAAAAGTTCGCCCCCAGGGAACCCCGCACCTGATCTTTCCGCTTCCCGGCACAGTGTTCGCCGGGGTACCTCTCAGGCTGCAGTCCTGGGCTGTGGATGACTCGGGAGGTCCCACCGCCGGCATGCGCATCGCCTGCGAAGGAGCTCTGCCGCCAGGACTTTCCTGGAACGCCTCCGAGCGCGTCTTGGAAGGCACGCCCAATCAAGAAGGCAACTACCCACTGACATTGCGAGCGACGGCTCCTGGCGGTGAGGACACTCTCGCCTTCGTCCTTTCGGTGCATAGGAACCGTCCGCCGTTCTTGAAAGGAATTCCCGATTCCATCCACGCCAGGAGCTCCTGGAGCTTCTGCCCCCAAGTCGGCGATTCCGACCAACCCCTCTCGAAACTGCACATTTTTGCCCGCCAACTTCCCCGCGGTGCGCGCTGGGACTCGCTGCAGGGTTGTGTCTCGTGGCACCCTTCCGATTCGGACCTGACGACTTTCCCCAAGCTACGCCTTGTCGCCCTAGACCCTCTGGGCGACTCGACTGCGGAAGTTTGGACAATTCCTGTCGCAACGGCGCGACAGAAACTGCCTCCGCGCTTCTTGAGCGAATTGGGCCTTGGCGACCCGCATGAGGACGCCCAGCTCACGTACCGGCCGGTGGCCGTTTCGCCCCAAGGAGACAGCCTGCACCTGCGTGTCCAGCTTCCTCCAGGCTCCCCCATCCGCTGGGACGGGGAACGTCTGCAATTGCGCGCCGCCGCCCCTGGCATCTATGCGGCCGAACTCATTGCCGAAGACACTCACGGCCTCAGCGCCCACCAGACGGTGGCCTGGGACGTCCGTCCAGCCCATCGCACCACGACCTTCCTGGAGACCCGCCACCAAGGCGATTGGGAACCCTGGCAGGCGGGGCTGGACGTCGGTACCGGACGCATCGGCCTTTTCACCCCGTCGATCG
>DAIPHW010000216.1:0-4243 GCA_036771135.1 Fibrobacterota bacterium | reverse complement strand
GGCCTGTGCACGCAGCCGCGGCAAACTGGAAAAGCAAGAGATCCTGGCCAAGGCAGCGACCTTGCGCGACGTGGAGCGTCGGCGCCTAGGAAAGGGCGAGCAGGCGTTCTTCCGAGATTGGTGGGTTTCTGGAATTCGCTGCCTCCTGGAAGTGGTCGATGGGAACTCTCGCCCCGAGGAGTTGGCGGCTCGGTTCTTGCCCGGCGTGCCGATTGCCGAGGTGCAATCGGCGCTGGAGATCTTGCTGGAACTAGGCTTTGCCAAGAAGGCCGCCTCCGGGAGACTGCTCCTGACCGAGGCGCACATCACCGCTGGAGGCGACGAGAAGGTCGTGGCCGTACGCCACTTCCAGAAGCAGGTTCTGGATTTGGCCAAGGAGAGCCTGGAGCGTTACCCCCCCGAACTGCGCGACATCTCCACCCTGACTCTGGCGGTGGATCAGGAGGCTTTCGAGGACATCCGAGCACTGCTGCGCGAATGCCGTCGCCAGATCCAGAAGCGGGTGGAAACCGCATCCCATCCCGACCGCGTCCTTGAGCTGTCCATGGCCATCTTCCCCATCGCCCCGCCGCCGAAGTCCAACTAAGGCCAAACGACGTCGTCGTCCCATTGGCGCGGCGTCAAGAAGACGAGAACTTGAGCAGCGCCTGTCCTTGCGACCTACGCGCTCCAGGTCGGAAGGCCCAGCAACTCGTCCAGGCGCCCCGGAACCAGGCCACGGCGGGAGATCTCGCAGCACAGCGCGTCAAGCTGCTCCAGGAACACCGCCTTGTACTCGGGATGCGGCAGCACATCGTGCATCAACACGATCGCCCCTCCCTCGGCTAAACCTCCGATGCGACGAATGTGGTCCAGGCGACGGTTTCCCGCCTCCACGGCGCTGCGATTCCAGCACACGCATTCCATGCCGTGGCGACGAAGAGCAACAAAGAGATGAGGATTGGTGAGCCCCACCGGCGGACGATAGAGGTACGGGGCACGCCCAGCGATCGTCCGCAGGATTTCGCGTGCCTCCCCCAGCTCGCGCACGAAGGCAGCATCCATCCGGAAATTGGAATACGGCGAATGGTGCAGATCGTGACAGCCGAGCTGATGTCCCTGGGCAAGTAGGCGTCGCACCAGCTCCGGATGTTTCTCGGCTTGGCGCGCCACCACGAAGAAGGTGGCACGGATGCCGTGGCGAGAAAGCAGGTCGAGCACGTCGGGCGTGAGGGAAGGGTCGGGACCGTCGTCGAAAGTCAGGGCGATGCGCCGGGAATCGGAAAGGCGCGTGTGGACAGGGCCGAAGAAGGAATGCTTGGAGGCCACCCCCAAGCCCACTGCCAAAAGGCCGAGAAAGGCTCCAGAAAGTCCCCAGGGACGGGCGACTGGCAAGATCTGGGAGGCAGCGGAAAGGGCAATCGCCGCCTGAGCAAGGCGGAAAGGCGCCAGCCGCTGAGGGCCGCGCACGGGAACGGTCGGATGCGCAAGCGCCGTCCGCGCGATCCAGCCCGCGGGAATCCCGGAAAGGAAGGCAATGCGCGCCGAACCGCCAGATACTGGACAGATTCCGTCCCAAAGGTCGGCGGCCAAGCAGTCGGGCCACGGGAGGAGACCAGACTTGAAGAGCGCCTCCTTGCGCGTCCACTGCTCCAGAAAGAGGCTGTGACGTTCCTCGGCCGCAAGCGCCTCGATTCGGGACGCCTCGGCGGCATGGAAATAGCGACGAGACAGGGCGACTTCGTCGCGGGAGCGTCCACCCAGATCTTCCAGATCGCAGCCCACCGGCGCGCGGGCGACAACGGCCAGAGCTCCGGCGCCGCTGTGGCTCACCGAGGCGAAAAGCCCGGTGCCGGGAAGTTCGGGACGTCCTTCGGAAGAGACTTCCAGCGGGACATCGCGCGGCGGGAGGGAAAGGACTTCGCCCGCCAGCCGCCGCAGCAAGGTGCGTCCGAGCACGAATTGGGAGCGTCGCCGCTCGGAAAAGGAGACGGCCCGCGCCCGCTCGGCTTCCGTGAGCAGGGAAGGCTCGCCCTCCCCCTCGCCGAAGGCATGGCGCAGTTCAGCGTCCAAGGCTGTCCTCCGCGACAAGCGGCTGGGTCTCCTCGCCGGCCGAGGCGCTGCGAATATCCCAGGAACTGTCCGAGGCCCGCCCATCCCAAAGCGAGTCCGCCGGATGGCGCGTCCAGACCGAGGAGGGCTTTCCGCAGAAAAGCAGGGTGACGACGGAATCCCCAGAGACAAGCGTCCAGTCGCGCGGCAGCACCGGCGCCAGAGAACGCGGCGACTGAACGGCGATCGCCAGGGACGAAAGCTGCCCTGGAGAAAGGTGCGAACCAGAGAACCAGGCCCGCTCGCCGCCAAGACTTGCCTTCGCCAGCGAGAAGGATTCGAGGAGTCGCCCCCAGTCGCCGAGCAGCGCGCCCGAGAAGTGGAATCGATCGTGCTCGGTCTGGAGCATCAGAGGAACGGCGGGAAGGATTTTCCCGCGGGCCGAGAGCGCCACCGAGCGCACCCGGCAGGAATCAGAGACCGGCGGCACGGGCATGGAAGTGGGAACCGGGAGCACTGCGGCGCACCCGCTCAAAAGTGCGGGAAAGAGCAGAAGCAGCCTCGTCCGCCTCACGCGCGCTTCCCGCGGGAAAGGCGCGGCGCCCACGGCGAGAGCAGAAGGCTCCAGGCGAGTCCGACCACCGTGACCATGCCGAACTGGGAAAGCGCCGGGCTAGAGCAGGCCCAAAGCGAGCCAAAGGAAAGCAGCGAAGTGGTCGCGCACAAGGCCACCGAGGCGTGCCCGGGAGCGTCGCAGGAGGCTTCGTCTTCCAGATAGAGAGCGTAGTCGACACCGGCACCAAGCACCAGCGTCAGGGCCATCAGCCCGAAGAAGTGGAGCGGAATCCCGGCCCAACCGAGGACCCCTAAGGTGGCTGCACCGGCCAGCAGAGCCGGAGTTAGCACCGCGACGGCGCGGCGGAAACCCAGGAAAACTCCAAGGCCAAAAAGTGTCACGAGGTACATCCCGGCCACTAGCAGGGCCGAGCGGCGGCTCTGCCCGGAAAGAAGCGTGGTGTAGAGCTCCGCCGAATTGACGAAGAGGCAGCCGGGAAGCGGCGGGAGATTCCAGCCCAGCGCAGCCGGAATCACTGGCACAGCGGCGCGCCAAGGCAAGGTATCTAGCAGCAGCTCGCGCGTCCCCCAGGAGGCCGGCGAGAGGAGCCAAGCGCGCAACTCAAGCGGAGGGACGCCTTTTCGGGAAAGCGCCAGGAAAGAGTCGACGGCCGCGGGAGAAACGCCCAAACGAGTCGGGACAAGCGAGAGAGGAGGACGGCACAGGCGCTCCACGCGCACGGAATCCTGGCGCTGACGCATCTCCGAAGGGATCGTCTGCGACAGCGAGATCCACTCGCGGATCCGCCCTTGCGCCCGCTCAGAGGCAAGTGTGGCATCCAGGGCTTCGAGGCGGCGCAGCAGCGTCTCGGGATCGGGCGCTTCGACGATCACAGCCCGGCCAGCATCGGGCCCCTGAAGGAGCGAGGAGACGAGAGAGTCGTTAGCCTGGAGGACCGGAGCCGGAGTCTGGAGGCGTCGAACGTCGTCGTCGGAGCGCAAGCGGACCATCCCCAGGGCCGAGGCGAGGGCCAGGAGAGCCAGGGCGATCCGGGCCGGGCGCAGGCGTACCTTCCAGGCGGCGCGGGAAAGGCGATTGAGGAGCACAGGAGGACGCAGCGCGGCGCGAGCGAAGAGCGCAGGCAGCACTGAAAGGGCGAAGAGCCAGCTCACGAGAAGACCGACGGAGGAAAAGACCGCGATTTCGACAAGGCCGGGAAACCCCGAGAAGAGCAGGCCCACGAAGGAAAGGATGGTGGTGGCCAAGGCGAGGAAGAGCGGGCGCGCATGGGTCGCCACGGCGCGATCTGGGTTCCAAGACGTCCCCGAGACCGCCCGGCGCACCAGCAAGAAGATGGCGTAGTCGGCGCAAAGTCCTGTGACCGAAGCGCCAAAAGCAAGCGTGAGAGCATGCACGCCACCGAAGAGGGCATGGGTCCAGACGAACCCGACCGCGATCCCGACGACCACTGTGGCAGCCCCAGCGACAAAGGAAAGTGGTGTGCGGAAAGCGGCAAGAAAGACCAACAGGATCCCGAGGGTCGAGACGATTCCGACGGTTCCCATCTCGCAGATCATTCCGGAGCGCTCGTGCGCGGCGTGAATGACAACCCCCTGCGACAGGAATTTTCCACCGCCGTTTTTTGTCCGAAGCGCC